>NZ_RKHG01000001.1:627790-941686 GCF_003752415.1 Luteococcus japonicus | reverse complement strand
ATCATCGTCGGCGGCGTCGTGGTGGCCCCGCACGCCAGCGAGCTGATCCACTCCATCTCCCTCGCCGTCGCGGAGAAGATCACGGTGGACCAGTTCAGCCATGACTTCACCGTCTACCCGTCGATGTCCGGCTCCATCGCCGAGGCGGCCCGACGCCTGCACCTGCACGCCCACCCGGAGAAGCCCTCCAGCACGCAGGTGTGAAGCGCAGGAATGGATCTTCACGTCGGGAAGAACCTGCACATCTGGCCGACCAAGGGCCGTGAATCCGCGGGTCGGAATCGCTCTGGTATGTCCGGGTCCTCATTGGTGTCACCGCTCCAGCTCGGCGGGGCGGGATGTCGTCGCGGTACTGGTAGATAAGCGATCCGACCGACCCGCCCGAGGCAGCGGCCTCTACCGCTGTAAGTCGGTCTGACAAGGAAATCGAGGCTTGTTGGCTGACTCTGCTCGTCCACCAACGTGTCCGGTCAGCACACCTCGATGCCCGGCCGTGTGAGCGGCATCTCGCTGGCCGGACGGGGCCCGATTCGCAGGTTCTCCTGCGCTTATGCAAGTCTGTCGTTACACTACGCTCTATGGCACTGGAGATGCGATGAGTAGCGACTTCGATGATGCAGTCGAGTTTTTGACGAATCATATTCAGGAGCGCCCTGATCTCCCGATTGCACTCCTCTTTGGTTCTGGCTTGAGTGTGCCAGTGGTGCCAGGGGCTAAAGACATGGCCAAGCAGTTCTTGGCGGCCGCCAACGTACCCAGGAGCGATGAGGAGCATATCCTCAGAGGTTCTCCAGGGGTCGCGTATCGACAGGCAGCGATGAAACTCAAACAACGTCGTGGTGCCCCGATCGTGGATCGCGTTATCCGCGCAGCAGTTGAAAGTGCTCGCGCTGGGGCCTCCGATGAATGGCGGATCACCAAAGCGCAGGCTGCGATGTCTCGACTTGTAGCTAGAATTCCCAAGCAACAAATGAGCGCTCTCTGGACAACAAATTTTGATCCTCTTGCAGAATGCGCGTTGGATCTTGAGGGGGTTGATCATTTTACCTGCCATGTCTCAACTGACCAATTTACTGATCTTGAGACCATCGTGAGCCGCGGGGTTCCCGTCGTCCACCTTCATGGATTCTGGAATCGGGACACAATGTCGACTGCAGATCAGCTTGAGCGAAGGCGTGACGACTTCGAATCTAGCATCCGGCGAGCGCTATTGGGGACTTTGGTTGTAGTCGTTGCCTATGGCGGTTGGGATGATTCATTTACCCGGACTCTTGACAAGTTGGTTTCAAGCGGTGAACTCGCCCAGAGCGGCGGCGGGTTGATTTGGCTCAATTATTCCATGGACTCTCAAGATGTTGGCCCTATATTCGGGAAGATTCTAGGAGCGCGCAACGTTAATTTTTACAACGGGATCGACGCGGCTGATTTCTTTACCGCGGTGCTTGCGAAGGTATCCGGTTTGGAGCGGGAGTCCTTGGTAAGGCTTCCTGGCTGGATGCCGCTGGGGGGCCAGATGCCCCCGACTGCAAGTGCGGATGAGATTCTCGAATACTGCCAGGGGATTCACCCATCGTGGGCCACGGTGCGCAGCGCTCCGATTCTCAGTTCGGCCCGAGAGGCTCAAACATTGCTGCACGAGGCCATGTCCGCCCAAGGCGATGCGGTTCTAGCCTTGGTAGCTCCCGCCGGAGAAGGTAAATCCACGGCGCTCCGCCAGTTGGCCCTGCAGGTGCAATCAGAGGGATGGAACCTCCTTTATAGAGAGCCGGGGGCCCCCGCAATCTCAGCTAGTTGGGTCGCCGAAATGCGGGCCATGTTTGGAAGAACTATCCTTTTTATCGATGAGGCCGACCTCGTCCTAAACGACATTCGTCGGACGTTGATCACTGGCTGCCGCCCAGACGAAGGACGGATTATTTGGGTCCTTGCTGTGCACACGCACTATCGATCCACTTTGGCGGGAATGGCTGCAGGTCATGCGGCTTCTGTGACGATTCTTGATTTCCATGGTCCCACGGAAGTTGATGCCTTCGACATAGCCGGGTGGTATCGGGGGGCTCGGGTGTTGCCGCCACCGTACGACACGAAGTCAACCCAAGACATTGCCAACATGATCATCGCCGCCTCTGGTGGTGCTCAAGGAAGCTCCTTGCTGGGAGGCATGTTGGATTTGTGGGCCAGCGATGACCTCGTTGATCGTGTTGAAGACTTGATGGTCCGTTTGGAAAAGCTAGAGCTGTACAGAACAAACATGCGACAGATTCTCATCATTATTGCGGTTGTCCAGGTTGCTTGGGATCTCTGGCAGGAGGACGAGGACGGTGTCAGTTTTGATGTCCTTGGTGAGATTATCGGTATCAGTTCAGGCGATGTGCTTCGTTTTGCGGTTGACCCACTTGGTCGTGAAGTAGGTGTATCTGTCATCGGTTCGCGAGTTTACGTGCGGCACGGCAGGATCGCTGAGTATGTCGTGAAGATTGCCCGTCAGTCCGGCGAGTTGAATGCGGTCCTAGGTCTGATTGGGGAAGCTGGGGGGAGGCTGCGCCTGCAGGATCAGGAGAGTCAATTTCATAATGCCTACCGACTGGCTGCGAAGATGAATGGACATGATAGCTTCGACGCTAGCGAAGCGCATGTTGCGGCTTACGGGGCGGTACGTGGTGCGACGGAAATCCTTGAGCCACGAGTGAACCTAATGAAGGTTGCACGAGATCAAGGGAGGTTCGAGTTCTCTACGCAGTATGCTCGGGCGGTCTGGGATCACCGGAGTAGTTATTCTGATTCGGCGATCAAGGTGCGGGGATTTCTCGTTGAATGGGCGATGGCGGAGTATGCCTGTGGGAACTCTGAATTGGCGTTGGGGCTAGTTTGCGCTTCAGTCTCGGATTTGCGTGGGACTCATGGACCGAGAAAATCGCACATTGAATATGCCATGACGACCGCGCGGTCAATGTGTCGGACGAGTTCGGATCAGAAGGTAAAGGAATTGGCAAAGGCGGTTGTGGGGATTGAGAGTTATCTCCGTCGCGGATCCAGTGGGGTGACGCTAGCCCAAATCGTTGATGAATTTCGTCGAAGTTCCTATAGATTTGGTATCATGATTGATGGTCTCGAAGAGTGGAGATTCGTAGGCATGCATGACTTGCTGCGTGCGAAGGATTCTTCCTCTGGCGGTTACTGAGTAATCAGTCACAGTCCGAGGAAGTCGGCGGCCCGCTCGATGTAGCCGGGCCGGTCGGCGAAATAGGCACCACAGTGGTCGACGCCGTCGACGATGCGCAGTTCACAGCCATCGCCGGCGGCGTCGGCCAGTCTGTGGGCATGCTCGACGGGGATCACGTGGTCCTGCGTGCCGTGCACGATGAGCAGCGGCCGGGGTGCGATCTCCTGGACGACGTCGACGGGCTGCACATCCCGGAAGCGGTAGCCATAGCGCAGGCCGGTCACCACGTCGACGAGCCCCACCAGCGGCACCGGCGGCAGATGCATCCCGCGCGCCGCCGAGGCGATCACGCCGTGCATGTCGGCGAAGGGTGAATCGGCAAGTACTCGCTCGACGCGCCGGTCACGGGCGGCCACCAGGATGCTGGTGGCGGCACCCATCGAGAAGCCCAGCAGGCTGATCCGGGAACCGGGGCGGCGCTCCGCGGCCCAGTCGATGGCGGCGGCGAGGTCCTGCTGCTCGTAGTGGGCCAGGGACTGTGGGCCGTCCTCCGAGTCTCCATTGCCGCGGAAGTCGAAGAGCAGCACCGACGCGCCGGCCCACCACAGGCCCGGGCCGATGCCCAACATGTCCGCCTTGGACCCGCGGTGGCCGTGGCTGACCACCACGACGTGCTCGCTGCCGGGCCGCTCCAGCCACCAGCCGGCCAGTCGGGTGCCGTCGGCGGCACGGAAGGTGACGTCCTCCGCTGCCGCGCCCACCTCGAAGGGGCTCATGGCATAGGCCAGGTCCGGCCGCTGGGGGCCACTGATCTGGTGGGCGGCGGCCAGTGCCCCGACGGCAAGACCGCCCCCGGCCAGGCCGAGGGCGGTCACGAGGCGTCCGACGGGGTCAGTCACCGAAGAAGTCGCCGATGCCGTCGAACATGCCGCCGATGCCGTCGCCGATCGACTCGAAGCCGTCGCCGAAGCCCTCGAACATCTCACCCATGCCATCGCCCATCCCGTCCATCATGTAGGGCAGGCCGCTCATGCCGTGGAAGACCATCGAGCCGATGGCGATGTCGCGGATCAGGTTGGAGCCGGACCAGCCGGTGTAGTAGCCCTGTGCCCACGGGGCGTAGGCGGGGCCTCCCTGCCAGTAGGGCACTCGCTGGGCGCCCACCTGGACGGTGCGGATGTAGGGGTCGGCGCCGGCCAGCACGCGCTCCGCGTCGGCGGCGCACGCCGGGATGTCGCGCTCCGCGCCACCCGGGGGAGTCCACTTCACGTTCTGCGTGCTGGGCCCGTGGGCGGGGTTGAAGAAGCACGGTGGCCGCTTCTGCGGCAGCGGTTCTCCGGCGACGCGGGCGTTGACGCAGGCAATGGCGTAGCGGCCGTCCTCCAGCACCTCGGTGACGTGACGGATCTCGTCGGGCTTGGTCACGGCGGCCAGGGAGGACTTGGCATTCTCGTAGGCGTCCAGGGCCCGCTCGTAGTCCTGCCGCATCGCGGCGTCCAAGGGATGGCCGGCCACCTGCGAGTCCAGGCGCTGCAGCTCCTCACCGAACTTGGTGACGTCCTCGTCGGCGGCCCGACGACTGGTGGTCAGGGCTGCCTCCAGCTCCGCCGCTTGCTGGGCCTCGACGGCCTTGTTGCGGCGGCTGGACTGGAACAGGCCCCACACGGTGACCAGCACCATGAGGACGATGAGCATCTCGAACATGTAACCCAGTGTGGAGCATGCACGAGGCGGGCCCAAGTTCTGGGCCCGCCTCGGCGGAACTTCACGGCCTGTTCACCGCCGACGATGGATCACTCCGCGTCGTCGATCTCGCAGAGGACGGCACCGGCGGTGACGGTCTCGCCCACCTGGGCACCGACGGCCTTGATGACGCCCGAACGGTGTGCGGTGACGGGGTTCTCCATCTTCATGGCCTCCAGGACCACCACCAGGTCACCCTCGGCGACGGTCTGGCCCTCCTCGACGGCCAGCTTCACCACGGTGCCCTGCATGGGGGCGGTGACGGAATTGCCCGAGGCCTCGCTGACCTTGGCGCCGCCACGGTCACGCTTGGTGGGACGCTTGGCCTTCTTGCCCGCGGGACGGCCGGAAGAGGCCAGACCACCGGGCAGCTTGACCTCGAGACGACGGCCATTCACCTCGACGACGACGGTCTGCGACTCCTCGACCTCGTCGGCCTCACCCAGGGTGCCCGTGTAGGGATGGACCTGCAGGTCGGCCTCGGTCTCGATCCAGTTGGTGTAGACACCGAAGGTCTCACCGTCACCGATGAAGGCGGGATCATCCAGGACGGCCTGGTGGAAGGGGATCACCGTCGGCATGCCCTCGAGCACGATCTCCTTCAGCGCACGACGCGAGCGGGCGATGGCATTGGCACGGTCGGTGCCGGTGACGATCACCTTGCCCACGAGGGAGTCGAAGGAGCCGGGGACGGTCATGCCGGCGTGGTAGCCCTCGTCGACGCGGACGCCGGGGCCGGTGGGGGCCTGCCACTTGACCAGGGTGCCGGGGGCAGGCATGAAGTTGCGGCCCGCGTCCTCGGCATTGATGCGGAACTCGATCGAGTGGCCGCGGATCTCGGGATCGTCGAAGCCGAGCTCCTCGCCATTGGCGATGCGGAACATCTGCTGGACGAGGTCGAGGCCGGTGACCTCCTCGGAGACGGGGTGTTCCACCTGCAGACGGGTGTTGACCTCGAGGAAGGAGATCAGGCCGTCCTGGGCGACGAGGAACTCACAGGTGCCGGCACCGACATATCCGGCCTCCTTGAGGATCGCCTTCGACGAGGCATACAGCCGCTCCAGCTGGTCGTCGGTCAGGAAGGGCGCGGGGGCCTCCTCGACGAGCTTCTGGTGGCGACGCTGCAGCGAGCAGTCGCGCGTGGAGACCACGACGACATTGCCGTGCTGGTCGGCGAGGCACTGGGTCTCGACGTGGCGCGGCTTGTCCAGGTAACGCTCGACGAAGCACTCACCGCGGCCGAAGGCCGTGACGGCCTCACGGGTGGCCGACTCGAAGAGCTCGGGCACCTCCTCCATGGTGCGGGCGACCTTCAGGCCACGGCCGCCACCACCGAAGGCGGCCTTGATGGCGATCGGCAGCCCGTGCTCCTGGGCAAACGCGACGACCTCGTCGGCATTCGCCACGGGATCGGGGGTGCCGGGAACGAGCGGCGCGCCCACCTTCAGCGCGATGTGACGGGCCTTGACCTTGTCGCCGAGGTTCTCGATGGCGTCCGGGGAGGGGCCGATCCAGATCAGGCCGGCGTCGATCACGGCGCGGGCGAAGTCTGCATTCTCGGCGAGGAAGCCGTATCCGGGGTGGATTGCATTGGCGCCGGAACGCTGTGCCACGTCGAGGATCTTCTCGACATTCAGGTATGTCTCGGCGGGCGTGGCGCCGTTGAGGGCGAAGGCCTCGTCGGCGAGCTTCACGAAGAGGGCCTCGGAGTCGCTGTCTGCATAGATTGCGACGCTTCCGATCCCGGCATCGGCTGCGGCACGAATCACGCGCACGGCGATCTCGCCGCGGTTCGCCACGAGCACCTTGGTGATCTGGTTTCCCACTGTTCCTCCTTGAACTGGCCTTGGGCAGGGCCTTGCTGCTCGGAGTCTATGGCCTTCGGGCCGTCTTCGGCAGCCCTGTGCCACCCTCCGGGCACCACTAGTCTGGGCCTCATGCCAACACCTGACTTCATCGTCGAAATGCGCAAGTCCCTCGGACACAGCCTGTTGTGGCTGCCCGGAACCACCGCCGTCGTGCTCCGCCCGGGTCCTCGGGGAGAACAGGCGTTGTGCGTGCAGCGCTCGGACAATGGCTCGTGGACTCCGATCTGCGGCATCGTCGAGCCCGGTGAGGACCCGCACGTCGCCGCGATCCGCGAGGCCGAGGAGGAGGCCGGCGTCGAGATCGAGATCGAGCGCATGGTGTGGATGAGCACCACCGGCCGGATGCAGTACGACAACGGGGACCAGAACGACTACCTGGACCACACCTTCCGTGCCCGCTGGGTCAGCGGTGAGGCGGCCGTGGGCGACGACGAGTCGGTGGCCGTCGGCTGGTTCGACCTCGACGACCTGCCGCAGCCGATGAGCGAGATCCAGACCCGACGGATCCGGGTGGCAGCCGCCAATCCGCCCGAGGTGTTGCTGGGCGTGCAGGCCGCCAAGGACTTCCTGGGCGAGACCGACGCCTGATGACAGTGCGCTCCCGGCTGTGGCGCCATGGTCGGCTCGTCGCGACGGACTTCCCGCTGGAGGAGCTGGACGAGCACCTGGCCGCGGAGGGCAGCCTCGTCTGGTTGGACCTGTGTCTGGCTGGTGGCGGTGACGTCGCCGAGCTCGAGCGGCTGGCTGCCGAGCTGGGGCTGGACCCGCACGCCGTCGAGGATGCGGTTGCCCCCGGCGAGCGGCCCAAGGCCACCAGGCATGCCGGGCACAATTTCGTCTCCGTCTACGCCACCTCCCTGCGGCAGCGGGAACGCGGTTACGAGTCACGCCTGGTCACCAGCCGGATCTCCGCCTTCGTGCTACCGCGCGGGCTGGTGACGGTGCGCCGCGACGACCGCTTCGACATCGACGAGGTGGTGCAGCGGTGGCAGGAGGATCCGGACTTGCTGGCCTGCGGGCCGGGTGCGCTGGTGCACGGACTGCTGGACGTGGTCGTCGACGGTCACTTCGAGACCATCCAACAGCTCGACGATGCCGTCGAGGAGTTGGAGGACGTGCTCTTCGCGGAGGACTCCCAGGCCCAGCAGGTGCAGAGGGCCAGCTACCAGCTGCGCAAGGAACTGGTGCAGTTGCGACGGGTGGTGCTGCCGATGCGTGAGGTGGTGTCGGGGCTGATGCGCGCCGGATCACATGGCGAGGGGCAGCCGCCTGTGATGAGCGGGTATTTCGAGGACCTCTACGACCACGTTCTTCGTGCCGCAGAATGGACCGAAAGCCTCCGCGACATGATCGGATCAGTCTTCGAGACCAACCTCTCGCTGCAGGACTCCCGCCTCAACACGGTGATGAAGAAGCTGGCCGGTTGGGCCGCCGTCATCGCAGTGCCCACCGCCATCACCGGCTGGTTCGGGCAGAACGTTCCCTATCCCGGCTTCTCGTCTGCCTTCGGGCTGTGGCAGTCGGTGGTGCTGATCGTGGTCGCGACGCTCGGGCTCTACCTGCTGCTGCGCCAACGCGACTGGATCTGAGACCACCGCAGCGGTGGAGTAGCGTGGAGGGGCTGTCGACGGGGAAATCCGGTGCGAGACCGGAACTGACCCGCAGCCGTGAGGTGCATCCACTGGATACCCGAGTCGGAATGCCCGTCGGCAATGGATTGGTGCACACCCGTCGTGGCCCGCGGGGGAGTCCGGGAGACCTCCTGGGCCTGCGGGCGACGCCCCGGCCGGAAGGTTCCCGTGACCCGCAGCGTCACCCGCGAGCAGGCGGCACCCGTCGCGCCCGCGATCGGCGTGGCAGACCAACGCCCCCGGCTGCGAAGAAGCATCCACCCGATGGCGTGGTGGGTCTGGGCGATCGGATGCGCGGTGGCCGTCAGCCTGGTCAGCAACCCGCTGTTGCTGGTGATGGTGACCGGCCTGGTCTGGGTGGTGGTCACCGAACGACGCACGCGAGCCCCATGGGCCCGCGCTGCGGGCGCCTACCTGGTGATGGCGCTGGTCGTGATCGGGATCAGGATGGTCTTCCAGATGGTGATGGGCGTCAACCGCACCGGCGCGGTCCTGTTCAGCCTTCCCCGGCTGCAATTGCCGGCGTGGGCGGCGGGCATCACATTGGGCGGCCCCGTCACCGTCGACGGGCTGCTCTACACCCTCTACGACTCGCTGCGTCTGGGCGCCATGCTGTTGTGCGTCGGGGCCGCCAATGCGCTGGCCAACCCGAAACGCGCCCTGAAGGCCGTGCCACCGGCCCTGTACCAGGTGTCCGTGGCCCTGGTGGTGGCCTTGAGCGTCGCCCCGCAACTGGTGGAGAGCGTCCAACGGGTGCGACGGGCCCGCCGACTGCGCGGCGGGCAAGGTCAGGGCTGGCATGCCGTGCGCGCCGTGGTGGTGCCCGTGCTGGAGGACGCGATCGAACGGTCCCTGCAGCTCGCGGCCGGTATGGAGGCCCGCGGCTACGGCCGCACCCACGCGCAGGAACCGGTGGGGAGACTGGTGACGTCCTGCCTGTTGGGGGCAACGACGCTGGTCACCTTTGGCACCTTCCTGCTGCTCGGTATCCCGGACTCGTCGCCCTGGTCCTGGCTGTGCCTGGTGCTGGGGCTGCTGCTGGCATGGTTCGGCCTGCGTCGCTCCGGGCAGCGCCTTGCGGTCACCCGTTACCGACCCGACGCCTGGGGCCGCCCCGAATGGGTCCTCTGCTTCGGCGCCCTGGCGGCCGCCCTCGCCACGGCCTGGCTGGTCCAGGCCGCTCCGGCCGTCGCCAATCCGTCGACCTCGCCACCCGAATGGCCCATGCTGGACCCGCGCGTCCTGACCGTGCTGGCCGCCGTCGCCCTGCCCCTGGTGGGCACGCCGAGACCCCCGAAGGACGAGTTGTGATCACTTTCGACGACGTCAGCATCCGCCACTCCGGGGCCGAGGCGCCAACCCTGGAACACGTCGACCTGACCATCGGCGAGGGCGACCTGTGCCTGGTGGTGGGCCGCACCGGAACCGGGAAGTCCACCCTGCTGGGCAGCATCAATGGCCTGGTGCCGCACTTCAGCGGCGGGCACCTGTCCGGTGAGGTGCGCGTCGACGGCCGCTCGACCCGCCGCAATCGTCCGCGTGACCTGGCCGAGGTGGTCGGTTTCGTCGGGCAGAACCCGCTGTCCGGTTTCGTCACCGACCGCGTCGAGGACGAGGTGTCCTATGGCATGGAACAGCTCGGCATCCATCCGGCAGCCATGCGCAAGCGGGTGGAGGAGACCCTCGACGTGATGGGCATCGCGGACCTGCGCCGTCGGCCGCTGATCGAACTGTCCGGCGGCCAGCAGCAGCGCGTCGCCATCGCCGCGGTGCTGGCCGCCCAACCGCGCGTCGTGGTGCTCGACGAACCCACCAGCGCCCTGGACCCCAATGCCGCGGCCGACGTGCTGGGCTCCATCACCACGCTGGTGCACGAGGTGGGGTTGACCGTCGTGCTGGCCGAGCACCGGCTGGAACGCGTCATGCAGTACGCCGACACCGTCCTCTGGCTGCCCGGCGACGGGTCCGTGCAGTACGGCATCGCCGGTGAGGTGATGGCACGGGCTGATGTGGTGCCGCCGCTCAGCGCGATGGCCCGGGTGCTGGGTTGGGCGGAGGTTCCGCTCAGCGTCCGCGACGCCCGCCGTCGCGCCACGGCGGAGCGCATCGAGCTGCGGCCCCTGCCAGCGCAAACGCCGCCGGCCGGGGAGATCGTCTGCAGTGTGCGGGACCTGCGCGTGGCCTACGACGACCTCTGCGCGGTCAACGGGATCAGCCTGGACTTCACCCGCGGCAGCACCATCGCCCTGATGGGCCGCAATGGTGCCGGGAAGTCCTCCCTGATGTGGGCCCTGCAAGGGGCCACCGCCAGCTCGGGCGAGATTGACATCGACGGGACGGACCCGCGCCGGGTGGACGCCGCCCATGCCCGCGAAGTGGTCTCGCTGGTGCCACAGAATGCCTCGGACCTGCTCTACCTGCCCACCGTCGCCCAGGAGTGCGCCCAGGCGGACCGGGAGACGGCCTCGCCGGCCGGGACCACCGTTGCGATCCTGGACCGGCTGGGGGTGGACCTCGATCCGCAACGCCACCCGCGTGACCTGTCCGAGGGACAACGCCTGGCGTTGGTGCTGGCCATCCAGTTGGCGGCGCGCCCGACGATGATCCTGTTGGATGAGCCCACCCGGGGCCTCGACTACGCGATGAAGCAGCACCTGCACGGCATCCTCGACGACCTGGCCGCCGCCGGCTCCTGCATCGTCGTCAGCACCCACGACGTCGAGTTCGCCGCCGCAGCCACCCAGCGCACCATCGTGATGGCCGATGGTGACCTCGTCGCCGATGGCCCCACCCGCGCCGTGTGCACCAGTTCACCCACCTTCGCGCCGCAGACCAGCAAGGTCTTCAGTCCCGTCGAACTGCTCACGCCCGACGAGCTGGCAGAGGCGGTCTCACGTGGCTGAGTCACGGCCCCCAAGCCCGGATCCCCGTCCCCCGAGCCAGTCGAGGGGAGTCGTCCGCGTCTCCTGGCACTCGGCCCTGATGCTCACCGTGGCCAGCGTGATGTCCCTGATGGCCTTCTGCTGGCCCCTGCTGTGGCATCCGGGGGCGACGCTGTCCGGCGACGGGCGTACGCCGCTGGTCTTCGCGCTGGTGCTGCCGGTGGTGATTGCGCTGGTGATGACGCAACTGGGCAATGACGACCTGGATGTGAAGGCACTGGCCCTGTTGGGCGTGCTGTCGGCGGTCGGTGCCGCGGTGAGGCCCTTGGGTGCCGGCACAGCCGGGCTGGAGGCGATCTTCTTCCTGATCATCATCGCGGGGCGCGTCTTCGGGCCGGGCTTCGGTTTCGTGCTGGGCAACACGACGCTGTTCTGTTCGGCGCTGCTGACCTCCGGGGTGGGGCCGTGGTTGCCCTACCAGATGCTCGCGGCGGGATTCGTCGGGCTGGGAGCGGGGCTGCTGCCGCGGCTGCGGGGGCGGTTGGAGATTGCCCTGCTGGCCGTCTACGGCGTGGTGATGGGTTTTGCCTACGGCTGGCTGATGGACCTGGCCTTCTGGCCGTTCACCCTGGGCCCGAGCTCGCAGTGGTCCTTCCTGCCCGGGGCTCCGTTGGGCACGAACCTGCACCGCTTCGTGCTCTACAACCTGGCCACGTCGATGGCGTGGAATGGTGGCCGGGCGCTGAGCAATGCCGCGCTGGTGGTGCTCCTGGGGCCCGCGATGTTACGGATCCTGCGTCGGGCCGCCCGTCGGGCCGACTTCGCCTGAGCTACTTCACGACGGGACGGATGCTGAGCTCCTCGACCATGGCCTCCGGGCTGGCGAAGACTGCCAGCGCCACCGCCTCGGCCACCGACGAGGGGCGCAAGTGCTCGTCGGGGTCGTACTCGCGGCCGAGCTGCGCCTGGAGCTCCACCTGCATGTCGGTGTCGACGCGGCCGGGGTGGATCGAGCTGACCCGCACCGTGCCGCGTTCCTCCTCGCGCAGGGCGTCGGTGAGGGCGCGCAGGGCGAACTTGCTGGCCGAGTAGACGCCATTGCCGGGCTTGGACGTGAAGCCCGATCCGGAGTTGATGGTGACCACCTGGCCGTGCGCTTCGCGCAGGCGGGGGAGCAGCAGGCGGGTGAGGGTGGCGACGGCGACGACATTCATCTCGTAGAGGCGTCGCCAGTCCTCCGCGGGAGTCTCTGCCAGGGTGCCGTGGGAGCTGAGCCCGGCCGAGTGGACGAGCACGTCGAGGCGGTCGATGGCCCCAGCGGCGGCGGCGACCGAGGCCTCGTCGGTCAGGTCGCAGACGAAGGGTGCTGCACTGGGCAGCTCGTCGACGAGGGCCTGCACGGCGGCAGCATGGCGGCCACCGACCAGCACGTGGTGGGTGTCGGCGAGGCGGTGGGCAATGGCGCGGCCGATGCCGCGGTTCGCGCCGGTGACCAGCGCGACGGGACGATGGGCCTTGCTGCTCGTGGTCATGGGTTCAGCCTAGGCCCAGGACCACTTCGGTGCCGGCGGGGCCCAGCTCTGGAGGGCAGGCAGGCGCGAGGTTCCCTCGCTCATTGCGCCCCACAGGTCCAGCGTCGCCGAGGACAGCTGGCCGGTGCGCACCGCGGTTGTGACCAGCAGTGTCCCGCCCGGGGCAAGGAAGCCGGACAGGTGCTCGAAGAGGGCGGTCTGTTCTTGCTCGCGGAAGTAGTAGATGCTCTGGTGCAGCGTCAGGTCGCCCGGCACAACATCGCGACGTGGGGATGTGTGCGCCGGAGCCGCAGCCCACCTCCAGCAGTCTGACTGGCCCGAACTGGGGCGCGCAGCGTTCCAGTGCGGACGTGATCCACGGCTCGCTCAGGCGCCAGCTGCGCGCGATCACCGCCGGATCCGCTTCGGAGACAGCGAAGCGCTCGCCGCTGGCCAGCCGCCGCGGCGTCTCGAGCAGGCGAGGGCAAACAGGGGATGGGTGGCCATCTCGAACTCCATTTCGACAAGTGTCGCAATTCGACGTTTGTCGAAAGGCTAGCCTGTGGGGGTGGACGGATCAAGCACGACGCGGGACAGGCTGCTGGACGCCGCCGTGCGCCTGCTCGGCGCCAGCGGCGTGCAGGCCGTCACCCACCGCAGCGTCGAGGAGGAGGCGGGCGTGGCCCGCGGATCGACGCGCTACCACTTCGGTTCCCGCGAGGACCTGCTGGCCGCCGTGCTCGAGCACATGGCCCACTCGGGGGACGCCTTCCTGGAGCACGCCGCCGCCACCGTTGATGGAGCCACCTTGGAGCCGGGCGTGATGGACGAGGCCACCCAGGACGAGGCGATGCGGGCGATGGCCGCCGGATTCCTGACGGACCCCGAGGCGGAGCGGGCGCGCTTCGAACTCTTCCTGTATGCCTCCCATCGCCCGGAACTGCGCGAGGCAATCGCCCGGTGGCGACAGGGCTTCGTGGACATGGCCGCGGGGCACCTCGCCGCCCAAGGGGTCACGGAACCCGAGGTGGCGGCACGCCTGGCCATCGCCGCCATGGACGGACTGATCCTGCACGCGCTGACCGCGCCCCACGAGGACCTGCGACGGCATGGCCCCGCCTGGATGGTGCACCTGGCGCGCGCCGCGGCCGACTTTCCGGGAGATGGCGCATGAGACGTCTTGTTGCAGGCCTTGTCGGCATCCTGCTGCTGGCTGGCTGCGCATCGGGCCAGCCCGCCGCCGTCACCAGCACTGGTGCCGCGAGGCCCAGCCCCACCCCACCGGCCGGGGGAGTCACCCTGCGCGAACTGCTCTTCAATCACGGGCCCCGGGACTTCTGGCTCCCGGCGCAGACCGCGGTGACCAGCCGTATCGACCAACCCAATGTCGTCACCCTCACCGCGGACCCTAGCCAGCGCAGGCTCCTGTCCGGTTGGCTGGCCGGTCGACTTCCCACGGGCTGGCAGGTCGACGCCAATGCCAACGACTCGATGCTCTTCCACAACCCGGACTGGCAAGGGGCTTTCACCTGCTCCGATGACGTCTGTGCCCTCACCCTGCGACAGCAGCCGATGCCTTCCTGAACGCCCACACTCTGGCTGGATTGGCACCGAGGAGGCGCGGCAGGATAGATTCTGCGGCATGCCATGCAAGTGCGAGATCATGACGGGCCATACCATGCCCGTGATGTGCTGCGCGCCCATGATGCGCCGAATGTTCGGCTGACAACGCCTTTCGCATCTTGCCCGGAAACGGGTGGGCCCGGTCGAGCCAAGCTCCCGGTGGTGTTGTCAGGAAGCCAGCCGCAAATCACGCATTCGCATCCCGTGCCCGGGACCATCACGAAGGATTGACATGACCAGGACCATTCGCTCGCTCTTCGCGGGCCTGCTCGCCCTCTTCCTCACCGTCGGACTGACGGCCTGCGGTGCCGGCGCCGGCACCGACGCCTCCAAGCCGCTCGTCGTGCTGGCCGACGCCACCCCGCACACCGACATCCTGAAGAAGGTCGACGAGCTCGGCGTGCTCGGGGACACCAAGATCGAGATCAAGGGCATCGCCGGTGACATCGACGTCAACCAGCTCACCGCCAGCGGCGACGTCGACGCGAACTTCTTCCAGCACAAGCCCTACCTGGACACTTGGCTGAAGCAGCAGGGTTCCGAGGACCTGGTCAGCGCCGCGACCGTCCACGTCGAACCCCTCGGCCTGTACTCCAAGAAGGTCAAGGACCTCGACGCCGTCCCCAGCGGCGCCACCATCGCCATCCCGTCGGATCCCTCCAACCTGGTGCGCGCCCTCTTCCTGCTGCAGCAGGCCAAGCTGGTCACCCTCGACGTCAAGCCCACCGACAAGGACCTGGACTTCTCCCAGATCACCGAGAAGAACATCACCGCCAACCCCAAGGGACTCAAGTTCGTCCAGATCGACCGGCCGCAGCTCGCCGCCACCCTGGACGATGCCAAGGTGGACCTGTCCGTGATCAACGGCAACTACGCGCTGGAGGCCGGCCTCAAGCCCAAGACCGACGCCCTGACGCTGGAGACCGCCACCGACAACCCTTACGCGAACCTGCTGGTGGTCAAGGCGGACAAGAAGGACGACCCGCGCGTCACCAAGCTCGCCGAGGCACTGCAGAGCAAGGAGATCCAGGACTGGATCACCAGCAACTACCAGGGCTCCGTGCTGCCCGCCAAGCAGTCGTGATCAGCTTCGAACACGTCACGAAGCACTACCCCGGCCGCGGCAAGAATGCCGCGCCGGTGGTGGCTCTGGACGACGTGAGCCTCACCATTGAGCAGGGTCAGATCTACGGCATCTTGGGCCGCTCCGGCGCGGGCAAGACCACGCTGCTGCGCTGCCTGAACCACCTGGAGGAGGTCACCAGCGGCACCATCCGCGTGGCCGGCACCGACTGGACCTCGCTGCAGGGCAAGGAATTGCGCTCGGTGCGCCGCCAGATGGGCACCATCTTCCAGCACTTCAACCTGCTGGCCAGCCGCACGGTCTTTGACAATGTCGCCTTCGGCCTGGAACTGGCGGGGGAGAAGAAGCAGGACATCGCCCCCCGCGTCACGGAACTGCTGGACCTCGTCGGGCTGCCCGACAAGGCCCAGGCCCATCCCTCGCAGCTCTCCGGCGGACAGAAGCAGCGTGTCGGCATCGCCCGTGCGCTGGCCACCCGGCCCCAGATGCTGTTGATGGACGAAGCCACCAGTGCACTTGACCCGACCACCACCGAGCAGATCCTCGACCTCGTCAAGGACCTTCGAGACCGGATGGGTCTCACGGTGCTGCTCATCACCCACGAGTCGGACGTCGTGCGCCGCATCTGCGACGGTGCCGCCCTGATGGCGGACGGGCGCGTCGTGGAACACGGCAACCTGCTGGAGCTGGTCTCGGACCCGGAGAGCCGGATCGCGGACCAGCTGATCCCGCTCGGCCGGGCCCAGGACGCCTTCGAGGGGCGCAGCCAGCTGCTGAGCTTCGTCAACCAGGGCGTCAGCGAACCCCTGATCAGCACCTTCACCCGGGAGACGGGCATCAACGTGTCCATCCTCGGCGGCTCGGTGGAACAGATCGCCGGCCACAAGGTGGGCCGGCTGCGCGTCGCCTTCGACCATCCGCACGGCGGGGGCCTCGACGATGCCCTGATCAGGCAGTTCTTCAACGAGCGCGGAGTGACGGTGAGCAAGTGAACAAGACATCCATTGCGGAGTCCCTGCCAGAGCTGTGGAAGGCGCTGCTCGAGACCGGACAGATGGTGGCCCTGAGCTTCCTGATCACCCTGGTCTTCGGCACCCTCGTCGGGGTGGCCCTGAGACTGACCGACCACGACGGACTGCGTCCCAACAAGGCCTTCAACAAGGTCTTCGGCGCCATCGTCAACGTCTTTCGTTCGCTGCCCTTCCTGATCCTGCTGATCGCAGTGATCCCCTTCACTCGGCTGGTGGTGGGCACGGCCTATGGCCCGATGGCCGCGGTGGTGCCGCTGTCCATTGGCGCCATCCCCTTCTTCGGCCGCGTGGTGGAGTCCGCCCTGCGCGAGGTCTCCCCGGGCAAGATCGAGGCCGCCCGGGTGATGGGCGCGAGCACGGGGCAGATCGTGCGCAAGGTGCTGCTGCCGGAGGCGATGAGCCCCTTCGTCGCCGGTGCGACGCTGACCCTGGTCATGCTGATCGGCTACTCGGCGATGGCCGGCACCATCGGCGGCGGTGGCGTGGGTGACTTCGCCATTCGTTACGGCTACCAGCGTTTCAACACCCCGGTGCTGCTGGCATCGGTGGTCGTGCTGGTGGTCGTCGTGCAGATCATCCAGTCCATCGGCGATGCCATCGTGCGCGGCCTGGCCCACAAGCGCGACTAGTCGGAACGGGCGGCTTGGCCTCGTGCATCCGGCGGCCGAGACCAAGCCACTCTGGCGGTTCCGGTCTAGGCATCCGTCGACCTCTTCGAGATGACGTAGTAGCCGTTCACCTTCATGTACTGGTAATGGGAGTAGTAGGCACCGTTGACGATCGTCAACTGGAAGTGCGAGGAGCAATTGGCCGTTCCCAGCTTGGCGTTGCGGCTCGACCAACTCTCATGGCTAGCCGTCCGGTAGGGGATGGCACTAGACACGAAGCTGTGGCAAGACACAACCTTGTCCACCTGATCCTCAGTGGAAGTCCAGACGATCGTGGTCGTGTACGTGACAGCGTTGACCACGCCACCGATCTTCAGCTGCTCTCTGAAGGTGGCTGTCCGCGGTGCATCGATCCCGGCGCTGAAGGTGTCCGACGTGGTTCGATCGACTCCCGCGAATGCAGGCGACGCTCCGGCAATCGCAAGAGCCAGAGTTGTGGTCAAGACAGGGTATTTGCGCTTCATGACGATCCCTCCTGAACGCCTCCTCGATGGGATCCGGCGGGCACAAGAGCTCTGGTCAGGTCTCCGCAAACGCCGCACCTGCCAAGAACGCGTTGTCCAGCGGACCGGCTATTGATCCCACAAGGTGTGCCACTCCACGCCCAGGTCCAGCAGCATCTGCCGGACCAGGGGCAGGGAAATGCCCACCACATTGTGGTAGTCACCGGTGATGCCCGTCACGAAAGGGCCGCCCAAGCCGTCGATGGCGAAGGCCCCCGCCACACGCACGGGCTCACCGGTGGCCACATAGGCCTCGATCTCGTCATCGGCCAGGTCCGCGAAGGTCACGCCGGTGGTGCCGACGCGGTTGACCTCCCGCACCCCGCGCTCGTCGGCCACCACGACGTGGTGCCCGGTGTGCAGCTTGGCGGTGCGGCCCCGCATCGCCTGCCACCGCGCCACGGCCTCCTCGGGGCTCGACGGGCGGCCCCAGGCGCGCCCGTCGAGCTCCAGCATGGAGTCGCAGGCCACCAGGGCGTAACCCCGTTCTGCGGCCAGGGCGTCCACGACGCAGGCGGCCTTCAACCGGGCCAGCTCCGCGGTGAGCTGGGCGGGTGACGGTGCGGTGACCGTGCTCTCGTCCAGGTCCGGGCGGATCACCTCGGCCGCAATCCCTGCACCGGCAAGGGTCTTGAGGCGGGCGGGGGACGAGGAAGCCAGAATGAAGCGCACGCGCCCAGCCTAGGCCGGGCGCGTGCGCCAGTGAAGTTCAGAAGGTGAACAGTTGGTTCACTTCTTGCCGAGCAGACCGCCCAGTATCTGGCTCACGATGTCGCCACCGGTGGCCTGCGCCTGCTGCGTCGTGGCCTGCGCATTGGTGGCATCGAAGGGATTGTCCTGCTGGCCGCCGCCCAGGACACTGCCGAGCACCTGGGAGAGCACGCCACCGAGCATGCCGGAGTTGGCATTGGTGCCGGCCTGCTGGCCGGCGCCGCCGAGCACCTGGCCGAGGATGTTGCCGGCGGCGCTGTTGCTGCCGCCCAGCTGCTTGGCCAGGTAGTTCAGCACGATCGGGGCCAGGATGGGCAGCAGCCTGTTGACCAAGGCGCTGCTGACACCGGCCTGGGAGCTGAGAGCCTGCGCGACACCCTCGGTCTGGTTGCCGAAGACGTGGTTGACGATCTTCTCACCGTCGGCGGTGTCCACGGCCTCCAGCTGCACGGGGGCGTCCTCGGCGACGAGGCCGGTGTCCTGGTGCTGCTGCAGGGCCTCGGCCAGCGACAGCTCGCCCTCGGGGGTCTGGGCATTCTGGGTGAGGCCACCCAGGATGCTCGTGACTGCGGGTGCCGCAGCCTTCTCAACGGCGGCGGGCTCCTCACCGAGCTGGTCGGCCAGCTGCTGGATCGGCAGGGCAGCGAGGATATCGTTCAGGGCGCTCATGGGCAGGTCCTTTCAAGGTCTACTACCCCCAACCGTGGCACAGATGAGGCTCCCGTCCCTGATTGGCAAGCTGGTTGTGAGTCAGGGAGGTGCCGTGATGATTGAGCAGCGGACCGCGAGGGAGCGGGCGGAGTTGGTGGCTGAGTACTTGGTGTTGCCGCAGGGGTCGAAGGGGCGGTGGCTGGATGAGCATGGGGTTTCCCAGCGGCGGATGCAGTCGTGGCGTCGGCAGTACTTGTATGGGGACTTGGAGTTGGGGTTGGAGCCTCGCGATACTGCGCGTATGAGTGCCACGGATGGGGCGGAGTTCGCCCGGTTGAAGGCGCAGTTGGCCATCGAGCGTCAGGCTCGTGAGGAAGAGGCGCGGCAGGCTCGGGAGCAGATCGAGTCGTTGACCCGGGCCAATGATGCGTTGGGAAAAGCTATCGGGCTCTTGCAGCAGCTGTCCGTCAGGCAGGGGCCCACCAACGGCGAGTGACGGGGCAGGTCAGCGCCGAGCAGGAGCGGTTCTTGGCGGCCGAACAGGCGCTGGTGGACGACCTGCGCCAGGCGGGTTGGAGCCTGCGGCGATCGTTGTCGGTGATCGGGTTGTCGCGTTCGTCGTGGCACTACCGCAGTCATCCCCGTCCCGGGATCGCCAGCCCGACACCACACCGGGGGCGGGCCTACCCGAACCGGGTCGGGGAGCAGGACCAGCAGCGCATCATCGGCCTGTTGCGCTCGGCGGCGCAGCAGGGAATCAGCGCGTATCAGGCGTGGTTCGACGCGTTGGACGCCGGGGATCCGGTGGCGTCGTTGTCGACCTGGTACCGCATCGCCCGCGCCGAACGGATCCGTTGCACCACTGCTCGACGTTCCCGCAAGCGCTCGTCGGCGATGCCGCAGTGGCATGCCACCGGCCCCAACCAGGTGTGGTGCTGGGACATCACCAAGCTGCCCGGCCGGTACAAGGGCCAATGGTTCAACCTGTATGCCGTCATTGACGTGTTCTCCCGCCGGATCATGGCTTGGCGTGTCGAGGACTGCGAGGATGACCAGCTGGCTGCCGACATGTTCACCACCGCATTCACCACGCACGGCGTCCATCCCCGCATCGTCCACTCCGATGGAGGTCCGTCGATGATGTCCGACGAACTCGCCCGCGTGTTCCGCGCGATGGGCATCACCCGCTCCCGCAACCGGCCGCGGGTCTCCAACGACAACCCCCACATGGAGTCATGGTTCAAGACCGCGAAGTACCACCGTGACTGGCCCGGATACTTCACCGACCTCGACGCCGCCCGGTCTTGGGCCGCACGTCGGGTCACCGACTACAACCAGCACCACGCCCACTCATCCCTGGCCGGCCACACGCCCCAGTCGGTTCACGACGGCACCTGGCACCAGGTCCACCACCGACGCCAAGCCACTCTTGAGGCCCTCGCCCACCGATATCCCCAACGATTCACTCAGCCACCCCACCTGGCCACACCACCCGCACATGCCTGGCTCAACCCCGACGGCATCCTCGACGAGCAAACCCGCCGCGAGTGTCTCCACACAGGTTGACAGCTTCCGCGTCAGGGGCTTTTCTCCTGATGGCGGACAGACTTCAGCTCCCGGTCACCAACGGTGGACGTGGGAGCTGAAGTCCGTCATGCAGGAGATCGTGCGTCGTCAGGGACGAGCGCTGTACCGCCAGGCCTCGCGGCCAGGATTGGTCGTACGACGAAGCACCCGGTGGTAGGTGTTCCAGCCACCCGCCAGGGGACGGTCGTCGATGTTCTCGACGGGGCCACTGGCCGACGTGGCAGCCTGGAGCACCGCCAGCACGGCGGCCATCTCGTCATCGCTCGGATTGCCCCCGCCCACCTGCACGGTGAGCAGGGCTTCCTCGGTCTTGTCGGTCTCGCTCATGTCCTGTTCCCCGATCACAGCGGAATGTTGCCGTGCTTCTTCGGCGGCAGCACCTCACGCTTGGTGCGCAGCAGACGAAGCACGCGGATGCACTCGGCGCGAGTCTCGTGCGGGTAGATGATCTGGTCCACGTAGCCGCGCTCCGAGGCAACGTACGGGTTGGCCAGCTCGCTGTTGTAGGCGTCGATGAGTTCCTTGCGACGAGCCGCCTTGCCCTCTGGATCCTCGATCTCGGCGAGCTCCTTCTTGTACAGGATGTCGACGGCACCCTCGGCGCCCATCACGGCGATCTGCGCGGTGGGCCAGGCGAGGTTGATGTCGGCGCCCAGGTGCTTGGAACCCATGACGTCGTAGGCGCCGCCGTAGGCCTTGCGGGTGATGACCGTCACCAGCGGCACGGTGGCCTCCGCATAGGCGTAGATCAGCTTGGCGCCGCGGCGGATGATGCCGGCATGCTCCTGCCCCACGCCGGGCAGGAAGCCGGGGGTGTCGACGAAGGTCAGCACGGGGATGTTGAAGGCATCGCAGGTGCGCACGAAGCGGGCGGCCTTCTCTGCGGCGTCGATGTCCAGACAGCCGGCGAACTGCATCGGCTGGTTGGCGACGATGCCGATTGAGCGGCCCTCGATCCGGCCGAAGCCGCAGATGATGTTCTGGGCGAAGAGCGCCTGGACCTCGAGGAATTCGTCGTCGTCGAGCACGGTGCGGATGACCTCGCGCATGTCGTACGGCTGGTTCGGGGAGTCCGGGATCAGCGTCGTGAGCTTGCGGTCGTGGTCCGTGATGGTGAGGTCGACCTCTTCGTCGTCGAAGATCGGCGCATCCTCGAGGTTGTTCTGCGGGAGGTAGCTGAGCAGCTCACGCACGTACTCGAGGGCGTCGTTCTCGTCGGCGGCCAGGTAGTGGGCATTGCCGGACTTGGTGTTGTGGGTGCGGGCGCCGCCCAGCTCCTCGAGCGTGACGTCTTCGCCGGTTACCGTCTTGATGACGGCGGGGCCCGTGATGAACATCTGCGAGGTCTTGTCCACCATGATCGTGAAGTCGGTCAGGGCGGGGGAGTACACGTGACCGCCGGCCGCGGCACCCATGATCAGGCTGATCTGCGGGATGACACCCGACGCGTGGGTGTTGCGGCGGAAGATCTCGCCGTACAGGCCCAGGGAGACCACGCCCTCCTGGATACGGGCGCCGCCGCCCTCATTGATGCCGATGATGGGGCAACCGGTCTTGATGGCGAAGTCGAGGATCTTCACGATCTTCTCGCCGTAGACCTGGCCCAGCGCACCACCGAAGATGGCCACGTCCTGGCTGAACACACAGACCGGACGGCCATTGATGGCACCGACGCCGACGATCACGCCGTCGCCGTAGGGGCGCTTCTTCTCCAGGCCGAAGGCCACGGAGCGGTGGCGAGAGAACTCGTCGAGCTCGGCGAATGTCCCCTCGTCCAATAGGGCGAGCACTCGCTCGCGTGCGGTCATCTTGCCCTTGGCATGCTGCTTCTCGACTGCCGCGGGCGAAGCAGCATTGACAGCGGCGTCAATGCGGCGGCCCAGATCGGCGATCTTTCCAGCGGTGGTTTGGATGTCGATCTCCATGGGGCAGACCCTAGCGCGTGGCAGGTGGTCTTGGAACCGGGCGACTGTGCAATTCCATGCCTCGGGACTAACCTTCGGCGCATGCCAGCCAGCCCTCCGGTCGACCACGAACGCCTCGTCCAGCTGCTCCGCGAGGTGCCCCTGTGGCGCACTGTGCAGTGCGTCGCGACGACGGGTTCCACGAATGCCGATCTCGCGGAGCTGGCGCGCACCAGCCCGGCCGACGGCATGGTGTTGGTCAGCGAGGAACAGACCGCCGGGCGGGGGCGCTTCGAGCGTCGCTGGGAGACCCCCGCAGGAGCCTCCGTGGCCTTCTCCCTGCTGCTGCGCCCCACGCGGCCGGCAAGGGACTGGGGCTGGCTCTCCCTGCTTGCCGGAATGGCCGTCTCCACGGGGATTGAGCGTGCCACGGGGGCCGAACGGGGCCGTGTGGAGCTGAAATGGCCCAATGACGTCCTGATCGACGGCAAGAAGTTGTGCGGCATCCTGTCCGAGCGCGTGGAGTCCTCCCAAGGGCCCGCGGCCGCGGTGGTCGGCGTCGGGATCAACATCAGCCTCGACGAGGCGGAACTGCCGGTCCCCACGGCCACCTCCCTGCGCCTCGCCGGTCTGGAAGAGGACAAGTCGGAGGTCCTGGCCGCCGTCTTCACCGAGTTCGCCCGCCTCTATGAGCTGTGGGAGCGCGACGGCCAGGTGCACGACGAATACCTCCGCCGGTGCGCCTCGATTGGCCGTCCACTTCGGGTGATGATCGACGAACAGACCAATGTCCTGGGCACTGGTGAGTCGGTCGACGAGTTCGGCCGCCTGGTGGTGCGCACCCCCTCCGGACTGCAGGCCTTCAGCGCCGGGGACGTCTTCCACCTGCGCCTCCAGTAGGCCGGCGGGCATCGCCGACGAGCGTTCCATTTGTGGCGCGGCTCGTGCCAACGGTTGGCACAGCCGGATCCGCTGTGGCCCCGGTGCCGCTTCGACCTCCGAGGTGTTGCTTCGACCCCCGCCCATGTGGGTCGAAGCAGCATCAGGAGGGTCGAGGCGCGGCGCGCGCTGTGGCCAGCGCCTCCCGAATGCGGGCGACGACCACCTCGGGTTGGTGCAGCAACTCGTCCCAGGTCCACCGCACGACGACGAGCCCGCGACGGCGCAGCCGGTCCTCTCGCTGCTTCTCCGCCCAGAGCACCTCATCCGGGCTCATTCCCGGCATCGCCTGGGCCCGGTACTTCAGCTGACCGTCGAACTCACCCACGACTCCGCACTCCCACCAGAAGTCGACCCGGTCCACCCCATTGGAGTGGGGGAATTCATGCTGCAACTCGTCCGGGCCCAGCCCGGCCTGGACCAACAGGACGCGAGACAGTGACTCGCCGACGCTCTCAGACCTGTGGTCGGCCAGCGCGACGGCGCGGGCCGCCCCGCGGCATCCGGGCCTGCCGGCCTGGTCCCGCAATGCCGTGGCCAGCTCATGGTGGGCGCACCGCTGGTGGTGCAGGGCATCGTCCATGGCGGCCACCGCCCACCCGAGGTCCAGAGACCGGCCAAGGTCCACCAGAGTGCGGGGGAGCGTGGTCACCCGGTGGCCGAAGCGCAGACAGGCGTCGTCGCCGAGTTTCGCCCGGTGCACGCACACCCCCGCACGGCTTCGGCCGCCCTTGCGTCGAGGCTGGATGACGTGCACGGTGCCCAGAGCCGCCCAGGGCAGGGGCAGGCCCCATGCGGCCGCCGCCGAGGCATGGCTGAGCACCGTCTCCGGTCCGCACCGGGCCAGAACGGCACAGCACTGCACCAGATAGCGCCCCACACGGTCGTCCTTGGGCTCACCGTCGAGGTAGACCCCGCGGCGGATCCGGTGGAAGGACCCGGCGGACACCTTTCGGGAGACCTCATGGGCGTCGAAGCCCTCGGCGCGGAGTTGGCGATGCGTGACCAGACGGGACATGGGGCCAAGGCTGATGGTCCCCGCGGACCGCGCCAAGACCTCGTCGAAGCCCTGTGGACAATTCCTCGACGGACCGGTTCTGTGGATGGCGCAACGCACCCGACGCGCTGGCAGGCCACTTCGACCCCCGAGGTGCTGCTTCGACCCCCCCTCCATGAGGGTCGAAGCAGCATCGGGAGGGTCGAAGTGTTGTCCGGCCCGGGCAGATCCGGTGCCCGGGTACCGTGGACGCATGACCAATGCGCCACGATCCCGCCGTCGCCTGGGTGCCGAGGAGGAGGTGGTGCGCCAGATGCACACACACGTGAAGGCCTTGATCCTCCCGGTGCTGGTGCTCGTGCTGCTGGCCGTCGGCCTGGGGGCTGGGCTCGCCAAGATGCCGCCCGAGGCAGAGCCCTGGGGCAGCTGGGCGGCGCTGGGCCTGGTCGGCGTGCTGCTGATCGTCGGTGTGCTGCTGCCCGTACTGCGCTGGCTGTCGAACACCTGGACCCTGACCAATCGTCGGATCATCCACCGGCAGGGGATCATCACCCGCACCAGCCATGACCTGCCCCTGACCCGGATCAATGACATCGCCAGCGAACGCGGACTGCTGGACCGGATGCTGGGCTGCGGCTCGCTGAAGCTGACCACGGCCGCAGAGGACCCCGTCTACCTGCGTGACATCCCCGACGTGGAACATGTCCACGTCATGCTCTCCGAACTGCTCTTCGGGGCTCCGGCCCTGGGCACCGTGAGGTCCGCCGACGACTGGGTCAACGAGGAACTGGCCGACTGAGCCGTCAGGCGTCTGACAGCCGGGCGATGGTCGCGGCCGCCCGACGCACGGCCGTGTGCGGCACGTGCGGCACGATCTCGTCGAGGAAGGCGTACCGGCGTCGCACGCTGTCCAGATAGGCGCGCGGCGCGTGCACATCGGGTTCGAGCGTCTTGATCCGCTGCCACCAGTCGGCGATGTCTCCCCAGCCGGGTGCCGCCAGGGAACCACCGACCTGCTGCACCGCCAAGGACGAACACAGCGATGCAAAGGCGAGCCGATCCGCCAGCCGCCACTGGGCCAGCGTGCCCAGCACCAGCGCCGCCCCGAAGACGTCGCCGGCGCCCGTTGCGTCGATCGCCTTGACCCGGAGCGCGGGCACCTGGGCCTCCTCACCGGAGATGGAGTCGATGGCCACCGCGCCCCGCGGGCCGTCGGTGACCACAGCCAACGGCACCCGGTCGGCCAGGACGTAGAGCGCATCGGTCGGGGTGTCGGTCCGGGTGTAGGCCATCGCCTCGACGGCATTGGGCATGAAGGCGTGACAGAACTGCAGCTGGTCCAGCACGCTCGGCGACCAGCGGCCCGACGGGTCGAAACCGACATCGGCGAAGAGCAGTGAACCGCTCTGCCTGGCCTGGGCCGCCCAGGTCAGCTCCTGGTCCTCGTAGAGCGGCACGTCGGGCTTGAGGTCCAGCAGGCAGGCCCGCGCCCGCGGCATCGTTCCGATCATGGCGGTGGCGGATTCCGGTGCGTCGTGACCGTGCGTGACCATCTGACGATCGTCGCCGATGGCCAGTGAGACGGTCACGGGGGAGTGCCAGCCGGGATAGCGACGGGAATGGTCCAGGTTCACGTGTTCCTGCTCCGTCAGGGTGCGCCAGCAGAACTCGCCATAGTCATCGTCGCCGAAGGCGGCCCCCAGCGCGGTGCGCAGGCCCAGACGCGAGGTGGCCACGGCAAGGTTCGCGATGCCGCCCGGGCAGGAGCCCATTCCCTCGGACCAGATCTCCTCGCCGTGGTCCGGGGCCTTGGCCAGACCGGTGAAGATGATGTCCAGGAAGACCATGCCGTGCAGAAAGACGTCGAAGGTGCCACCGTCGTCGCCGCGCAGGGTGGCCAGGGGATCATAGGGATGCTGGGTCACAGGACCCATCGTGCTGGGCCTGCGGGTCAGTGGCAAGGTCCGGGCAGGCCCCTCCAGGACGGTAAAGTCGGCCCGTGAGCAGTGCACAGACTTCGCGTCCCTATGTCGTCGGCATCGTCGGGGGTGGCCAGCTGGCCCGGATGATGCACCAGGCCAGCATCGGCCTGGGAATCCGGGTGCGCCTGTTGGCCGAGGGCCCCGACGTCTCGGCAGCCCAGGTGGTGCGTGACGTCACCGTCGGCGACTACACCGACCGTGACCAGCTGCTGGCCTTTGCGGCCAGCTGCGACGTGATCACCTTCGACC
Source organism: Luteococcus japonicus (assembly GCF_003752415.1). Taxonomy (NCBI): domain Bacteria; kingdom Bacillati; phylum Actinomycetota; class Actinomycetes; order Propionibacteriales; family Propionibacteriaceae; genus Luteococcus; species Luteococcus japonicus. The sequence goes on along the minus strand of NZ_RKHG01000001.1, from coordinate 914,959 downwards.
ATGAGCACGTACCGGTGGACCTGCTGCGTGCCGTCCAGGAGTCCGGCGTCGCCGTGCGTCCCGGACCCGACGCGCTGGTGCACGCCCAGGACAAGGCCGTGATGCGTCGCCGGATGGCCGAACTCGGCGCGCCGAACCCCGTCTTCGAGATCTGCGAGAGCCCCGAACAGCTGGTGGCCTTCGGCGAACGGATCGGCTGGCCGGTGATCGCCAAGATCTCCCGCGGCGGCTACGACGGCAAGGGGGTGTGGAAGATCGACGGGCCCGAGCAGGTGGCCGAGCCCTTCGAGGTGATCGCCCAGGAGGGCAGCACCGTCGACGGTGGCACCATCAGCCGCGAAGGCGTCGTGATCGTCGCCGAGGAGTTCGTCGACTTCCGTCGTGAACTGTCCTGCCTGGTGGCCCGTTCACCCGAAGGGCAGGCGGTTGCCTACCCGGTCACCGAGACCACCCAGACCGGCGGGATCTGCACCGAGACCACCAGCCCGGCCCCGGATCTGGCCGAGGAACAGGCCAGCGAGGTGCAGCAACTCGCCCTGCGGATTGCCGGGGAGCTCGGCATCACCGGCCTGTTGGCTGTCGAGCTGATGCAGCGCGCCGACGGTTCCGTGGTGGTCAACGAGTTGGCGATGCGTCCGCACAACACCGCCCACTGGACCATCGACGGGGCGCACACCAGCCAGTTCGAGAACCACCTGCGCGCCGTGCTGGACCTGCCCCTGGGAGATCCGGGGCTGCGGGCACCCCACGTCGTCATGACCAATGTGCTGGGTGGCACCGAGGAGGACCTCACCGGTGCCCTGCAGCACTGCTTCGCGCGGGACCGCAAGCTGCGTGTCCACCTGTACGGCAAGGACGTGAAGCCAGGCCGCAAGGTGGGCCACGTCACCACCTATGGCGACGACCCTGGCGACGTCACCAAGCGAGCCCGGCACGCCGCCGGCTACCTGATGGGAGACCCCAATGCCTGATCCTGACCTGACCACCCCGCTGTCCGTGCTGGCCCAGTCCGAACCGATTGCCCCGCTGGTGGGGATCGTGATGGGCTCCGACTCCGACTGGCCCACGATGGAGGCTGCCACCGTCGCCCTCGACGAGTTCGGCATCGCCTGGGAGGCCGACGTCGTCAGTGCCCACCGGATGCCGGAGGACATGGTGACCTACGGCCGCCAGGCCCACGCTCGTGGCCTGCGCTGCATCATCGCCGGCGCCGGGGGCGCGGCACACCTGCCCGGCATGTTGGCCGCGCTGACCCCGCTTCCGGTGATCGGCGTGCCCGTGCCGCTGAAGTACCTCGACGGGATGGACTCCCTGCTCAGCATCGTGCAGATGCCCGCCGGGGTGCCCGTCGCGACCGTCAGCATCGGCAATGCCCGCAATGCCGGCCTGCTCGCGGCCCGGATGATCGCCGCCGGCGACGCAGGGCTGACCCAGAAGATGCTGGACTTCCAGGCCAGCCTGCGTGACCTGGCGATGGCCAAGGGCGAGAAGGTGCGGCTGCACAACCACTAGGCGGGAATGCTCCTGCGCCGGTATCCCACCAGGCCGAGCACCAGCAACGCGAGGGCCAGCGCCGTCTCCACGGCGAAGGCGGTCCAGTCCATCGGGTCGCGGGGCAGGTGGGCCAGGTGACCCCATGGTTGCAGGCGGACCAGCCAGCCGGGCAGGTCGAAGAGCACCGCGAACCAGGTGCAGAACAGCGTCCAGCCCAGCACGGCCCAGACCAGCGAGGTCAGCCGGGGCAACCAGCCGATCAGCAGCATCGCGATCCCGACGACCAGCCACAGGCCCGGCAACAGGCCGGCCGCCGTGCGGAAGTACTGGCCCACCAGGGCCCAGTCGCCCTGGCGCTGTGCCTGCACCAGCGGCATCGAGGCGCCGACCGCCAGGAAGGCCAGGCAGGATCCGCCCAGGGCGAGCACCAGGTGGCTGAGAGCCAGGCTCCAACGGCTGGTGACCGTCGCCAGCATCTGCTCGGCATGTCCGCGGACCTCCTCGGTGCGCAGCCGGGCCAGCATCGAGGCCGCCATGATGGCCACCACCGTGCCCATGATGGCGATCATCGCGACGTAGAAGGACAGTTGCAGGTTGGCGCTGCCGCCCATCTTCTGCAGCATCTCGCCCATCTGGGGATTGGCGGCGATGGACTGGTCCATCTGACTCATGATGGATCCGATGCCGGCCGAGCAGACCACTACGGCTGCCAGCCAGCCCAGCAACGCGCCGCGTTGCAGTCGCCAGGCCAGTCCCCAGGCGCCATTCATCCAGCCCGGTGCCTCGGCGCGGCCCGGGGCGCTCTGGCGCAGCCCCGAGAGGTGGTCGCGGGCGGACTCCAACCGGAAGGCCAGCGCCACCAGCGCGAGGGACAGGCCCAGGGGCAGCAGCAGCACCCACCAGCGTTCGTCGGAGAAGGGGCGCACCAGCATGCCCCACTCCAGGGGGATGGCCCAGCGCAGTGCGGTGTAGGACGCGTCGGGGCCGGCGCCGTCGACGATCATCCGCAGCAGGAGCATCCCGCCCCAGAACAGGCCCAGCGTCCAGGCGCGGGCGCTGCGCGAGTTCTCGAAGACCTGTGCGCAGACCGCCCCGAGCCCGACGAAGACGAGCCCCTCGACGGCGATGGCGGCGCCGCCGGCCACGGATCCCGCCAGCGGCAGGCCCGCGGCTGCGGTCCATGCCGCCGTGACTGCCGCCAACAGCACGCAGCCCAGAGTGGACAGCAGCAGGGCACCGGCCAGCGGAGCGTGTCTGCCGACAGCGCCGGAGCGCAGCAGCTCCAGCCTTCCTTCCTCCTCCTCGGCGCGGGTGGCCCGGATGATCCCGAAACCGCCCATCAGGCCGGCGAACATGCCGGCAAAACCGCCCACCCGCCAGAAGACGAAACCGCCCTTGGTGTAGATGTCGAAGGCGGGGCCCAGCAGCGCCAGCATCGACGGATTCGTGCGCAACGGCTCCAGCGTGGCCCGCGGGTCCGTGCCGGGCGGGATGATGGTGTCGTACTGGGTGGAGGTAAGGGGCATCAGGCAGGCCAGGCCCAGGATCCACAGGGTCCAGAAGAGCCAGTTGCGTCGCAGGGCCAGCCGCAGCATCAGCCCGGTGCCGGTGAGGGTGCTCATTTCGCCGCCCCCTTGCTCCCGGCGTCGTAGTGGCTCAGGAAGAGCTCCTCGAGGGTGGGCGGGGTCGAGGTGAGATTGCGCACCCCGTGCCGGGTGAGCACCGTGAGCACGGCATTCATCTGGTCCGCATCGACGTGGGCGCGGATCCTGGTCCCCTCCACCTGCAGGTCGTGCACGCCCGGCATGGTGCCCAGCTCGGCGGGCACGCTGTCCAGGCCCGCGGTGACCTGCAGGCTGTGCAGGTGCCGCAGCTCGTCGAGGGTGCCCGTCTCCACGACGCGCCCGGCGCGGATGATCGAGACGTGGTCACACAGCGCCTCCACCTCACTCAGGATGTGCGAGCTCAACAGGACGGTGCGCCCCTGGGCGCGTTCGGCGCGGATCCGGTCGGTGAAGACGCGTTCCATCAGCGGGTCCAGTCCGCTGGTGGGCTCGTCGAGCAGCAGCAGGTCCACATTCGAGGCCAGTGCCGCCACCAGCGCGACCTTCTGCCGGTTGCCCTTGGAATAGGCCCGGCCCTTCTTGCGGGGGTCGAGGCCGAAGACCTCGATCAGCTCGGCGCGCTTGGCCTTGTCCAGGCCGCCGCGGGCGCGGCCGAGGATGTCGATGGACTCCCCGCCGGTCAGGTTGGGCCACAGGTTCACGTCGCCCGGCACATAGGCCAGGCGGCGGTGCACTTCTGGTGCCTGGTTCCAGGGGTCGCCTCCCAGCAGGCGTGCCGTGCCGCCGTCGGCGCGCAGCAGGCCGAGCAGGACGCGGATGGTGGTGGACTTCCCGGCGCCATTGGGGCCGAGGAAGCCGTGCACCTGGCCGGTGGGGACTTCGAGGTTGAGCCCGTCGAGGGCCCGCACCTTGCCGAAGGTCTTGACCAGGTCAGTGGTCTGGATTGCGAGGTCGTTCATTCCCGTCTCCCGGGGGCGTGGTGTTGGCGGCCTTCAGCGCCTCCAGGTAGGCAGGCGTGAACAGGCCATGGGTGAAGACTTCGGCGGCAACCAGGCCATAACGAGCGACCACATCGGGGTCGTTCAGGTGTTGACCACCCAGCTGGCGGGCGAACTGGTCCGAGAGCATCAGGAAACCCAGCGAGCTGGCCACCAGGAAGGCCGTGGCGGCCTCCCGGTCCTCGGGTATCCGGACCAGGCCGTTGGCCTCGGCCAGGTCCAGCATGCCTTCGGTCATGGCGACGGTCCGGGTGTAGATCCGGTCCGCGATCTTGCCGCCCTCCCGCAGGCCGGTGACCAGATAGGCCATCACCGGCTCGTACTCGGGGTGTTCGGCGAGGTAGTCCCGCAGGGCCGGCTGGGGTCCGATGGTGAGCAGCGTCTTCTCCTGCTCGATCAGGTCCATCACCCAGTCGTCGCAGTGTGCTCGCAGCTGGTTCTTGCTGCCGAAGTGGTGAATCACGAGGCCGGGGGAGACGCCGGCACGTGCGGCGATCTGGCGGATCGTCGTCTTCACGAAGCCCTGGGTGCCGAACAGTTCCAGGGCCGCCAGGCGGATGCGTGCCTGGGGCAGGAGGTCGGCAGGGTTTGAACTCACGTTCAATAAATTAAACGTGCGTTCAGCGCCGGGTCAAGGACCCGTCACGCAACGTCGCGACGCCGGAAGGACCACCAACCCAGCGCGACGGCCAGCGCCGCCAGTCCGAACAGGAAGAGCCCCGCGTCGCCTCGTTCCAGGACGCGTTGCGGGTACTCGCAGTCCGTTCCATCGCGGCGGCAGATGGCCACCAGATAGCTCTTGGGGCCGTCGACCCAGGCCTCCACATTGTTGACCAGGCTGAAGCGCTGGAGGCGGCTCTGGCTTCCGGTCAGAATCGCGGAGCCGACGCCCAGGGCAGCCATCACCCCCAAGACTGCCGCGGTGTGACGGGTCAGGAATGCCAGCCCGGCTGCCGCCAACCCGGCCGCGATCGCCATCAGGCTGGCGAGTGCCAGGCGGCCGATCAGGCGGACTTGGTCGGTGGATGTCAGGTCCCAGGCGAGCCCGTTGACCTGGCCGATCGCCCCGATCCCGGCCAGTGCGATCGCACAGGTCACCACGCACAGGCCGACTGACGCAGCGGCCAGAGTCAGCAACTTGGCCCAGAAGACCCGGCTGCGGCGCGGTTCCTGCAGGAGCCAGCCCGCCATGTTCCCCGTGCTGAACTCGGCCCCGATGAAACTGGCGCCGATCACGACACACACTGCGGTGAGCCCGAGGGCGGCCGCGAAGTGCAGACCGGTGGTGAGCTGGGAGACTGGGCCAGCCTGGACGCCGTAGTAGTGGGCCTTCGGCGCGAGGTTCTCCTCGGTGCACTCCATCAGGGAGTCCACGCCCTGGCTGCGCAGCTCCGCGTTGCTCCGCTCGCACTCCTGGATCTGGATGTGCTTGTTGAGTTCCCAGTCCTTGCGTGCTTCCTCCCAGCCCTGCCGGGCCGCGGCCTGCTGTGCCGGGGTCGGTGGAGCCGAGGACTTCCAGGCGCCATAGCCGAGGGCCGACAGGGCGAGCAGCAGCGCCGCCAGCGTCCAGATGGTGGTCCGGCGGTGAGCAAGACGGCGCAGTTCCGCCCGCACGAGTCGCAGCATGTCAGGACTCCTTCGCAGTGGTTCGGGAAGCGATGGTTCGGGACAGCGGCGGAAGTTCGATGCCGGGGCCCTGGTCTGGGGAGAGGCCCTCACCGTCGGTGAGTTCCAGGTAGACCGCCTCCAGATCCCGACGGACACTGACCAGTTCCCGGAGGTAGAGGCCCTCGTCGGCCAGCAGCCGGGTGATTCGCGCCGGGTCACCGGCGGACTCCACCAACAGGGCGGTGCCGTCCGGCACCACCTGCAGACCGTTCTGGACCAGCAGCTGGGCTGCGCGCGTGGAGTCGTCCACGCGGATCCGCATCCGGCTGGCCCGGGCCCCCAGGAGTTCGACCACCGAGCCGCTGGTCAGCAGGCGTCCCTTGCCGATGATGCTCACGGTGTCAGCCATCTGCTCCACCTCGGACAACAGGTGGGAGCTGACCAGCACGGTGCGGCCCTCCCGCCCCAGGTTGCGGATGGTCTCGCGCACCTCGTGGATCCCGGCCGGGTCAAGGCCATTGGTGGGTTCGTCGAAGATGAGCAATTCCGGGTCCTTGAGCAGGGTGCTGGCCACGGCCAGGCGTTGCTGCATGCCCAGGCTGTAGGTGCGGTAGGGGTCCTTGGCGCGGGCGAGCAGGCCCACCTGGTCCAGCACGCGGTCCACCCGTGCCCGGGGCAAGCCACCGGCGTCCGCGGCGAGCTCGAGGTTCAGCCGGCCACTGAAGTTCGGGAAGAAGCGCGGCCGCTCCACCACGGCGCCGATCCGCGCGATCACCTGCGGCAGGCGGTCGGGCACCGGGTGGCCCAGCACGCTCATGCTGCCCCGGTCCGGACGCACCAGGCCCAGCAGCATCTTGATGGTGGTGGTCTTGCCGGAGCCATTGGGCCCGAGGAATCCGTGCACGCCGCCCTGCGGCACCTGCAGGTCCAGGGAGTCGACGGCGATCCGTTGTCCACCGCGCAGGGTGCGGTAGCTCTTGCGCAGGCCGCGAATCTCGATGGCCAGGTCAGTCAGGGTGTCCACAGGACGACGCTAGGTGACCGCGGGGACCACTGCCAGCAGCCGCGCCCTGCACCAAGACCGTGGTCGTAGCGGGTCAGGTCACTTGGCGTACTTGTCCAGCCCCGACGTGTCTCCCCGGGCCATCTGGCCGAACATGTCTGCCGCCGCCTCGTCGTCCCACAGGATGGAGGATCCGGCCGCCGTGGTGGCATTGGCATTGGCCAACGGAACTGCCAGCTGCAGCCCGTCGCCACCGGAGATCTTGCGGATCGAATTGCCCGCCGAGGCCAGGTCCGTGATGCCGGTGTCCTCGCCGCGCAGGACCGCGCCGGAGACCGCCATGTTCAGCCGCCAGTAGCGCACGGGGTTGATGAAGGTCATCGGGCTCATGGACTTCTTGACAATGGCGCCCATCATGGCCCGCTGGCGCTTCATCCGGCCCAGGTCGCCCGTCGGGTCTGCCTTGCGCATCCGGACATAGCCCAGCGCATTGGTGCCGCTCAGCTTCTGGCAGCCCGCCGGCAGATTGGTGTGGGAGTCCTTGTCCACCATGGGGGACTCGAGGCACATCTTCACGCCACCGACGGCATCCACGACTTTGGAGAAGCCGTCGAAACCCACCTCCATGTAGTTGTCCACCCGCAGGCCGGTGTCCTGTTCCACGGTCTTGACCAGGAGTTGCGGGCCACCCAGGGAGTAGGCGGCATTGAGCTTGTTGTGTCCGTACCCGGGGATGCTGACATAGGAGTCACGGGGCAGACTCACCAGGACCGGACGGCCGCTGTCCGGGGTGTAGAGCAGCATCATCGTGTCCGTGCGCTTGCCGGTCTCCGTGCCGGTGCCGAGCTTGGCCTGCTCCTCGGCGCTGAGATCCTCGCGGGCATCGGAACCGACCAGCAGGGTCGTGGTCCCGGGCTGCTTCGCGGGCCGGTCACCGGAGGGCTGCTCCTGGACCTTGTTGGACATGGTGAGTGCCACCATGGGAACGGCCACCAACCACACCAGCCAGGCCAGCAGGGCGATGCCGACCAGGCGCGCCCAGTTGCGCCGCCCCCGTGGCCTGCCGGCCGGGGGACGTGCCGCCGGGGGTGCCGTGGGCCTGGTCCTGGGCGGCTGCGGGGGTGGCGGTGGCGCGACGGGACGCGAGGGTTCGCGACGGGGTTCTTCCGTGGCCATGTCACGACGGGAACGAGTGCTGGGGCGGGGAGTCACATCGGCCTCCGAGTGCACCACACGCTGCGGCGGGTTCGCCGCCTGCGCCGCCTGGGCACCGGTGGCGGCGGCGGACTGGGCGGCCTTGGTCCGTCGGTGCTCCAGTTCCGCCAGTTCCGTCTTGTCCATCACGCGGGTCTGGTCGATGCTGGGCCGCTCGGAGCCGTACAACCAGTCGAGGTCCTGCTGGCGACGCGAGTCGTGACGTGGGTCCATGCACCCAAAGTTAGCGAGCCAATCCCAAGCCCTTGCTGAGGCATGGCGGCGAGCCGGAAGCCGGGCACTTCGAGGGTGCTGGAAGAATGTCCCGCATGACCAGCCCCGTCCACGATGCCGCCAGCCCCTCCCCGGACCACGTGAAGCCGCCGGTCAGCGTCGTGATCCCGGTGCTGAACGAGGAGCGGCACCTGGCCGCGTCCGTGGCCGGCGTGCTGGCCCAGGACCACCCGATGGAGGTGATACTGGCGGTCGGACCCAGCACGGACCGCACCGAGGCCATCGCCCAGGAACTGGCCGCCCAGGACCCGCGGATCACCGTGGTGCCCAATCCGTCGGGCACCACCCCGGAGGCACTCAACCTGGCCATCGCCGCGAGCCAGCACGACATCATCGTGCGGGTCGACGCGCATGGGGAGCTGGCGCCCGGCTACATCGACAAGGCAGTGGAGATCCTGCAGCGCACCGGCGCCGCCAATGTGGGCGGCCTGATGGCGGCCCGCGGCACGACCCCCTTCGAGGAGGCCGTCGCCGTCGCCTACACCTCCCGGATCGGTCTGGGTGGCGGCAGCTTCCACTTGGCCGACTCGCCCGAGGGCCCGGCCGAGACGGTCTTCCTGGGCGTCTTCCGTCGCGACGCGCTGCGTGCTGTGGGCGGCTACGACCCGAGCCTGCTGCGCGCCCAGGACTGGGACCTCAACTACCGCTTGCGCAAGGCGGGGGAGACGGTGTGGTTCTCGCCCGAGCTGGAGGTCACCTACCGGCCGCGTTCCACGGTGAAGGCACTGGCCAAGCAGTTCTTCAAGACCGGCCAGTGGCGCCGCGAGGTGATGAGGCGCAATCCGGACACGGCGAGCCCTCGCTACTTGGCCCCGCCGGCCGCGGTGCTGGCCATCGCCGCGGGAAGCCTGTGCGGGCTGACGGGCGCCCTCGTGGGGCCGCGGTGGATGCGCTGGGGCCTGGTGGCTCCGGCTGGCTACCTTGCCGGTGTGACGGCCGCGTCGGTGGGCATGCGACGCGAGATCGAGCCCCAGGTCCGCGCCCGGCTGCCGCTGGTGCTCACCGTGATGCACCTCGCCTGGGGAGCGGGAGCCATCGTCGGACTGCCCGCAGACCAGCGCGAGCGGGCCGCCGAGCCCCCGGTGGGCTGACTCAGGACCAGACCGGGTCGCTGCCGGCCGCCCACCACTCCAGGTCCATGATCCCTGGCGGTGCATTGCGCAGGGTGAACTGGATGTCTCCCTCGGTCTGTCCCCAGCTGGCCAGCTGGCTGATGGTGGAGCCGTCCGGGGTCGTGTGCAGCAGACGAGCCGCAGCGGGCGGATCTTCGTGGAAGATCGCGCCCATCGTCACGGCCTTGACCTGGGTGGTCAGCGCCAGGCTGTGGTAGTTGTGCGGGTCATCGTCGGCCTCCCACTCCACGGTGTACTCGTACCAGGCGAGTTCACCCAGCGACAGGGGATGCGGGAACAGGAACTCGACCGCCACGGCACACTGGCCGGGAATCTCGATCACCTCGCCCAGCTGGATGCCGGTTCCGGGTACGACGCGCGGAGGGTGCAGGCCTGGCTCGGCGCCATGGAAGACCCCGGGGAAGCGCCGGACCCCCTCAGCGTCGGCGCACACGAGGCGTCTCACCGCCTGCCGCTCGAGGCCCCCGGGCAGGCCGCAGTGGGTGAAGTCGGCCAAGACGATGTTGGACAGGGGGTTGTTGAAGCCCAGGCCCATGCTCTCCAGCACTTGGCTGGCGGGCTCATGGTCCTCCAGGGCCGTGATCGGGCTCCATGCTGGCTGCGCCGAGCGGGGCAATGCAGACAACAGGGTGCTGTTGGGCAGCCCCAGGATCTCCTCGATCACGCCCAGCGCGCGGATCGACCCGGCTCGCGCCGGTTGGGAACGGCCCGTCTGCCAATAGCTGAGAGTGGCCACCGACAGCGTCACCTTGCGCCGGGCCAGTTCCTGCTGGAGTTGGACCAGGGTGAACGGGCTGGCTCCCAGCGCCTCGGCGAAGATCTCGGCGAATCCGTGGGGCACGGGGGTGGTGGGGCCGTGTGGGAGCATTGCTCCATGGTCGCCCATGATGGGTCACTTCGGGCCGAGGTCTGCCCTCTCGGCAGCGGCAATCGCTTCCAGACGGTCAGGAAGCTCGCAGTTGTTCACCACCACCACGGAGCCACCGCCGGCCAGGGGAGCCAGTAGCAGCCGGCCGAGGTCTGCCCACGGACCGTCGGCACCCGGGAGGACGACGTTGCGCCCCGCGACGGGGGTGATGGCCGCCAGGGCCTCGGCCCCCACCTGCTGTTCACCATCGTCGAGCCAGATCTGCGGGGCGGGATTGCGCCAGTGCACATCGGGTTGGCTGAGCACCTCGGCATAGTCGGTGACACCCGCGACCGGTGTGGGGAGGCCGGCTCCCAGGGGGTGCAGCGAGCAGACGACGGTCTCGACGCCCGGGACGGGGTGCGGGTTCTCGGGGCCGACAACGGCCAGCTCGACGCGTTCCAGGTCATCGCGCGGGACGGCGAAGACCGTCGCCCCCACCTGCCAGGCGGCCAGCGTCCAGACCAGGCCGACCCAGTGGCCGGGATGGCTGAGCAGCAGCGGAAGACCCAGCTCGCTGCCCTCGTCGAGTCCGACGGCCTCGATCAGGTTTGCCGTCTTGTCCACCCAGTTGGCCAGCGTGCGGGCGGAGAACTCCACCCGGGAACCGTCCGCCTCGTCGTAACAGGTCAGCAGGGGTTGTGCTCCGTCGCGGTGCACTCGCTGCTCGAGGGCTGTGATGGGGCAGAAGGCATTGCTCATTGAGCCATCGTAGGCGGCCGGTTCACAGCGCGTGCTCGGGATGGGCCGATAGGCTCACCGGCATGAGACATGTGGTGATCATGGCCGGCGGTTCGGGCACCCGGTTGTGGCCGCTCTCCCGCAAGGGCGAGCCGAAGCAACTCCTTGAACTGGTTGACGGAAAGAGCCTGCTGCGGCTGGCCTACGAGCGCGTGGCGGGCATGGTGCCAGACGCGAACATCCTGGTGTGCTGCGGGGCGGCCTACACCGACGTGGTGGCCCGGCAGCTGCCCGAAATGCCTGAAGAGAACCTGTTGGGTGAGCCCATCGGCCGAGACTCCCTCAATGCCGTCGCCTGGCCGGCGGCGGTGCTGGAGAAGCGTGATGCGGAGGCCGTGGTGGCGGTCTTGACTGCGGACCAGATCATCACCCCCGTCGAGGAGTTCGCCCAGGCCCTGGAACAGGCCTACCGGATCGCCGAGGCCGACGAGACCGCACTGGTGACCTTCGGCGTCGTGCCGGACAGCCCGCAGACCGGCTACGGCTACCTCAAGCGAGGGGAGGCCCTGGCGGACTTCCCCCAGGCCAGCGCGATCACCGAGTTCAAGGAGAAGCCGTCGCTGGAGGTGGCTGAGCAGTACGTGGCCAGCGGCCAGTACTGGTGGAATTCCGGCATGTTCGTGTGGCGGACCTCCACCGTCCTGGAGCAGCTGCGCCAGCTGCTGCCGCAGACGCACGCCAGCGTCCTGGAGCTCGCCGAGCACCCGGAAAAGCTGGGGGAGATCTACCCCGAGCTGGAGAAGGTCTCCGTCGACTACGCAGTCATGGAGCCCGTCAGCCAGGGCAAGGGCAGCGCACATGTCGTCGCCGTCCCGCTGAACATCCAGTGGGTTGACCTGGGCGGTTTCGCCGCACTGGCCGAGCAGATTGCCACCGACGAGGACGGCAATGCCCGCGAGGGTGTCACGGTCTGCCTGGACTCCAGCAACAACCTGGTCATCAACCGCGGCAATCCCGGCACCGTCGTCGCGGTGGCCGGTATCACCGGCATGGTGGTCTGCGTCACCCCGCAGGCAACCATGGTGGTGCCGCTGGAGCAGTCCCAGCGGGTCAAGGAACTCGTCGGCCTGGTGGCCGAGCAGGTGGGCCCGGAACTCGCCTGACCCCGAACCCGGACGGCTGGCCCTACTCTTGTGCCATGGCAGAATCAGTGAAGCGCTACCGGCAGCCGGCCGCCTGGGTGGTCCTGGGTGTCAGCGTCGTCTACATCGTCATGTCCCTGGTCCGTGGGGGCTACCTGCTGTCCCAGGGGACGGTGCTCACGGAGGTGGCGCGTGCCATCGGCGGGAGTTCGCTGAGCGTCGTCATGGTGCTGCTCTGCCTGGCTGCGGCCCTGAGCTGTGTGCTGGTGAAACCGGTGACCTCCAGGGGTCGTGCGGTCGTGCGGCTGGCGGCGGTGATGGTCACGACGGCGGCGCTGCTGGAGCTGGTCTTCCTGGTGGTCAGCCTGTTCGGCGTTCGGGGAGGCATCTTCGCCTTCGTCCTCGACATCCTGGGCGGTGTCCTCGAGATCGCCGTGAAGTTCGCGGCCGCCCAGATCCTGTGGGGTGCGGCCCGTTCCGTCCACGAACCCGAGCGCGCCGCGCTGCCCACGTCCGCGCCCTCACCCGCCGTCGTCGAGGAGCCGCGCCAGCAGGCCAGCTGGACGGCGGAGCAGGCGGCAGGCGCCGTCTGGACGCGCGCCGGGGATGCCGCCAGCGGAGCCGCCGCCACCACCTGGGGGCACCCGGGGCAGCAGGCCTCCGGCTGGAAGCTGCCCGACGATGCCAGTCCCGAACTTCCGGCAGCGGAACACGTCTCCCGCGGCCCGTGGGCCACGGCAGGGGAGTTGGCCACCGGCGAGGCACCGGCCGAGCCCGCGGCCCAAGACGCGCCTGACAAGCAGTCGGGCGACGGCTCGGTGAGCTGGGCGCCCGCGCGCCATGACTCCTGAGGGCCGCCGGGCCTCGTGGAGTGCGTTGGACATGTTTGTCAATCGGCCACTCCGGCTTGACGCGAACGAACTACACCCCTGTAATTGATCGCGGGGGCACGCATCAGATGCGACCCCTATTATTTTTGGGCAGGCCCCCGACTGCCCAGGAGCGGTCGAGAGGACGAGCATGGCTGAACTGCTGACACTGATCCCCGACGTCGAGGACGGAGTCCTTGGCTGGCAGGAACGCGCCCTGTGCGCCCAGACCGACCCCGAAGCCTTCTTTCCTGAGAAGGGCGGCTCCACCAGGGAGGCAAAGAAGGTCTGCCAGACCTGTGACGCGAAGGCGGAGTGCCTTGAGTACGCATTGGCCCATGACGAACGCTTCGGTATCTGGGGAGGACTCAGCGAGCGCGAACGACGCAAGCTCAAGCGCCGCGCCTGACCCCGACGACCAGTGGGCTTGGGCCCAACAGGAGAGCTCGACCAACCCCCGAAGGGTCGATCCTTCCAGCACCACCGCCGTCCTGGTCGTCCACAATGCCGAGCCGTGGCTCGCGCGAACTCTCGTCGCGTTGGCCCGGCTCGATCCACGCCCCGCCATCATCGCCGTGGACAACGGCTCAACCGACGCTTCCGCCTCCCTTCTGGCGAAGGCCCTCGACGAGGGGCTGGTCAGCGAATGCCGTCAGGGTCGTGCCCAGGACGGCTTCGGTGATGCCGTGCGCGCCGTCGAGTCCGGCCTCGACGAATCCGTCACATGGTTGTGGCTGCTGCACGACGACGTCGAACCCCGCCCCGATGCCCTCGCCGAGCTGCTGCGCCAGGGTGAGGGCTGCGACATCGTCGTCCCCAAACTCCTCGAGCCACGCCGCCGCAATCACGCGAACAGGATCGGCGAACTGGGCCAGACCATCGCCGGAAGCGGTGCCCGCGTGCTGGACGTGGAGACCGGCGACGTGGACCAGCACCAACTCGCCAGCGGCGAGGTGCTGGGCGGCTCCACTGCCGGCCTGCTGGTCTCCCGCGACGCATGGCGGGAGCTGGGTGGCACCAGTCCGGAACTGCCGCTCTTCCGCGACGGGCTGGACCTGGGATGGCGCGCACACGAGGCGGGCCTGCGCGTGGTCACCTGCCCGGCCGCTGGCATCCACCACCGCTGGGCCGGACGCACGGGGCAACGCGAGGCGGCACTGGCGCCCCGGCCGGACCGTACCGACCGGCTGCTGGGCATGCGCACCGTCGCGGCCCACTCCCAGCACCCGACCCTGACCAGCCTGCGGCTCGCACTGACGGCGGTCGTGTTCGCACTGGGTCACCTGCTGGGCAAGGCGCCGGGACGAAGCCTGGACGAGCTGGCCGCGGCCTGGGAACTGCTCACCACCCGCAGCCTGACCGCCGCCCTGCACCGTCGAGTCGCCTACACCACCAGCCGCGCCGACACCACCCACCTGCGCCCGCCTCGCGGCCGGATGCTGCGCTTGCGAGCGGACCAGTTCGCCAGCTGGGTCAGCGACCGGGTGCTGCCGGAGAGAGAGGCCGATACCAGCATCGACGAACTCACCACCGATCGGGTCGACGGCCGCCGGGCCCGCCGCTCGCTGCTGGTGCCCGTCGCCATGACACTGGTCCTGCTGGCCGCGCTGGTCGCCGGCAGGCGGTTGTTCGGCTTCGGCACCCTGACCGGACCCGCCCTTGCCCCGGCCCCGGCCACCCTGTCCGGAGCCCTCGATGCCTGGCTGCGCACACCCGACGGCCAACTCGCCAATGCTCCGTGGTTGGGGCTCGGCGCGCTCGGATCCCTGGTGGGGCTGGGCCGGCCCGGCTGGTTCGTCCTGCTCGCCCAATTACTGGCGGTCCCGGTGGCCATGCTCGCCGGCACGGCCCTGTGGCATCGCCTGCTGCCGCCGCGCACCACCGCAGCCCGGCTGCTGCTGTCCCTCGTCTGGGGCCTCTCTCTGCCCCTTCTGGGCGTCACCGGCTCCGGCTCGCCGGGGGGCGCCCTGCTGGGGGTCGCCCTCCCGTTGGCAGCAGCCGCCTGGCTGGACTGGGTGCGCCGCGACGAGGACGATGCCGCGGTGGAGAAGCTGCGCGCACCGGCCCGCTATGCGCTCTGGAGCACGCTTGCCGCCGTGGCCCTTCCCGCGCTGTTGCTGCCGCTGTGGGGCTTTGCCCTGGCCGGCGCCATGCGTCGAGGAAGCCTGCACGTCCCCGGACTGGCCGTGGCGGTCTTCGGGCCCCTGCTGGCCCTCGCGCCGTGGCTGGTTGGCCTGGTGCGGACCCCGTCGCGTCTGCTCACCGGCCCCGATCCGCTGCTCGCCGCCCGCGCCGTCCACGCCAGCACCCCGTGGGGGAACACCCCCTGGTGGCTCTTCTCCGTCGGAGCTGCCCTGCTCTGGCTGGCCGCCTGCTGGGCCCTCGTGGTGGATCCGCGCACCCGACGCCTGGCCCTGGCGGGGGCAGCCCTGACCGCGTGGGTACTCGGTCTGGTGCTGCCACGCCTCGCGCTGCCACTGCACGGCGGCACGGTCCGCGCCGATGCGTCGGGCTGGCTGCTGCTGGCCACCCTCGTGCTGCTGGCACTGTGCCCGGCAGCCCTGACCCCCTCAGCCCTGAACCCCTCAGCCCTGAACCCCGGCCGGCTGCTGCGCCGTGCGACGGGGATCCTGCTCGCGCTGCTGGCGGCAGGCCAGCTCGGCTGGTGGCTGGGAGCAGCGGGGGCCCCCGTGCACCGCACCCGCACGGAACTCCCGGCCAGCGTGGTGGCCGTCGAGCAGTCCAACCGCGCCACTCGCACCCTGCTGGTCGACGCAGGGTCGATCCCGGCCCGCTGGTCCCTCCATGCGCGAGACCTGCCCCGCTGGGGCAGCGCCGAGGGGGACCAGGTTCCGGACCCGGCCCTACGACAGCAGGCGCAGGCCCTTGCCGCCGCGATGGCCTCGGGAACCGCCGGCGAGGACCTGGCCGACGGCGCCCGGGCCCTGGGCATCGGACACCTGTGGCTGCGCGGCGGTGACGACGGCCTGGTCAGCGCCGTCTCCGACACCCCCGGCCTCGGCCCCGCCGAGGCACGCGAGGGGGCCACCACCTGGACCGTGACCGGTCTGGTCACCCGCACACCGGACCGTGAATGGGCAGGCCCGCGCCGTGGATGGCCGGCCGGGCTGGGCATCCTGGCCCTGCTGGTGCTTGCCGTACTGGCCGCCCCCACCACCGCCGCCGCCGAAGGACCCCGCCGGGCAGCGGCCCAGCCCGGCCGCAGGAGCAACCGATGAGCAACCCAGCACACCCCCAGACCCCGCTCACGCCGCGACGGGTGCTGCCCGCCGCGGGGATCGCCGTGGCCGCCGGACTGTTCGGCCTGGTGCCCCTGCTGCTGCCCGCCCATCCTGACCGGGAGGTGGCGAGCGGGGACGGAGCCCAGAGCGCCGCGGCCCGAGCCCTGGCCTGCCCGTCCGCGCCACGGGGCAGCAGCGGGGCCAGTGTGCTGTCTGCCGCAGGCGCCGGTGCGGTGACCACCACGCCGGCCGCGGTGGGGGAGGCCAGTCAACCCGTCGTCCTGCCGGCCGGGAAGGAGCAGGCGGCCGGTGGGCTGTGGCTGCGTGACGTGCCACGGGTGGGTGTCTCCTGGTGGGGTGCCTGTCAGCCCGCGGCGCCGGAGCAGGTGGTGCAGGTCACCGATCCCGCCCGCGCACGGCTGGTGCTGGTCAACCCCGGGACGGTCGATGCCCTGGTGGACATCACGCTGCACGGCGAGAAGGGGGAGCTGTCGGCCGTCGGCACCTCCTCGATCACCGTTCCCGCTCGGGGTCAGCGCGCGGTGCCCCTCTCCGTGCAGGCGCCGGCCGGAAAGCCCGTCGGGGCCCGGATCATCGCCACCCAGGGGCGCGTTGCCGCCTGGGCCCTGGCCGACGGCCCGGAGGGTGCGGATCACATTCCCGGGGGCGCCTTGCGCACCGGCCTGGTGATCCCGGCCGTGCCGGCAGGCGGCCGCAGCACCTTGCTGCTCACCAATCCCGGCGCCGAGGCCGCGACGGTCACCGTGCGGGCCCACGGCAGCCGTGGCGGCTTCGAACCCACCGGCGCCGGACGGCTCGTCGTCGAGCCGGGCAGCACCCTGCGGACCGACGTGAGCCGTTCCTTTGCGGGGGAGTCCGGGGCACTGTCCGTCGTGTCGGACCACCCGGTCGCGGCCAGCGTCGACAGCGTCGTGGGCAAGGACCTGGCGGCGATGACGGGTCAGCGGCCCACCACGTCCGGCCTGCTGGTCGGCCCAGGGGGCGGACATGCCCTGTTCACCAATGCCTCCGATGCGAACGTCCCGGTGCGCTTGGTCGTCGACGGGAAGCAGGCGGAGCACACCATCGGGGCGGGGGCGGTGGTTTCGGTGCCCATGCCCGCCACGGCCGGCAGCATCGCCTGGTCTGCCCAAGGGCCGCTGGTGGCCGGCGCAGTGCTGGATGACGGGGCCCTGGCCCTCGTGCCGGGGCAGGAGACGGGGGCGACCCGCAGCACGCAGCCGCCCCGTCAGGACCAGTCGCTGCGCTGACGTCAGCGGCTGCGCTCCACCAGGGCGCCCACGGTCGCGAGATTGCGCAGCGTCACGAAACCGGGCCTGACCAGACGGGCCAGGGCATTGCCCGCCCGGGAGTCGTGCACGCCCTGACCGAAGTCCGCGAAGAGCACGTCGTCACGTACCTCGAAGCGTTCTCCCTCCCGGGCGAGCGCCTCGAGCTCGTCGCGCAGGCCGTGTGGCAGCGCACCGGGTGCGAAGCCCAGGTGCACCCGCTTGGGGTCGCCGTCGGCGAAGGGGTGCGCGGCCACCAGGTCTGCCAGCCGGTCGGCCTCGACCACGACGACGTCGACGGTGAAGCCGAAGGCTTCCTCCAGGGCGGCCGCCAGACGCAGCCGGTCGGCCTCGGGATCTGCCTCGGAGGAGTGCAGCAGGTTCCCGGACTGCAGGTGGGTGGCGACGTCGGTCAGGCCAAGCCCGGTGGCAAGCGCGCGCAGTCCGGCCATCGGCACCCGGTGGGCCTTGCCGACGTTGATGCCCCGCAGGAAGGCGACGCGCACGGTCATGGGCTCAGTCCTCGTCATCCAGGGTGGGATCGATGTCGCGCACGTTCTGGGCGGTGAGGGCCGCCAACTGTTCGACGAGGGTGCGGTGCACCAGGTCCCGCAGCTCGCCCCGGGTGGGGGCGCGGTGCTCCAGCGGCCTGCGATAGACCACGATCTGCGCCGGACGAAGGCTCGTCGCCTCCACCGAGACCGCCAGCGGCACCCGGTCACCGCTCCACAGGGTGGCGAGATAGGGCACCTCCTCGACGCCCACGTCGACACCGTCGAGACCGCCGGGATAGCTGACGCCGATCCTGGCGATGGCGTCGGTGACCGCCTCGGTGAAGAATTCCTGACGGCCAAGGCGTCGGCGAAGGGGTACGACGCGGCCGGTGAGCTGGTTGGGCAGGGCAATGGGGCCCCTCAGTCCACGGTCATGGCGGTCACGGCGGCGAGGCATGCCGCCACTGTAGTGGCCGCTGTCCGCCTGCAGGCGATAACCTCGCCCGGTGGCCCACAGACGCTGTACGAAGGCCGGCTGCTCCACCGCAGCCGTTGCGACGCTGACCTATGTCTATGCGGATTCGACGGCGGTGCTCGGACCCCTTGCCCCGGAACACATTCCGGGCAGCTATGACCTGTGCCGCACCCACTGCGAGAGCCTGTCCGCACCGCGCGGCTGGGAGGTGGTCCGGCTCCCGGAGATCGGCAGCACCCCGCCTCCGGTGCCCGACGACGACCTGCTGGCGCTGGCCAATGCCGTGCGGGAGGTGGGAATGCTCCCGGAGGAGATTCCCGCCACCCCGGTGTCAGGTCCTGCAGGTCCGGCGGACCAGGCCGACATCGTGGTGCTGGCGGAGAAGAGACACCTGCGCGTCATCGCGGATGGAGAACGTCCCCGGGGTTGATCCCGCTACATTGTCGGGTAGTCAATCGGGGGAAAGACATGCTCAGTCGGGGAATTTTCTCCGGCGGTGGGCTGTGCGGGATCGTCGGGACCGACGCCGCGCAGTGGGACACCGCCGGTGCGCGCGCCATTGGTGCCGCGTTCGTACATCTTGTCGGCCTGTCCGGCCAGGCCCTGGTGATGGGGCATGACATGCGCCCCACCAGCGCAGACCTGGCCAGGGCCGTGGCCGAAGGGGCTCTGTCCCAGGGGGCGGATGTGGTGGACCTCGGGCTCTGCAGCACGGACCAGCTGGTCTACAGCTCCGCCGTCCTCGAGGTGCCGGGGGTCATGATCACCGGCGGTCACCTGGGTGCCGCGGTCAACGGGATCCTGCTGTGGCAGGCGGGCGCGGTGCCCGTCGACGAGGCCTTCCTGGACCGCCTCGCCGCCCGTGCTGAGGAGTTCGAGCGCTCGCCCCGGCCCAAGGTCGGCGTGCTGGGCAGCATCACCGCCGACGAGACCCTGACCGACTACGCCACCCACCTGCGTGCGCAGGTGGACGCCGATGCCCTGGCCGGACTGCACGTGGTGGTGGATGCCGGCAATGGCATGGTCGCGCTCGATGCACCGGCCGTCCTCGGCGAGGAGAAGCTCGGGCTCCACCTCGAGCTGCTCAACCGGGTCCTCGACGGGACCTTCCCGCAGCACGGCCCCAACCCGTCGCAACCGGCCAGTCTGGTGCAGGCCGCCGCACGGGTGCGGACCAGTGGTGCCGACCTCGGTCTGGTCTTCGACGGGGACGGGGACCGCTGCGCCGTGCTGGACGAGGCTGGCGTGCTGGTCCCCGATGACGCCGTCACCCAGATCGTCGGAGGCAGCCGGCCAGGAGACCTGTTCGGAACACACGGCGGGATGCTGACCGCCCTGCGCCTGATGGAATGCCTCGGGATCTCCGGCGAGCCGCTTTCCGCCCTGGTGAGCCGCTGTGCCCACAGCGCCACATCGGGGGAGATCAACCTGGCCGTGGGCGACGCCGACGCGGCACTGCGCGCGGTGGGGGAGGCCTTCGAGCACCATCGTGTGCAGAGCGACTGCGGGGACGGTCTGACGCTTTCCGGTGAGGCCGGAGCGCGCGGGGAATGGAGCGCCAGCCTGCGTCCCGACGATGGCCAGGGGCTGCGGCTGGTGGTCGAGGCGGCAGACCGCGCCGTGATGGAGGCGGTGCGCGACGACCTGTGCAGCATCCTGGCCGCGGTCGCCTGAGGCCCTAGACTGGGGGCGCCGCGGGCACCCGCACCGCGCCACGAGCCCCGTCACTGCAGGAGAATTCGATGCCCGACCAGATGGAACTGTCGCCGACCTTCCTGGAGATCGCGGCCTGCCCGGCCTGCCACAGCAAGTTCGCCGTCGACTATGACCGGCACGAGCTGGCGTGCACCAACAATGCCTGCGCGCTGGCCTTCCAGGTGCGCGACGGCATTCCCGTCCTGTTGATCGACGAGGCGCGCCGCCCCGCGGCCCGCTGAGTGCCATGACCCTGGAGTTCGACGAGTCCCGGCTCGATGACGCGGCGGCCCTGTCCACGGTGGACACCGAGCTGCGACGGCTGGCCGCCGCCGGTGCCCGGGTGCGGGTGCTGGGGGATGCGGCGCGTCCGGTGCGCGCGGGAATGTTGGCCCCCGACCGTCCCCGTGGCGTCGTCGCGCTGGGCGCCGAGGCACGACTGGTGCGCGCGATGCTGGAGCCCGTCTGCCCGGTGCCCTTCATCGCCTGGTCGACCGGTGGCCTGCCCGGCTGGGTTGGGCCGCTGGACCTGGTGGTCGTGCTGGCGAGCGAGGGGAGTGAACGGGACCTGA
The DNA here is from genome assembly GCF_003752415.1 of Luteococcus japonicus. Lineage (NCBI taxonomy): Bacteria > Bacillati > Actinomycetota > Actinomycetes > Propionibacteriales > Propionibacteriaceae > Luteococcus > Luteococcus japonicus. Next base: position 894,304 of record NZ_RKHG01000001.1, on the reverse strand, counting down.
TGGGTGCGGTTGCCGAGGCGGTGCGTCGGGGGGCCAGCCTCGTGGTGGCCGCCAATCCGGATTCGCCGATCGCCGAGCAGGCTGCCTCGCGTAGCACCCTCGTGCTGCCGGTGGAGCACAGCGACCCACTGGCGACCGTCGTCGTCACCCTGGAGTTGCTGCACGAGATGGGCCTGGGGCCGGCCGTCGACCACGAACGGATCGCTGCCCGGGTGGACCTGGTGGCCGAGCGCTGCAGTCCCCACCGGGACCTGGCGAGCAATCCGGCCAAGGACCTGGCCGTCGCGCTGGCCGAGGCCCAACCCCTGGTGTGGGGAGGTTCCGTGCTGGCCGCGCGCGCCGCTCGTCGGATCGCCGAGGCCCTGCGCCGCGCCAGCGGCCGTCCCGCCCTGAGCGCCGATGCCGACGCCCTGCTCCCCGTGCTCTCGGCCTGTGCCCCGCGGGACCCCTTCCGTGATCCCTTCGAGGAGGATGGGGCGCCGCGTACGTGCGTCCTCGTGATCATCGACGACGGCAGCACCGACGAGCGGGTGCGCCGTGACCGCGGCACCCTGGTCAGTCTGGCCGAAGGACAGGGGGTGCGGGTCTGCACGATCGCCTCGGAGCCCACCGAATACCTGGGTGCCCTCGACCGCTATGTCGAGCTCCTGCAGCAGGGACGCTATGCCTCGGTCTACCTGGCCTTGGGGCTGGGCCGGGGGTCCGACGAGTGGTGAGGAGAGCACGATGAAGGTACTGGTCCTGAATGGCGTCAACCTGGGGCGGCTGGGCAAGCGGCAACCGGAGGTCTACGGCGCGACCACCCACGAGCAGCTCGCGCAGCGCCTGGTGCTGCTGGGTGCCGAACTGGGCCTGGACGTCGAGGTGCGCCAGACGGATTCCGAGGCCGAGTTGGTGGGCTGGTTGCACGAGGCCGCCGACGCGAAGACCCCCGTCGTGCTGAACCCGGCGGCATGGACGCACTACTCGATCGCCCTCGCCGATGCCGTGGTGCAGGTGCCGCGCGTCCTGGAGGTGCACATCAGCAATGTGCATGCCCGGGAGGACTTCCGACGCCACAGCGTCATCACCCCTTGTGCTGAGGGTGTGATCGCCGGACTGGGGTTGGGCGGCTACGAACTGGCGCTGCGTCACCTCGCCACCAGCAGCTGACCTTGGTGCTATGCCGCCCATCATGATTGACTCGGCGGCATGGCTGCCCAGTCCTCGCTGACCCCCACATCCGTCACCCGCCGTGGCCTGCTCGGAGCCGCACCCCTCGCCCTGCTGGGCGCGCCGCTGCTGGCCGTCGAAGCGCACGCCGCCACTGCACGCAATGCCCGGCTCGTGCGGTGGTCCGGCACTGGCTACAACGCCGGGACACACTCGGGTACCGGCCTGTCCAGCCAAGGTCTCTACTTCAGCGGTGCTCGGCGCACGACGACCTGTCGGGACGTGTACGCCGGGCGGACCCTCACCCAGGGGGTCGCCACGTGGACCAGTCAGGTGGTTGGCAGCGGCCTTGCGGCCAAGGAGCTGATCGCCTCCTGGAATGCCAGCACCCACCCGGGGAGCGCGGTGCGCGTCCTGCTGCGCGCCCGCAGCAGCGCCGGCGCGTGGTCCAAGTGGTTCGTGATGGGGCTGTGGAGCTCGTCCTCACCGAAAGCCACCAGCCCCACCCGCACCAGCGTGAACTCGCAGTCCGACGCCATCGCTCGGGTGTCCACCGACACCCTGGTGGCGCAGAGTGGCATCACGCTGAGCCACTACCAGGTCCGTCTGGAACTGCTCCGCACCCTCGGGACGACGGCCATGCCCATCGTCTCCCAGCTGTCCGTGGTTGCCTCGACGGCCAAGCAGTCCACCACCCCCGTCAGCCCGGTCGGGGTCGCGCGGGGCGTGAACCTTGGCGTGCCCGCGTACAGCCAGATGCTGCACGTGGGGCACTACCCGGCCTGGAATGGCGGGGGAGAGGCCTGGTGTTCACCGACGTCGACCGCCATGGTGTTGGACTACTGGAAGGCCGGTGCCCCCGCCGGCGAGACGGCCTGGGTGCTGCCCACGCCGCACACCAATCCGCAGGTGGAACAGGTGGTGCGGGGTGTGTGGGATGCCGGCTTCAAGGGCGCCGGCAACTGGCCCTTCAACGTCGCCTACGCCTCGGCTCGTGGGCTGCAGGGCTTCGTCACCCGGCTGCGCAGCCTGACCGAGGCCGAACTGTTCATCAAGGCCGGTATCCCGCTGGTGGTCTCCACCAGCTTCACCTCCAGCCAGCTGACCGGCGCGGGCTTCGGCACCAATGGCCACCTGATGGTGCTGCGTGGCTTCGACGCCAGTGGCAATGTGCGGGTCAATGACCCGGCCTCGGGCCTGAAGGCCAGCAACTCGCTGGTGCCGCGCACCTACAACCGCGCCCAGTTCGAGTCCGCCTGGGGCCGAAGCGGCGGCACTGCCTACGTGATGTACCCCAAGGGGCGTGCCCTGCCGGTGCGTCCGGCAGGGTTGCCCACCTGGTGAGCGTCCCACCGGGGTGGCAGCCGAAGACCACCCCAGTGGGATCCCACGATGCGGCGCCGCCCCTAGACGGTATGGGTGACCCCGATTCAGGGGTGAGAGCTCTGGCAGGCCGGGGCCTCGCCGCGCAACGATTCGTGGGTTGCCGGACAGGGTGGGCCTGTCTGGCCTTTCCGACATACGTGGGAGGCCCCGGTTGTTTACCGAGCGTACGAGTGTTGGTCTGGATGTGCATGCCCGCTCCGTGGTGGCGCATGCGATGGACGTCCAGACCGGCGAGATCTTCAAAGCCCGACTCTGCCCCGACCCTGTGGAAGTGACGGCCTGGATCAAGGCCCTGCCCGGCCCGGCCGCGGCGATCTATGAGGCTGGCCCGACCGGTTACGGTCTGGCCCGGACCCTGCTGGGCAATGACATCCGAACGGTGGTCGCCGCGCCGTCCAAGCTCCAGAGGCCAGCCGGATCGAGGGTGAAGACTGATGCGATCGACGCTGAACACCTCTCGATGCTGCTCCGGCTGGACGCGTTCACTGCGGTCGCGGTTCCTGATGAGCTGACCGAGGCTGCTCGTGACCTGGTGAGGACCCGCGAGGACTGCCGTAGTGACTTGATGCGTGCCAGGCATCGGTTGTCGAAGCTGCTGCTGCGTCACGGGATCGTCTATTCGGGCGGGCAGACCTGGAGCAACGCGCATGACGCCTGGCTCAAACGCCAGCACTTCGACTCGCCCTTGGTCCAGGCCGCCTTCGATGAGGCCTACGACAGTGTTGTCACGATCACGGCGCGCCGTGATCGTCTCGACGAGCGCATCACCGCCATGGCTGCCGACAGTCCTTGGACCAACACCATCCACCGGCTCGGCTGTCTGCGGGGGATCTCGACGCTGACAGGGTTCGGTCTGGCGGTCGAGATCGGCGACTGGACCCGGTTCACCGGGAACTCCATCGGATCTTTCGTCGGCCTCGTCCCGTCCGAGAACTCATCCGGCCAGTCACGCTCACTCGGTCCGATCACGAAGACCGGCAACGGTCATGCCCGGCGGCTGCTGGTCGAGGCCGCTTGGCACCACCAGCACCGCTACGTTCCCGGCAAGACGATCCGTGACCGTTGGGATCTTGCGTCCCCGGCTGCCCGGGCCCGCGGTGACCTGGGCAACCGGCGGTTGAACCATCGCTGGAACCAGTTCAAAGCCCGCAAGAAGGCCAACAACATCGCCAACGCCGCGATCGCCCGCGAACTCGCCGGGTGGTGCTGGTCCCTCGCCGTCCTCGACGACTGACGTCGAGGCCCACAAACTTGACCTGAAGACCGGCCGGTCATGGGGTGACGCAGCGACCGGAACGACCCGCGAAACACCTATGAGCAGCCGCCCTGACCGGCGGCGACGCTCGATCCTAGACACGCGTGACGTTCCGAGCCGAAAGCACCGTCCTGCGGTAACCAACCCGCGAATATCAGACTGACATCGCCGTCGTATAGACACGCGAAACCCCTGACCACATCCACTTCAGGTCAACACAGGAGAGGCGCCGCCAGGCATCCAGCCCGGCGGCGCCTCGTCCTGCCCTCTTGACAAAACCCACACCCATATCAGGTGTTGCGGGTCATGACGTTGTAGACACGGCTGGGGATGCGAAGGGGGCAGGTCTCTCGACAGGATGAGTGGTGTCTAAGCCGTCATCACGTTGAGTCAGAAAGACCTGCCCTTGAACACCCACGCTAACGCACCCCTGTCCCTGGAGGGCCGCCGCCGGCTCGTGGAACGCTGCCAGCACCGCCCGATCGCCCACGTCGCGAAGGAGATGGGCATCTCCCGCGCCTGCGCCTCCAAATGGGTCAACCGGCACCGCGACCTCGGCGACCCAGGGCTGCTGGACGGCTCCAGCGCCCCACACACCAGCCCCACCCGAACCCCCGACAACGTGATCGAGGAAGCGCTGAAGCTGCGCCGGGCCAAGAAGTGGTCCGCGGCCAAGATCAGCACCGAACTCGCCGAGAAACACGGCTTGCGGGTCTCGACCTCCACGATCCAACGCCACCTACGGCTCCACAACCTGCACCGGCGTCGCTTCCTCGACCTCGACGGCGAACCCGTGCGGGAACCCCAGAAGATCACGGCCCGCTACCCCGGCCACATGATCCACATGGATGTGAAGAAGGCGGGCAAGATCCCCGACGGCGGCGGCTGGCGCATCCACGGCCGCGACTCCGACCAAGCACGCCAAGCGAACCGCGCGAAGAAGGGCCAGAAGGTGGGTTACACCTACTTCCACTCGGCCATCGACGGGTTCAGCAGGCTGGCCTACACCGAAGCCCTGCCCGACGAGAAAGCCACCACCGTGATCGGGTTCTGGGCCCGCGCCCGCGCCTGGTTCTCGCTCCACGGAATCGGCCGGATCACCCGGCTGGTCACCGACAACGGGCCCTGCTACAAGGCCCACGCCTTCGAACGCTCCATCACCGGCCACGTCGCGAAGCACCAGTACATCCGGGCCTACACCCCCCGACACAACGGCAAGGTCGAACGCTACAACCGGATCCTGGCCGAGGAATTCCTCTACGCCCGACCGTTCACCTCAGACGCCCAACGCAGCGCAGCCATCAAGGTCTGGAACGTCCACTACAACTACCATCGGACCCACACCGCCTGCGGGAACCAGCCACCAGCCACCCGCACCCCAGCCCGCGTCATGAACGTGATGACCTCAAACACCTGATATGGGTGTGGGTTTTGTCAAGAGGGCAGGACGAGGCGCCGCCGGGCTGGATGCCTGGCGGCGCCTCTCCTGTGTTGACCTGAAGTGGATGTGGTCAGGGGTTTCGCGTGTCTATACGACGGCGATGTCAGTCTGATATTCGCGGGTTGGTTACCGCAGGACGGTGCTTTCGGCTCGGAACGTCACGCGTGTCTAGGATCGAGCGTCGCCGCCGGTCAGGGCGGCTGCTCATAGGTGTTTCGCGGGTCGTTCCGGTCGCTGCGTCACCCCATGACCGGCCGGTCTTCAGGTCAAGTTTGTGGGCCTCGACGTCAGTCGTCGAGGACGGCGAGGGACCAGCACCACCCGGCGAGTTCGCGGGCGATCGCGGCGTTGGCGATGTTGTTGGCCTTCTTGCGGGCTTTGAACTGGTTCCAGCGATGGTTCAACCGCCGGTTGCCCAGGTCACCGCGGGCCCGGGCAGCCGGGGACGCAAGATCCCAACGGTCACGGATCGTCTTGCCGGGAACGTAGCGGTGCTGGTGGTGCCAAGCGGCCTCGACCAGCAGCCGCCGGGCATGACCGTTGCCGGTCTTCGTGATCGGACCGAGTGAGCGTGACTGGCCGGATGAGTTCTCGGACGGGACGAGGCCGACGAAAGATCCGATGGAGTTCCCGGTGAACCGGGTCCAGTCGCCGATCTCGACCGCCAGACCGAACCCTGTCAGCGTCGAGATCCCCCGCAGACAGCCGAGCCGGTGGATGGTGTTGGTCCAAGGACTGTCGGCAGCCATGGCGGTGATGCGCTCGTCGAGACGATCACGGCGCGCCGTGATCGTGACAACACTGTCGTAGGCCTCATCGAAGGCGGCCTGGACCAAGGGCGAGTCGAAGTGCTGGCGTTTGAGCCAGGCGTCATGCGCGTTGCTCCAGGTCTGCCCGCCCGAATAGACGATCCCGTGACGCAGCAGCAGCTTCGACAACCGATGCCTGGCACGCATCAAGTCACTACGGCAGTCCTCGCGGGTCCTCACCAGGTCACGAGCAGCCTCGGTCAGCTCATCAGGAACCGCGACCGCAGTGAACGCGTCCAGCCGGAGCAGCATCGAGAGGTGTTCAGCGTCGATCGCATCAGTCTTCACCCTCGATCCGGCTGGCCTCTGGAGCTTGGACGGCGCGGCGACCACCGTTCGGATGTCATTGCCCAGCAGGGTCCGGGCCAGACCGTAACCGGTCGGGCCAGCCTCATAGATCGCCGCGGCCGGGCCGGGCAGGGCCTTGATCCAGGCCGTCACTTCCACAGGGTCGGGGCAGAGTCGGGCTTTGAAGATCTCGCCGGTCTGGACGTCCATCGCATGCGCCACCACGGAGCGGGCATGCACATCCAGACCAACACTCGTACGCTCGGTAAACAACCGGGGCCTCCCACGTATGTCGGAAAGGCCAGACAGGCCCACCCTGTCCGGCAACCCACGAATCGTTGCGCGGCGAGGCCCCGGCCTGCCAGAGCTCTCACCCCTGAATCGGGGTCACCCATACCGTCTAGGTTGGGGGCATGACGTCGCGACGCGTGCTGCTTCCGCTACTGGTGCTCACCCTGTGCTCGGGCTGTCTGCGTCCGGCGCAGCCGCTGGTGGAGCAGCGCGACGCCGTGCTGACCGTGCACACCTACGGCCATGCCAGCGGTACCTGGACGCCGCGCACGGCCGGTCGGCACGTGCTGCGGGCCAACTGCACCGGCAAGGGAAAGCTGACCGTCGAACAGGCCAGCGGCAACCAGACCGAGGGCGTGGTGGTCAGCTGCCCGGGCAGCATCGAGCAGGCCGCCCTGGCGGAGGTGGCCGGTCAGAGCCTCCGGCTCACCGTCACCGGTGACGAGAAGTCCGTCGACGGGTGGGCCCAGCTGGTGTCGGCGACGAGCTGAGCCCACCCCGGCCACGCCTTCTGGGCCGATCAGGCGTCGGGATCCTTGGGACCGCCCTTGTCGTTGAGGCTCTCCCAGATCTCCTTGCAGTCGGGGCAGACCGGGAACTTCTCGGGATTGCGGCTGGGTACCCAGACCTTGCCGCACAGCGCCACGACGGGAGTGCCCATCACCATGGCCTCGGTGAGCTTGGCCTTGGGGACGTAGTGGCTGAAGCGCTCCTGGTCGCCCGCCTCCATGTCCTGGGTGCGCTCGTCTATGACCGTCTGGGAACCGGGTGCCAGCTGTTGACTCATGCGCCCCATCCTAGGCTGTCGGTGGCAGACGCTAGGGTCTGCTGCATGGCACTGTTCAGCACCCTTCGACGGGACACGCCCCGGGAGCCCGACATCCGCCGTACGGGCGCCGATGACCCGGTCCTGGCGCAGTGGGGGATGCTCACCGACGATCCCGCCACCGAGTACTGGATCCTCGACGGGCGGGACGGCAATCCCGTCGGGATGGCCTGGTTGCGGCCCGTCGCCGGCCAGCAGGGCACCGTTCAGGCATGGATCCTGGTGGACCGGGTGGTGCGCCACTTCGGCCTTGGTGAGCGGCTGTGGACGGTCCTGGAGGAACGTGCCCGAAGACTCAAGGCCATCAGCATTACCAGTTTCGCCACCGGGCAGGAGGGCGCAGCCTTCCTCCACGACCACGGCTTCGACCCCACCCACGACGAGACCATGCCCGATGGCACCGTGCGTGCCCACGGGATCTGCCAGCTGCGATGAGTTCCGGCGCGATGACTTCCGACGAGTTGCGCGGTGGCCGACGGGCCCTGACCGTCGGCCTGTTGGCCGGCATCGTGTGCGTCGCCTTCGAGTCGGTCGCCGTCGCGACCGCGATGCCGCAGGCAGCCAAGGAGCTGGGCAGCCTCGGCCTGTACGCGTGGGCCTTCACCCTCTTCGTGCTCGGCATGGTCTTCTCCACAGCGCTGGCGGGGCGTCTGGCGGACCGGGTCGGGCCGGTGAAACCCCTGGCCATCGGCACGGCACTCTTCCTCGTGGGTCTGCTGCTCGCGGGCGCCGCGCCGTCGATGCTGGTGCTCGTCCTGGCCCGCTTCCTCCAGGGCGTGGGAGGCGGAGCGATGAACCTCTGTCTGATGGTGGTGGTCGCCCATGCCTTTGACGAGCACGAGCGCGCCTCCATCATGACCGCCTTCAGCTTCTGCTGGGTGATGCCCGCCTTCCTCGGGCCGCCCATCTCCGCCGCGATCACCCGCCACTGGGGCTGGCACTGGGTCTTCTGGAGCCTGGTGCCACTGCTGTTGGCCGCCTCGGCACTGGCGGCCCGGCCCCTGATGGCCCTGCAGCGCAGTCATGAGCCGGACCACGAGGGTGCCGATCCGGTGCCGCTCTGGGCAGCGGCCGTCGCCGCGGCCTGCGTCGCCGCATTGCAGGGCGCCGGGCAGATGCTGGACTGGCGCGGTGCGGCCCTGGGAGCGGCGGCGCTGGCCGGACTGCTGGTGGCCGTGCCACGGCTGATGCCGCCGGGCTTCCTGCGGGTGGGACGCGGCCTGAGCGCGGTCGTCTGGTCCCGTGCCTGCCAGGCGGGTGCCTTCTTCGCCGCCGAGTCCTTCCTACCGTTGAGCATGGTGGAGCTGCGCGGCATGTCGCTCTTCCGGGCCGGTCTGGCGCTGACGATCGGTTCGCTGGGCTGGACCGTCGGCTCCTGGGTGCAGTCGCGCCCCTGGTTCGGGCTGCGACGAGACCAGATCATCCAGCTGGGCGTGGCCTGCACCGCCTTCGGGTTGGTGGCCATCGCCCTCTCCTCGTGGCATCCGCGGGGCACCCTGCTGCTCGCGGCCGTTGGCTGGACCGTCGGCGGCTTCGGCATGGGACTGGCCATCGCCAGCGGCTCACTGGCTGTGATGGCACTGTCCGAGCCGGGGCAACTGGGGCGCAACACCTCCTCGCTGCAGACGGCCGAGGGCCTCGGCAATGCGATGACCGGAGCGGTGGCCGGCACCATCTTCCACAGCCTGCACGGCAGTGCCGCGGGCAACCACACCTTCGGCTGGCTCTTCACCGCGGCCGCCCTGGCCTGCCTGGCGGGTCTGCTTGCCGCGGCACGGATCGGCCACGTCCGCAATGCTTCCGCTGGCGCCGCATGACATATTGGAGGGGTGACTTCGAGCAACCCTCCGATGGACTGGTACCCGGACCCCGCAGACGCCACCCGCGAGCGCTACTGGGACGGTGAACGCTGGACGCACAACACCCGTCCCGCGCAGGTGGCCCCGATGGCTCCGGCTCCGCCCGCGGACCCGTGGGCGGCGGCGCCGACGCAGGCACCCGTCGCCATGCCCCAGCAGCGGATGCCCCAGCAGCAGATGCCCCAGCAGGGCTACGGCCCCTACCAGGGCGCAGCACCGATGCCCGGGCAGCCCGCCCAGCCGTGGCAGGCGCCCGCCGGGCCCGCCGCGCAGACCGCCGACGGTGTCCCGCTGTCCGGCTGGGGGCGCCGAGCGGTTGCCTGGATCATCGATTCCTTCCTGATCAGCGCGGTCTCCGCCCTGCTCGGATGGAATTTCGTGAGCCGCCTGTGGCACGGCTCCCAGCAGATGATGCAAGACATCATCGCGGAGGCCCAGTCCGGCAACACCACGCAGGTGTCGGGCCCGGAGATGGTGGAACGCTACGGGCTCACCGGCCCCAGCCAGGGTCTGCAGCTGATCAGCTTCGCCGTCACCCTGGCCTACCTGCTGCTCCTGTGGCGCTTCCTGGGCGCGACGCTGGGCCAGAAGCTGTTGGGGATCCGCGTGGTCCCGGTCGACGAAGGCCGCGCACCCAGGCCGTTGGCCTGGGGGCGTGCACTCGCACGGGCCGGAATGTTCAGCATGTTGAGCCTGATTCCTCTGGTGGCCCTGGTGAACTACCTGTTGCCCTTGTGGACCAAGAAGCGCCAGACGCTCCATGACATGGCCGGCCGTACCCAGGTGGTCCGCAGCAGGTGACGCAACACGCTCTGGCGGCACCCGTCGCCGGCTGGTACCCCGATCCCAGCCGGCAGGCGCCGCTGCGCTGGTGGGACGGCGCGTCGTGGACGTCGCTGACCACCGCCGGGGCGGCAGTGCCCACCGCCACGGCCGGGGTCTCGGCGCGCACCGCCGGCTGGTGGGAGCGAGCCCGCGGCTACCTGCTGGACGCCGCGCTGCTCTGGTTCGCCTCCCTGATGGTTCTGGGCCGCTTCCACGAGCCCTTCCTGATCGAGTTGGTCGGCATCCTGCGCGTCTCCATCCTCACCGACGGGGGGATCCCCGGGCCCCTGCAGTGGTGGGACTACGGACTGGTGCAGATGTGGCTGGTGACGGCCATCCCCGGAGTGGTGCTGCGCGTCGCCTACGACATGATCTGCCTCGTCTGGCGAGGAGCGACCGTCGGCCACGCGCGCAACGACCTGCGCGTGGTGAGCGCCTCTGCGCCGGTGGACCTCGAGGGCCCCAGGGGGCTCGTCTGGCACCGCGCCCTGCGTCGCAGTCTGGTGCTCCGCCTGCTGGCACCCACCTGTCTCGGCTGGCTGGTGTGTGTGCTGTGGCCGCTGTGGGATCCGCAGTCACGCAGCCTGACTGATCTTGCCGCCGGAACACGCGTCGTGAGTCTCGACCACGGGCTGAATCCTTGGGGATGAATCGTCAACCGGACCGCTAGGCTGGCACGGACCTTGCAGCACGACGGACTGGAACCAACGATGGCACTCAACGACCCACTGCTGGCCGAACTCGCCGAACACTTCGGAATCGCCTCCGAGTTCTGGGACTGGAAGGGCCGCCAGACCCAGATCAGCGACGAGACGATCATCGCCGTCCTGAAGAGCCTGGAGATCGACGCCTCCACGCCGGAGCGCGCCCAGGACGCCGTCGAGGAACTGCGCATGCGCCCCTGGCGCCGCAAGCTTCCGGCATGTGTCGTGCTCGAGCAGGGCCAGCCCGGTTGGGTCAACGTGCACGTCACCTCCGGCGCCGACGCCTCCCTCTACATCCGGCTGGAGAACGGCGAGGCCCGGGACACCTGGCAGACCACCAATGACTCGCCGGATCGTGAGGTCGACGGGCAGTGGATCGGCGAGGCCACCTTCCAGCTCCCCGCGGACCTGCCACTCGGCTACCACCGCCTGGTGCTGCGCAGCCAGGACGTCGAGGTGGAGTCCAGCCTCATCATCACCCCCAGCTTCCTGGGCTTGCCGGCCAGCATGCACGACCGTCGCATCTGGGGCTACGCCACCCAGCTGTACAGCGTCCGTTCCCGGGAGTCGTGGGGCGTTGGCGACCTCACGGACCTGGCGGACCTGTCGGTCTGGTCCTCCACGCAGCAGTTCGCGGGCTATGTGCTGGTCAACCCCTTGCACGCCGCCCAGCCCCAGCCGCCGCTGGAGCCCTCGCCCTACCTGCCGACCAGCCGGATGTACGTCAACCCGCTCTACATCCGCCCGGAGGCCGTCGAGGAGTACGCGACGCTCGGCGACGACGAGCGCAAGCAGATCCCCAAGCTGCGCAAGAAGCTTCGCAAGGAGATCGATGGCGTGGACCAGATCCTGCGCAACGAGTCCTGGGCCGCGAAGGCCGAGGCGCTGCAGATCATCTTCGAGGCCGGCCGCAAGCCCGCCCGGGAGATGGCCTTCAACGACTTCATCCGCCGTGAGGGACGCCAGCTGCGCGACTTCGCCACCTGGTGCGCCCTGTACGAGGTGCATGGTGTCGACTGGCGCACCTGGCCAGCTGAGTTGCAGCGGCCGACCTCGCCGGAGGTGGCCGAATTCCACCGCGCCAACCAGGGACGGATCCGCTTCTACAAGTGGCTGCAGTGGATCGCCGAGAACCAGATGTCCAGCACCCAGCAGGCCGCCCGCGACGCCGGGATGCCGATCGGCATCGTCAGCGACCTCGCCGTCGGCGTCAACGCGTCGGGTGCCGAGACCTGGATGATGTCCGACGTCTTCGCACAGGGCTGCACCGTGGGTGCCCCGCCGGACGCCTACAGCCAGCTCGGACAGGACTGGGGCCAGCCGCCGTGGCGGCCGGACCGGCTTGCGGACCTGGCCTACGCCCCCTTCCGCCAGATGGTGCAGGGCGTGCTGCGGCACGCCGGTGGCCTGCGCGTGGACCACATCATCGGCCTCTTCCGGCTGTGGTGGGTGCCGCAGGGCAAGTCCGCCAAGGAGGGCACCTACGTCCGCTACGACCACGACGCCCTGATCGGCATCCTGGCCCTGGAGGCACACCGTGCGCAGGCACTGGTGATCGGTGAGGACCTGGGCACCGTGCAGCCCTGGGTGCGCGACTACCTGAGCCGCCGCGGAATCCTGGGCACCTCGGTGATGTGGTTCGAGATGGAGGCCGACGGCCAGCCCACCCCGCCGGAGCACTGGCGTGAGTACGCCATGAGCTCGGTGACCACGCACGACCTGCCGCCCACCTCCGGCTACCTGGCCGGCGACCACATCCGGCTGCGCGACCAGCTCGGGATGCTCACCGAGAGCCTGGAGAGCGAGCTGGAGCACGGCCGCGCTGAGCAACAGGCGATGATCGAGGCGCTGCGCAACCACGGGGCCCTGTCCGAGGAGGACTACCAGAGCCGTGACGTGGAGCAGATCACCCTGGCCATGCACCGGATGCTGACCTGGACCCCGTCCAAGGTGCTCAACGCCGCCCTGGTGGACGCCGTGGGGGACCGCCGCACCCAGAACCAGCCCGGCACCATCGACGAGTACCCCAACTGGCGGGTCCCGCTGTCCGGCCCCGACGGCGCCCCGATGCTGTTGGAGGACGTCTTCGCGAGCGAGCGAGCCAGCCGGCTGGCGGCCGTGATGAACGGCTACAGCCAGATGCCCGAGCAGCGCTGACCCCTCGACGAGCTTGTCGAGGCCCTGGTCAGCGCAGCCGGACGTCGTTCTCGGTGAACTCGTCGCGCAGCCGTGGCAGGCGCGACGGGTCCACCGCGGCCGTCAGGTCGAGCAGGACGGTGGTGGTGAAGCCCTCCTGGGCGGCGTCCAGTGCCGTGGCGCGCACGCAGTGGTCGGTGGCGATGCCGACGATGTCGACGTGGCTCACCTTGTGCCGCAGTAGCCAGTCCACCAGGCTCTCGCCGTCCTCGTCGCCACCGATGCTGCCCTCGAAGGCCGAGTAGGCGGCGCTGTAGGAGCCCTTGTCGAAGACAGCATCGAAGTCACGTGTGGCCAGGGCCTCGTGGAAGTCCTGGCCCGGGGTGCCGACGACGCAGTGTGGAGGCCAGCTGTCCTTGAAGTCCGGGGTCTTGCTGAAGTGTGGGCCGGGGTCGATGTGGTGGTCCCGGCTCGCCACGACGTGGGCATAACCACCCCTGTCATGGGCGACCAGCTCCGCCACGCGGCGGGCCACCTCGTTGCCGCCGGCCACCGCCAGCGCGCCCCCCTCACAGAAGTCCTTCTGGACGTCGACGACGATCAACGCGCTGGTGCTGGACATGGCGACTCCTCAGATGTTGGTGGGCACTGCTGAGTGCAGGTAGGGGTTGTAGGTCTCATCGCCCTCGTGGTCGAGGATGATCGTCGGGATGGCGGGCTCACCCTTGCTGACCCGCAGGGCCGCCTTGGGGAGTTCCTTGCGGGAGGCCTCGTGACGTTCCCGCGCCTTCTCGATCGGCTCGCGGCCGACGACCGTGCCGTTCTCCACCAGCGGCACCATCAACTGGCGGTCATTGGCGTCGCCGGTGGGCGGGGTGCCGATGCCCACGATCTCCGCCTCGGCTCGGCCCTTGGCGTCGAAGCGTCGCATCGCGAACTTGCGCCCACCGACGGTGTTCTTGTTGGTGGACTTCTTGGCGACCGGCAGCAGCTCGGCCTGCGGATCATCGGAGTCCGCACGGGCGACGAGCTTGTAGACGAAGCCGCAGGTGGGGTGGCCGGAGCCGGTCACGACGCTGGTGCCCACGCCATAGCCGTCGACGGGGGCGCCGCGCAGGGCGGCGATCTGCCACTCGTCGAGGTCGCTGGTGACGATGACCTTCGTCCTCTCGGCTCCGAGGCCGTCGAGCAGGTCGCGGACCTCACGAGCCTGGATGGCCAGGTCGCCCGAGTCCAGACGGATGGCGCCCAGCCGTCCCTCGGTGAGCTTGATGCCGGTGCGCACCGCGTTCTCGATGTCGTAGGTGTCCACCAGCAGGGTGGTGCCCTCGCCCTGTGCCTTGAGCTGGGCGGCGAAGGCCTCCTCCTCGCTGTCGTGCAGCAGGGTGAAGGAGTGGGCCGCGGTGCCGCCGGTGGGCACGCCCCAACGCTTGCCGGCCTCCAGGTTCGACGAGCTGGCGAAGCCGGCGATGTAGGCGGCGCGGGCGGCGGCGACGGCCGACTGCTCCTGGGTGCGGCGCGACCCCATCTCGATGCAGGGACGGCCCTCGGCCATCGCGGTCATCCGGCTGGCGGCCGAGGCGATGGCGGAGTCGTGGTTGTAGATGCTCAGCAGCAGGGTCTCCAGGATGCAGGCCTCGGCGAAGCTGCCCTCGACGCGCAGCAGGGGAGAGCCGGGGAAGTAGATCTCACCCTCCGGGTAGCCCCACATGTTGCCGCCGAAGCGGTAGTCACGAAGCCACGCCGCGCACTGTTCGTTGACCACGTCCCTCTCGAGGAGCCACGCGACGGTCTCCTCGTCGAAGCGGAATTCCTCGAGGGCCTCCAGCATCCGGCCGACGCCGGCCACCACGCCATAACGCCGGCCCTCGGGCAGGCGTCGTGGGAAGAGCTCGAAGACGCTGCGCCGGAAGGCGGTTCCCGATCCCATGGCCGCGCGGACCATGGTGAGCTCGTAGTGGTCGGTCAGCAGTGCGGTGGTCATGGCTTTCACACTATTGGACGATCCGCCCTAGCGACAGGGGCTTTCACCGGGCGGTTCGACGTGCGGAGTGGACCCCCCCACGTGGTGGCTGCCGGGCACGTCGGAGCGACCGCCCATTGCTTCTGGTCAGCTGGCCATCCAGAGCGGGATCGCGCTGATCAGGCCCAGCCCGACGGCGCTGATCACGAAGATCCAACTGGCCGCGGCCGCGATGGCGGGGTTCATCGGACGGCGAGTGCGGGGGTCAATGATCAGGTCCTGCTCGGTCTCGATCACTTGACGCATGCCGATCACCGAGTAGGCCAGGGCAGCCAGGCAGACCACGGCTGCGAGCCAGAGCGGCACGTGAAAGGCGGTGACGTCGAGCAGCACCTGGGTCATGGTCAGCAGCGTGATGCCGCCGCCGAGGATCAGGGCAGCGTTGATCCACCGCTGCAGGATGGCCCGCAGCACGCCGGGGACCCGAGCCAGCAGCACGACGACAGCGGCCATCAGCGCCAGCGTGGCGATGTCGCCCCACCGCACCGCGACGGGCTCGTGGGTGAACAGGGCCAGCACGATGCCCGGCACCAGGTACAGCCCAACGAGGCCAATGGCGATCGGGGACATCAGGCGTACCCACTGGCCGGGCGCGGTCTTGCTGACCTGGTCGGCGGGGAATTCAAGGGAACGGGCGTACTCGCGCGGGGGGCCGAAGGCCTCGGTGGCGCTCTCGCCGGATTCGGCGCAGTGCGTCTCCACGGCGGCAACCGCGTCGCCGATGGCGGGGCCCCGGACATTGCGCAGGCGAAGTTCGATGATCATCTCGTCGAGCCACTGCTTGTCGGTGAGCTGCTTGGCATTCATGTCATGCCTCCGGGTTCTGGTGGGGCTGGTTGGGGTGGATGAAGTTGCTGGTGTGTTGGCAGAAGGCGCGCCACAGGGGTGCCTGTTGGTGGTAGCGGCGCAGGCCCAGTTCGGAGAGCAGGAAGTACTTGCGGCCGGGGCCGCCGTCGCCCTCGCGCCACTCGGTCTCGACCAGGCCGTTGGTCTCGAGCCGGCTGAGTAGCGGGTAGAGCGTGCCGCCCTTGATGTCGCCGAAACCTGCGTCGGCCAGCGCGTTGGCGATCGCGTAGCCGTAGGTGGGCCCGTCGGAGAGCACGCGCAGCACCGCGAGGGTGAGGGTGCCGCGCAGCCACTCGCTGGGCCAGGGTTGGGTTGCCATGACTCAATAGTGTCACTACTTAGTGGAGCTGTCTAGTCTGTCTGACTAGTGGCCCGTGTGAACCTATACTCCTCGGCATGTTTGCAGTTGGAGGGGAGTCTCACTCGACGCCGGAGCGTAGCTGGGCGTCGCTGGTTGGTCTGGCCGTGCTGTACGCGGTGATGATGCTGGTGCTACGGCTGGTGGGCCGGTGGATCGGCTGGTGGGAAGGCTCCACCGTCGACATCGTGCTCTTCTCGGCTGTCTGGGGTGTGGTGATGGTGCTGGCGGACGTGGTGGTGGCACGCATCCGCCGACGACGCGCCGCGGGTGGCCGAGTGCGTCACAATGGGGAGCATGAGTAGCGAGCCCATCATCACGCCCGCGGGCGGGACCGCCGTCGTCGAGCGCGCCGACGAGCAGGCTGCGGCACAGCAGCCGTGGGTCTGTCTGGTCTGGGACGACCCGGTGAACCTGATGAGCTATGTCACCCATGTCTTCACCAGCTACTTCAAGATGAGCCGGGAGAAGGCGGAACAGCTGATGCTCCAGGTGCACAACGAGGGGAGGTGCGTGGTCTCCAGCGGCGGCCGTGAACAAATGGAACGCGACGTGAACGCGATGCACGGCTATGGCCTGTGGGCCACGATGGAGCGCGGGGAATGAAGGGCGTCGAGCCTGACGAGGGCTTCATCACCATCCATTTCGACACCGATGAGGCCGGGCTTTTGGCCGGGATGGTGGACCAGCTCGCGGAACTCCTCACCGACGAGGACCTGATTGCCACCTCGGCCACCGGCGCCCACGAGCAGGTCTCCGGCGATCCCTTTGCTCGCTGGGAGGCTGAGTTCGTCCAGGATGCCGAGCCCACCGTCGAGAACCTCGAACAGGCCGGCGAGCTGGACGAGATGGACCCGGTCATCAAGCGTCTGTTCCCGGATGCCTATCCCGACGATCCCGCGGCCTCGCACGACTTCCGGCGCTTCACCCATGCTCAGCAGCGCAGCCAGAAGGTGGCCGACGCCAACCTGGTGATCCACGACCTGCAACGCACGGACCGGCGTGGTCGTTGTCGGGTGCCCGCGGACCACGTGACGCCCTGGCTGAAGACGCTCACGAATGTGCGGTTGGCCCTGGCTGCTCGTCTGGACATCACCGACGAGGTGAGTGCCGACGAGGCCGCCCAGCTTCCCGAAAGCGATCCGCGCTCGTGGATGTACGAGGTCTACGCGTGGACCGGGTGGTTGCAGGAGTGCGTGATCGAGGCTCTTTGAGCGCGGGTCATGTCCGGGGCAGGTAGATTGCAACCAATTTTCCGTGTGAAATATCCGACCCCACCGTGTGCTTAGCCTTACCTAAGCCTTAGGGTGTACCCATGAACGCGCTGAGCCTTGCCAAGGCCCCCATCGGCCAACCCCTCACGCTGGTCCGCGCCGAGGGCACGCCAGAGTCCTGCCGCCGACTGTCGGCCCTGGGGATCCGGCGCGGCGCCCAGGTGCTCCTGATGCACACCACCGCAGGCGGCGGCCGGGTGATGCAGGTGGCTGGTTCGCGGATCGCACTGGACCGCTCGATGCTGGGCAAGCTCTTCGTCGAACCCGCCCCCTGTGACGACGACCTGGGCGGTACCGCGGCATGAGCATCGGTGCGGACTCACCCACCCTCCTGCAGGTCAGCAAGCGCAAGGACGTGCTCAGCGCCAAGGCCTGCTGCCAGGACAGTTCCGGCAACGGTGCCGGCACCGAAGCGCCCGTGATCGCCCTCGTGGGCGCGCCCAATTCCGGCAAGTCCACCCTCTTCAACGCCCTGACCGGTGCGCGCGTCACCATGGGCAACTGGCCCGGCACCACGGTCAGCGTCTCCCGCGGTGTGTGGCGCACCACCGTGGAGGGACGCACCTGTGACTGCGACGACTGCCACTGTGCCGAGCCCTCCGAGGACCGCCCGCTGGAGATGACCCTGATCGACCTGCCCGGCGCCTACTCGCTGGACCCGGTCAGCCCCGACGAGGCACTCACCCGTGAACTGCTCGTCGACGGGCCCGCCGACGAACGGCCCGACGTCACCGTCGTGGTGGCCGACGCGGCGCACCTGTCGCGCAGCCTCTACATCGTCGCCCAGCTGCGCGAACGGGCCGTCAAGGTGGTCGTCGCGCTGTCCATGCTCGACGTCGCCCGGCACCACGGCATCGACGTCGACACCTTCGCCCTGGCCACCGAACTCGGCTGCCCCGTGGTGGCGCTGGACCCTCGTCGCCGACAAGGCATCGACAACCTGACCCGCGTCGTGCACGAGGTGCTCGGGGCCCCGGACGCCACGCCCCGCACCCTGGCACACCTGCCCTCGCCCGAACTGGCACCGCTGGATGCGGACCTGGTGCGCGAGGACGAGCGTTTCGGCTTCATCGAGAACGCCGTCGCCGCCGGCACAAGGGACTCCGGCCAGGCGCGCGCCTCCTGGAGCGACAAGGTTGACCGCTGGGTCACCGCACCCGTCATCGGCCCGCTGATCTTCATGGCCGTCATGTGGTGCGTCTTCCAGGTCACCACCGTGGTCGCGGCACCGATGCAGGACTTCCTCGACGGCCTGTTCACCGGACCGGTCAGCGACGGCGTCACCTCACTGCTGGAGCGCGCCGGTCTGGCCGACGGATGGGTGCACGGCCTGCTCGTCGACGGACTGGTGTCAGGCGTCGGCATGCTGCTCACCTTCGCGCCCCTGATGGCCCTGATGTTCCTGCTGCTCGCCCTGCTGGAGGACTCCGGCTACATGGCCCGGGCCGCCGTCGTCACCGACCGGATGATGCGTGCCCTCGGCCTTCCCGGCCGCGCCTTCCTGCCCCTGGTGGTGGGCTTCGGCTGCAATGTCCCGGCCATCTCCGCCACCAGGATCCTGCCGCAGGAACGCCAGCGCATCCTCACCGCACTGCTGGTGCCCTTCACCAGCTGCACCGCCCGGCTGACCGTCTACGTGATGCTCGGCTCGGTCTTCTTCGGCAAGTGGGCCGGAACCGTCGTCTTCGCGATGTACGTCACCAGCATCCTCATGGTTGTCGTCTGCGGTCTGGCGCTGCGCAAGACGCTGTGGCGCACCATGGGTGCCGAACCGCTGGTGCTGGACCTGCCGCCCTACCAACTGCCCACCGCCCGGCTCACTGCCGCCGTCACCTGGGTTCGGTTGAAGGGCTTCCTGCAGACCGCCTCCGGCATCATCGTAGCGACGGTGTGCGCCGTCTGGTTGCTGCAGTCCCTGCCCACGAACACGCACGAGAAGTTCGGCGAGGTCCCCGTGGAGGACTCCGCCTACGGCGTCGCCGCCAAGGCCGTCACCCCGGTCTTCGCACCCGCCGGCTTCGACCAGTGGCAGACCACCTCCGCCCTGGTGGTCGGCTTCGTCGCCAAGGAAGCGGTCATCTCCTCGTGGGCCCAGACCTATGCCGTCGACGAACCGGAGGAGGGCGAGGACGCCGGCAAGTTGGGGCAGCGGATCACTGCCGACTTCGAGAAGTCATCCGGTGGACACACTCTTCCCGCGGTGCTGGCCTTCATGGTCTTCCTGCTCGGCTACACTCCGTGCGTCGCGACGCTGGCCGCGCAGAAACGCGAGATCGGTCTGCGCTGGACGATCTTCGGGGTGGCGATGCAGCTGGCGGTGGCCTGGTTGAGTGCCGTGGCCGTCTTCCAGGTGGGAAGGCTGTTCTGGTGAGCGGCGGGCCACTCAGCGCGGTCCTGTCCGCCTTCGAGGGCGGCGCCGGCAGCCTGGACGAGATCACCCGAATCACCGGGATGAGTCCCGACGTGGTGCAGAGCTCGGTGGACCACCTGCGGCGGATGGGCCGGATCGAGGCCAAGGAGCTGTCGATGGGCTGCCCCAGCGGTGGTTGTGGGAGCTGCGCCTCGGGCACCGCCGACGGGGATGCGGGTTGTGGCTCGTCGGGCCCGTCCACCGAACGTCGCGGGCCGGTGCTGGTGCAGCTCAGCCTGCGACGCTGAGGGCACTCGGGGATCAGGTAAACAGTTCCATCAGCCACGGAAGGGCGCTCAGGGCCAGGGTGCACACGGCATAGACGCTCAGCGTCTCCGACTTCTCGGGGCCCGACTGCCTCCAGTCATGTCCCACCTTCGCGAAGGCGGCAGCGGTCAGCAGGGTCCCGGCAGTCGCCAGGGCCGCCATCGCCTGCCAGGACATCGTGACCAGTGGGGAGTCGAGAGCCACAGCAAGGACCGCCAACACGAACAGGATGAAGAAGATGAGCGCCGACCAGGCCAACAGATGGTCAAGGATCCTCTCCAACGGCACCCGGGTGTAGGCGAGCACGACCAGCAGCATGATGACCGGGATGATCGCTAGTCCGGTGGTGACCGACACGTCAGGATCGTGCGCGAAGCAGGCCTTCGCCGCCGCGAAGTGCCCGCCGGTGGACATCGCGAGGAGGAAGGCAGCGAGGATGACCAGATATCGATTGGCGTCCATCGGAGCCAGCGGCGAGTCGTCGGGGGTCTTCTCGTAGGTCATGCGCTCGAGCCTAGGCGACCGGAATGTCATGCCCCTCGGCGTTGACGAAGGGTCGTTTGCCGCGCGGATTGGCCAGCCGGAACTCATGGCTGCGTTCGGTTGCCGAGGCATCCTGCGAGCCGGACGGGGCAGTGGAGGTGGTGACAACCAGGAGCAGCACGATCCGTTCCAGCTCTTCCTGGACCGTCAGGTTCGAGGAGTCGAAGTCCATGCCGACGGTGAAGTGGGCCTGCCAGGTGATGCCCTCGCTGCTGGCCGGGGACACCTTCTCGATGGTGCCCGGAGCCGTCTCCCGTCGCTTCACGCAGCCGGCCAGGGAAGTGGCGCCCAGGATGGCCGCGGCGGTGGCGATGCTGCGGCGTGCCAGCGGCCGTTCGGTGGCAAGCCGGTGGAGCGCGCTTCCAGGTCGTGGGGTCTTGCCGGTCATGTCGCAGCTCCCGTCTGGGTGAACAGATCTATCATGGCTGGGGTTGAAAGGAAGTGCGAGTGATCCCCTTCGAGTCAGAAATCGGCAGCGAGGCACCGATCGGCATCTTCGACTCCGGTTTCGGTGGTCTGACGGTGGCGCGCGCCATCCTGGACCAATTGCCCAATGAGGACATCATCTACCTCGGCGACACGGCCCGCACCCCCTACGGCCCCCGGCCCATCGCGGAGGTGCGCTCCTATGCCATCGAGTGCATGGACCGGCTGGTCACCCACGGCGTCAAGGCCCTGGTGATTGCCTGCAACTCCGCCTCCTCGGCCGCGCTGCGCGATGCCCGCGAACGCTACGACCTGCCGATCATCGAGGTGATCCTGCCCGCCGCCCGCCGCGCCGTCGCCGCGACGCGCAACAACAAGATGGGCGTGATCTGCACCGAGGCCACCGCCAACTCTCGCTCCTACAACGACGCCGTCGTCGTGGCGCCGCAGGTGCAGCTGACCACCCAGGCCTGCCCCCGCTTCGTCGAATTCGTCGAGGCCGGCGTCACCGGTGGCGACGAGCTGCTGGCCGTCGCCCGGGAATACCTCGAACCCATCCAGCGCGCCGGCTGCGACACCCTGATCCTGGGCTGCACCCACTACCCGCTGTTGCAGGGCGTCATCTCCTACGTGCTGGGCGACGAGGTGACCTTGGTCAGCTCCTCCGAGGAGTGCGCCAAGGCCACCTACACCGTGCTGCAGCGCCGCGAACTGTTGCACCACGAGCCGCGCGATGCCCAGCGGATGTTCCTGACCACCGGCCGGGACGATGACTTCGAGGGCATCGGTAAGCGCCTGATGGGCGGCTTCGTGGACGACGTGCAGCACGTGGTCCTGGGCCGTCGCTGAGCTTGCCGGAGCATGGCATGATGGAGCCACACACCTGACGTGAGGAAAAGCCATGTGCAAGAAGGTCTCCTGTGACAACTGCGGCAAGCCGACCTGGGCCGGTTGCGGGGAGCACATTGAGGACGCCCTGAAGGACGTCAAGCCCGCATACCGTTGCACCTGCCCGCGCTGACCCGCTGCCACGGGGGCTCCGCCCCCGTGGGCCCCGGAGAGCGCAGAAGTCGCTTCTCACCACTCCTTCTGTTCCGCGACGCGCACCGCGCTCGTTCCTCGCGCTGCGTCGCCGGATCCCCCTCGCACGCTCGGGGAACGGATTGAACCAGCCATAGCCTGTTTGAAAGGACCTCCCCGCATGTCGCAGACTGTCAAGGCCGTCATCTCCCGCAGCAAGGATGCCGACGTCGAGCTCGTCGACATCGTCATCCCCGATCCCGGGCCCGGTGAGGCCGTGGTGAAGGTCCAGGCCTGCGGCGTGTGCCACACGGACCTGCACTACAAGCAGGGCGGCATCAACGACGAGTTCCCCTTCCTGCTGGGCCACGAGGCAGCCGGCGTCGTGGAGGCCGTGGGGGAGGGCGTCACCAATGTGAAGCCCGGTGACTACGTCGTCCTCAACTGGCGCGCCGTCTGCGGCCAGTGCCGCGCCTGCCTGAAGGGCGAGCCCTGGTACTGCTTCGACACCGCCAATGCGACGCAGAAGATGACGCTGACCGACGGCACCGAGCTGACTCCCGCGCTGGGCATCGGCGCCTTCGCCGAGAAGACCCTGGTGGCTGCCGGGCAGTGCACCATCGTCGACGAGAAGGCGGAACCCGCCGTCGCCGGCCTGCTCGGCTGCGGCTTGATGGCCGGCCTGGGCGCCGCGCTCAACACCGGGCAGGTCAAGCGCGGCGAGTCCGTCGCGGTGATCGGGCTGGGCGGCGTCGGCATGGCCGCCGTCGCCGGCGCCGTGCTGGCCGGTGCCTCCAAGGTGGTCGCCGTCGACCGTGACGAGCGCAAGCTCACCAAGGCCCTCGAACTGGGCGCAACCCACACCGTCCACTCCACCGACGACACCGTCGTCAAGCAGATCCAGGAGATCTGCGACGGCTTCGGCGCCGACGTCGTGGTGGATGCCGTCGGGCGCGCCGAAACCTTCCAGCAGGCATTCGAGGCGCGTGACCTGGCGGGCCGCGTGGTGCTGGTGGGTGTTCCCACCCCGGACATGGTCTGGGAGACCCCGCTGATCGAGATCTTCAGCCGTGGCGGCGCCATCAAGTCCTCCTGGTACGGCGACTGCCTGCCCAGCCGGGACTTCCCGATGCTGGTGGACCTCTACCTCCAGGGCCGGTTGCCGCTGGACGCCTTCGTCACCGAGAAGATCGCCCTGGGCGACGTGGAGGCGGCCTTCGACAAGATGGCCAAGGGTGACGTGCTGCGCAGCGTCGTCGAGCTGGAGGGCTGAGGCATGGCTCTGCGGATCGACCACGCCGTGGTCAGCGGCACTTTCAGCCTCGACGGCGAGACCTTCGACGTCGACAACAATGTGTGGGTGCTGGGCGACGATTCCCAGTGCATCGTCATCGACGCCCCGCACAGCGCCGAGGCGATCCGCGAGGTGGTGGGCCAGCGCCGCGTCCTCGCGATCGTGTGCACCCACGCCCACGACGACCATGTCCGGGTGGCCCCGGAACTGGCGGCCGCGGTGGAGGCGCCGATCATGCTGCACCCCGATGACGTCGAGCTGTGGCGCCTCACCCATCCCGACGTCGAGCCGGACCTCCCTCTGGCCGACGGCCAGGTGATCGACGTGTCCGGGCATGACGTGCGCGTCCTGCACACACCGGGGCACGCGCCCGGTGCGGTGTGCCTGTACGTGCCCAGCCTGGGTGTCCTGTTCAGCGGTGACACCCTCTTCCAGGGCGGTCCCGGCGCGACGGGCCGTTCCTTCTCCTCGCGCGAAGTCCTGGAGGCCAGCATCAGGGCGAAGCTCTTCGCCCTGCCCGAAGACACGGTGGTGCACACCGGCCACGGTGACTCGACCACGATCGGTGCCGAGGCTGCCGCCCTCGGGCGCTGATTCGGGCCCATTTCGCACGTCGCGATAGTTCTTTGACGTCGCTGACCCAGCCAGGTCAGCACTGTCGAACAACTATCGCGACGTGCGCTGTTGGTTCCGGGTGGCTGCAGCATGGGCTGTCATCACGACGCGACGGAAACGGGCCAGGTCCTTGACGTGGGGCTTGGTCAGGTGCTGCATCCACCAGCCCTCCTGGCGGAGGTTGGTGTCGCGTTCCTTCTCGCAGCGGAAGACGTCCTGGGGCCGTTGCCCCGGGGCGGCGAGCTCGTCGTACTTTCCCTCCCCGTCGTACTCCAGCCCCAGCTTGATCCCCGCGAGAGCGAGGTCGATCCTGCCGATCTCGTCGCCCCGGGCATCGGTGACGATGCACTGGGGAACGAATCCGGACAGCCCGATCTCGGCCAGCCTGACGCGGCACTTCGACTCATAGGGCGACTCCGCCCGGCCGTCGGCGAAGTCCAGCACCCGTCGGGCCTTGGCATTGCCGGGCCAGCGCCGCGCCCGGAGGTTGGCGTCCTTGAGCAGATGCGGCGGAAGCTTCATCCGGAGCAGGGCATCGGCCACCATCACACCGTCGATGAAGGGTGCCATCCGGGCGACGTCGTTGACGGTGCGGGTGAGGTTCGTCACCGGAATCCCGTCCTTGAGGCACCACTCGTCGCGATTCAAGGGGGCCTTCACCAGATGGGCGTCGGACTTCACCAGACCGCCGCCCTTGCCATCACGGGTGAGGTAGATCTCCGGTGCCCCGCCATCGGGGAGGGGCAGCCCCCAGAGCGCGGCGGCACTCCAGTGCGACAGCACAGTCCCGTCCTTGGCGGCCTTTCGAGCAGCCTCGGCGGCAGCCACGTGGAGCTCCCGGGCATTCGACGGCAATTGCGTGACCCAGGCCCCACGACGAAGCCGCAGGAGCTTCCCGTCTGCCTCGGCCCGGGGGATCGTCGCATCCGTCCAGCCAAGGGCGAGGAGTTGTTTGCGGGTCATCGGCTCTTCCATGGTGATGACCGTGTCTGGTTGCCAAGGGCTTCGGAAGGGCTGAGGGGCGTCGGACAACGCCAGGACAACACAGTGACAACAGCGGGTCATCCGCCCAACTGCACGTTGCGATAGGTCTTCGACGTCGCTGACCTTGTCATGTCTCATCACTTCTGGGACTCCCAGATGTCATGACATCTGGGACAGTTTGTAGGCGCGGCTGCGGCGGTCGATGACGGGGACCAGCCGGTGGGGTGGTTGGGTGACCGAGACGTATTTGGTGGGTGATGGCCAGGGGATGCTGGCGTGGAGTTCACCGTTGTCGTCGAAGATGTCGAGCTGGCCGTCGGTTTCGACGAGGTGGACCAGTTGGTGGGCCATGTCAGGGCCGAAACCGATGCTGGTGCCCTTCCACGCGGTGCGCAGGTTCCCGCCGATAGTGCGGTCCTCGATCCGGTTCTTTGCGGGCTGGGTGGGCTGCCGCAAGGACTGGCTGTAGAGCAGGTCGAGCGGAATCGCTCGGGGCTCGGGTCCGGCCTTGGAGGCTACTTGCCAGACGGCCATGGGCGTCAGGTGATGCCCCAGGCCTTGGTGTTGGCGTTCGTGGTTGTACCAGTTCCGGTAGCCGTCCAGGGCCTGGGTGAGGTCCTGCAGGGTGGTCGGTGTGCGGGCATGGAGCCAGCGTTGCAGTGGCTGGTGAGAGCGTTCGACCTTGCCTTGGGTTTGTGGGTGGCTGACCCGCCCCGAGATCGGCCGGATCCCAAGCCCGGCTAGCCAGACCTCAGTCGCGGACAAGCGTCCGCGTCGGTGCTGGTTGAACGCCGCGCCGTTGTCGGACAACACGCTCTGAGGCGGGCCGAACGCGTCGATCCCGGATTGGAGGGCCTGCCGGGCGCCGGCCGTGGACTCGCCACCTGCCGCGGCGATCAGGGCTGGGCAGAGGCGGGAATGGTCGTCGACGACGTGGTAGATGGTGACCAGCCCGATCTCAGGCAGGTGCCATTCCATGCCGTCGAGTTGCCACAGTTCGTTGGCCCTGGCTCGTCGGAAGCGACGGTACGAGGCGCGGGGACGTTTGCGGGGTGAGGGCGCTGACAGGCCTTCGCTGCGCAGGATCCGGGCGATCGTGGACCGAGACGGCAGCGGGTCCGCCTCCCGTTGAAACAGGCGCCACTCGACCGACCACGGGCCACAGTCCTTGCCCTCGGCCACCAGTTCCGCGTGGGTCACGCGTACCAGGAGACGAGTCCAGTCCGTGTAGATGGTGGCGGGATGCTTGGGCGCCCGTGACTCGGGGACCAACGCAGCGGCCAGCCCGCGTTCGGTGGCCTTGTCTCGGACTCGGTAGAACGAGGATGTCGAGATCCCCGCCCGTCGGCAGAACTCGCTGACCGAGACCTGCTCCACGTCGGGATCGAACCGGACGATCTGCTCACGAACCCGTGGCGACAATGCGCTTCCCATTCCCCCAGCGAACTGCCCCAGAAGTCATGACACCCGACCGTCCCAGAAGTCATGACACCCCGGTGTCCCAGAAGTGTTGCTACATGACACGACGTCGCTGACCTCGCTAGGACCGCGATGTCGAAGAGCTATCGCGACGTGCGGATCGGGTCCGGAGAGCACCCACCTAGTAGGTTTGGCACATGGCAAATCAGCAGACTTCCGTGACCCGAATCGACGGCCGTGCGGCCGATGAGCTCCGTGAGGTGAGGATCACCCGCAACTGGCTCGACCACGCGGAGGGTTCCTGCCTGGTGGAGTTCGGCAAGACCCGTGTGCTGGTGGCCGCCAGCGTCGAGGAGGGCGTGCCGCGCTGGATGAAGGGCCAGGGCAAGGGCTGGGTCACCAGCGAGTACGAGATGCTGCCCCGCGCCACCCACACCCGCAGCGGCCGCGAGTCCCGCAAGGGCAAGATCGGCGGGCGCACCCACGAGATCAGCCGCCTGATCGGCCGCGCCCTGCGCGCGGTCATCGACTACGAGGCCCTCGGCGAGAACACCATCGTCATCGACTGTGACGTGCTGCAGGCCGACGGCGGCACCCGCACCGCCTCCATCACCGGTGCCTATGTGGCGCTGGCCGATGCCATCGAGCACCTGCGCGCCAAGGGTGCGCTCAAGGGCGAGCCGCTCAAGGACTCCGTCGCTGCCATCAGCGTCGGCGTCGTCGACGGCACCCCGATGCTGGACCTGGCCTACACCGAGGACTCCACCGCCGACACGGACATGAACATCGTGGTGGCCGGCAATGGCGACTTCATCGAGGTGCAGGGCACCGCCGAGGGTGTTCCCTTCGACCGCGACACCCTGAACATCCTGCTGGACCTTGGCCTCAAGGGCTGTGCCGAACTCAAGGACAAGCAGGCCGCCGCCCTGGCGGAGCCTGCCGCGGGCAAGTGATGTCCAGCACCGAGGAGCGCCCGGCAACCCGCCCGCAGGTGGTGCTGGCCACCAACAACCCGAAGAAGCTGCGCGAGTTGCGCGCCGTGGTCGAGGCCGCGGAACTGCCCATCGCCATCCTGGGGCTGTCCGACGTCGAGCAGTACGAGGAGCCGGCGGAGACCGAGCGCACCTTCGAGGGCAATGCCCTGATCAAGGCCCGCACCTGCGCGCTGCGTACCGGGATCCCTGCCCTGGCAGATGATTCCGGTATCGAGGTGGACGTGCTGAACAACTGCCCCGGGGTGCGCTCCGCCCGCTGGGCGGGCCCTGAGTGCGACGACGAGGCCAACAATGACCTGCTGCTGCGCCAGATCAGCGATGTCCCGCTGGGGGAGCGCACCGCACGCTTCGTCTGCGCGATGGCCTTCGTCGTGCCCGACGGCATGGAGGGGATGCGCCAGGCGGAGACGGTGCGCCGGGAATGGAGCGGTGACATCGCCTTCGAGCGGCACGGGGAGAACGGCTTCGGATATGACCCGATCTTCTGCCCCGACGATGCCCCGGACCACGACGGCCGTCGTCTCACCAGCGCCGAACTGGACCCGGAGGACAAGAACCGGATCAGTCATCGCGGGCAGGCCGTCGAGGCCATCCTGCCGATCATGGCGGGCCTGCTGAATCTCAAGCTGGCCAGTGAGCACGCCGCTCGCCCCGAGGGCGAGGACGAGACCGAGGAGACTGCCGATGCAGCAATATCTTGACCTGCTCCGCACCGTGATGGACACGGGCATCGACAAGTCCGACCGGACCGGGACCGGCACCCGCAGCATCTTCGGCCACCAGATGCGCTTCGACCTGCAGCAGGGATTCCCGCTGCTCACCACGAAGAAGCTGCACACCCGCAGCATCTTCGGGGAGCTGCTGTGGTTCCTGCGCGGGGACACCAATGTCGGATGGCTGCACGACAACGGCATCACGATCTGGGACGAGTGGGCCGACGAGGACGGCAACCTGGGCCCCATCTACGGCTACCAGTGGCGCAGCTGGCCTACGCCCTCGGGTGAGCACGTGGACCAGCTTGCCGCGGTGATCGAGTCCATCAAGCACAACCCGGACTCGCGCCGCCACATCGTCAGCGCCTGGAATGTGGCCGACGTGGACGCGATGGCCCTGCCGCCATGCCACACGATGTTCCAGTTCTACGTGACCCCGGCCACCGACGGCCGCACGGCGAAACTGTCCTGCCAGCTGTACCAGCGCAGTGCGGACATCTTCCTCGGAGTGCCCTTCAACATCGCCTCCTACGCGCTGTTGACGCACCTCGTGGCGCAGGTCTGTGACCTCGAGGTGGGGGACTTCGTGCACACCTTCGGCGATGCGCACATCTACTCCAACCACTTCGACCAGGTGCAGCTGCAGCTCGGCCGCGAGCCGCGCCCGTTGCCGCAGCTGCAGTTGAACCCCGACGTCCGCGAGATCGACAGGTTCGAACTCGCAGACATCGAGGTGATCAACTACGACCCCCATCCGGGGATCAAGGCACCGATCGCGGTCTGAGCGCCTGGTGATCTGAAGCACTGGCGAAGCGGGCCCGGACTTGGGAGGATGACGGCAGGACCACGTGAGGGGAGCAGGGAATGCGCGTCATCGCCATCGCCGTTGTCGGCCGTAATGGGGTGATCGGTGACGGTCACGACCAGCCCTTCAAGTTCCGGGAGGACTTCGAACGCTTCAAGGCCACCACCATGGGGCACCCGATCATCATGGGCCGCCACACCCACGAGGCCATCGGTGGCTACCTGCCCGGGCGCACCACGATCGTCGTCAGCCGGGATCCCGAGCAGATCGAGCTGAGCGACAAGGAGTCCGCGCCCAGTTTTGCCGTCGGCTCGGTGGAGATGGCGCTGGAACTGGCCGAGGCACTGGACGACGTGTGCTTCGTCTGCGGCGGCGGGCAGGTCTACCGCAACATGTGGGACTACCTCACGGAGCTGGACATCACCGAGGTGCACGACGAGGCACCGGGTGAGATCACCTTCCCCGACGTCGATCCCGACGAGTGGCGCTGCCTGGTGCGCGAGCCGCGCGGCGAGTTCGACTTCACCCGTCGCTTCCCGATCACGCACACAGAGCGGCTCACCCTGGTCCCTGTCGGTCCCGACGACCTGGATGACTGGGCGCGGCTCTACACGGCACCGGACCTGCCGGAGGTGCCGATGGAGCGCCACATGGCCGGCATCCAGGCGAATGTTGAGCACTGGCTCAACGACGGCCTGGGCTACTGGCTGGTGCGCGACAGCCTCCACGACGCCCCGATCGGCGTCGGCGGCGTGCGTCGCAGCAAGGAACTGCCCGATGGCGCGTGGAGCCTGTACTACCGCTTCGCCCCGGAGGCGCAGGGGCAGGGCTATGCCGAGGAGATGGCCCGCGCCGGGATCGCCGCCTTGCAGCTGATCGACCGCGACGCCGAACTGCGCGCCGCCGTCCGCCCCGGGAATGCTGCCTCCGTGGCGATCGCGACGGGTCTTGGCCTGCAGCTCGACGAGGAACGCGACGGCGTGCAGGTCTACACGCGCAAGGTCTCCGAACTGTGACCACGATCCCCGAGCCTGTCGATCCGCGCCCCAAGCCTGTGGATCCGCGCCCCGAGCCTGTCGAGGGGCCGTGAGGCCGACCGCCAGCATCCTCCACCTGGACCTGGACGCCTTCTTCGCCGCTGTCGAGCAGCGCGACAAGCCATCCCTGCGCGGAAAGCCGGTGATCGTCGGGGGCGTGGGGCAGCGCGGCGTGGTCTCGACGGCCAGCTATGAGGCGCGTGCCTTCGGGGTGCGTTCCGCGATGCCTTCCCACGAGGCACGGCGCAGGGCTCCGAATGCCGCCTTCCTGTCCGGCCGCTACGACGTCTACCGCCAGTCCAGCCAGATCGTGATGGCACTGCTCCGGGAGCTGTCGCCGCTGGTGGAACCATTGAGCATCGACGAGGCCTTCGTGGACCTGGAGGCCGGAGGCCACGACTGCCGTGACCTCGACGCGCTGCGGGCGCTGGGGCAGCAGCTGCGCGCGGACCTCTTCGAGCGCACCGAGGGACTGACGGCGAGCGTCGGGATCGGCTCCAGCAAGTTCATCGCCAAGGTGGGCAGCGAGATGGCCAAGCCCAATGGTCTGCTGGTGGTGAGCCCGGGCAGTGAGGTGGAGGTGGTCTCCCCACTGCCGGCCCGAGCGGTCCCCGGGGTCGGGCCGGTGACGATGGAGAAGTTGGAGCGGTTGGGGATCAAGACCGTCGCGGACCTCCAGCGGGCCGAGCCGGCCGAGCTGGTCCGTGAGGTGGGGCGTACCTGGGGCGAGGCGCTGCACGAGCTGGCCTTCGCCCGGGACGACCGGCCGGTGAGTCCACACCGGGAGGCCAAGTCCATCTCCATCGAGGACACCTTCGAGACGGACCTGACGGACCGGCCGGAACTGGAGCGGACCGCCACCCGGGACGCCGCCATCGTCGCGGACCGGCTGCGGCGTTCCGGCCAGTTCGCCCGCACCATCACGCTGAAGGTGCGGTTGGGGGACTTCACCACCTGGACCCGTTCTCGCACCCTGAACGGGGCGACGGACAGCACGGAGCGGATCGCCCAGGTGGCACGAGACCTGCTCGCCGCCCTCGACGTCCGCGAGGGGGTGCGCCTGCTGGGCGTCGGTGTCGCCAACTTCACCCAGGCGGCGCAGGAGGAACTCTTCGACCTGGAGGGTGACCAGGTGCGTGAGCAGGACGTGGTCACCACCAGCCTCGAAGCACCGCCCGTGCGGGTGCGCGGCCGCGGCGGATGGAGCCCCGGCAGCGAGATGGAGCACCCGGACTTCGGCCGCGGCTGGGTCTGGGGCTCCGGTCTGGGGCGGGTGACGGTGCGTTTCGAGACCCGGCTGACCGGCGTCGGCCCGGTGCGCACCTTCCGCACCGACGACGAAGCGCTGACCCGCCCGGAGGCCCTGCTCCCGATGACCTGGGATTCCCCGGCGGCCGAGCCCGTCGAGGCCTAAGGCTTCGCGACTCGCCCCACGAACAGGGGCGTCGTGGTCTGGCGGTCGAAGATGACGTACCAGAAGGGGCGGTCCAGTACGAGGTCGTGGCGTTCCTGGGGAGGCTGGGCGGACGTGGCCCCCACATAGGCGGCAGTGGCGGCGGCGGCCTCGGTGCCCTTCTCGTCGACGGAGATCCACGTCTTCTGCACCACCGCGGTGAGGGCCATCTCCTCGTCGCGGATGCCAGTCAGGTCCACGTCCGTGTCCTCGACGAAGAGGTGTTTGATGCCCATCCTGTGAAGCGCCTCCTTCAGGACGAGCTCCTGCTCGTGCTGCCACATCGGTACGGTCAATGCCACCTGGGCGGTGCGCCAGCCGGTCAGCATCCGGTGCAGGCCACCCGTGGCCCAGCCGTCCAGCAGGGCCTGGTCCTTGCCCTTGTCGGGCAGGACGAAGGCCATCGCCAGCTCGTCGCCGAGGTAGTCCAGGCAGCTGGCCCGCCAGCCGGGGCCGTCGGCCCATTGCCTGCTGGCGGCTCGGAAGGATTCCACCGTGGTGGTGCTGGTGTCATCGTGGGTGAAGGGCAGCCGGTCGCCGCGGCTGAACCCGTCGGCCCATGGCGCCGTGAACCAGGTGGCATTGGTCAGCACCAGGCTGGTGGCGGGCGTGATCGCGTCGGGACTGACCAGGTCCTTGATCCGGCCGTGGGTGTGCTCGTCCGCCCAACTGTTTATGGCATTGGCGGTGGACTGCGGCGCGGTGAAGTCGACGCCCTGCACACCGGCGCCGTACCAGCGGGCGCAGGCGGTCAGAAAGGTCTGCCTGACGGGTGTGGCCTGCTGCGCCCACAGGGCATTGGCCACTTCCAGCGCCACCTCGCCGCTACGCGTGCCCTTCTCGACGGTGTGGTTGCGCGAGGCCAGTGCCTGCTGGACGGCGCCGAGCTGGCCGTTCATCTCCGCGAGGCTGCCATAGCCCAGCAGGGTCTGCAGCTTGGCCAGGGTGGTGGCCTTCGCGCCGTTGGCCAGCATGGCCAGGGGCAGGGCCAGCGAGATGGGGGAGACCAGCAGGTCGTCGTTCTCCGCGATGGCCTTCGCCAGACGGGCGGCAAAGGCGCAGGCGGCCTTGCCAGAGGCGGCGGTGATCTCTGCCGCTTCCTGCGGGGCCCCGACCTTCGTCTCGCCGGGGGCGAGCAGCACCATCCCGGCGGGCGCCGTGGCAGAAGGCGTCGGGGCCGGAGCTGGCTCCTGGTCGCGGCAGGCAGTCAGCGGGGCGGTGATGGCCAGGGCGGACAGCCTCAAGAGGTGACGGCGTTGCATGTCCCCATGGTGGCACCGGCAGGGGCCTTGGCTGGTCACAGGCGCTTCTGCCACGCCCCCTCCGTCACACCCTCCACAAAGCCCATCCGGTCATTGATGGAGAGCATCCAGCGATTCTCCCCGGCATTCCAGGTGTGCAGGCGTCGTCGTTCGGGGAAGTGCTTGGCGACGGCTCGGTGGTTGGCGACCTTGCTGAGCAGTCCCAGCCGGTGGCCTCGGTGGCCGGCGTCGACGACGGTGTGCTGCTGGTAGCAGACCTGCTCGTGAGCGGGATCGGTGGTGATACCCGTGGTGGCGGCCATCGCTCCGGTGGCCCGGTCCAGCGCGACGGTGGTGACGCTGCGCCGGCCGGTGGCCCGCCGACGTTGCTCGGCGCGTCGGATCCGCTCTGGGGTCCAGTCCTCGGGTTCGGATTCCAACCCGGCATTGGGCATCTGCTCGGTGAAGTGCCGCATCATCGCGGCGAAGGGTTCCAACAGCTCCTCGGGCAGCTCGTCGATGATGGTGCGCAGCTCGTAGCCTTCCGCACATGGCAGGGCCTCGGCCCAGAGCCGGTCCAGTTGCTGCTCGTCGCCCGGCAGCGGACAGGATGAGTGCCGCTCGCACTGTTCCAGGACGTAACCGCTGGCCAGGGCGAAAGCCGTGGCGTCATCGGCAAGGGCGACGGTGCCGAATCCCGTCGGGGCCGTGATGGTGGGCTCGTCGCCCAGGACGGGCCGGTGGTCGGCCCAGCACTGCACGGTGGTGCAGCCGCGGTCGGCGGCCACCCGCTCCGAGGCCCGGAGCAGGGCGCGCCCGATTCCGCGACGACGATGTTCGACGGGGACGATGACGTGGAGTTCCGCGAGGGTGGTGTTGTCATGGATGTGCCCCGAGACGCCTGCCACTCCCAGGACCAGCCCTGGTGCGGGTGCCAGGTCCGCCTCCCAGCTGATCAGGGGCAGGCCGTGCGAACCGGTGGGGAGACACGCGGTATCGATGCCATCGAAGGCCACCAGGGCAACCATCCACCCGTCGTCCTGATGGCGCATCCCATGGACGGCAAGGGCCAGGGGCGTGTGGAAGTCGTCGGCGCCCAGCACGTCGAGTGCCTCGGCCAGCCGGATCTCGTCGCTCTGGGTCATCACCCACGACGGGTCGACAGCGTCGCGGGTTGGCACGGCGATCTCGCAGATGGTGAAGCTCATGCGCTCAGCCTGCCGGGCCAGGACAGGATCCCGCCACCGAATTTCGAGGCTCAGGCATTGAACGCCTTGACGAGGCAACGCCCGCGGCACCTTGCGCCACCTGCTGCACCTGGCGACGCTTGTGCGGGGTGCCACGTGCACCCAGCAGCGGCACGTGCAAGAACTGGCGCCATGTCACGGTCAGACAGGGGGTCGCGGGATGATCTGGTGCCGAAGAAGGGACTTGAACCCTCACGCCCGAAGGCACAGGAACCTAAATCCTGCGTGTCTGCCAATTCCACCACTTCGGCTCGAGGCAGCAGTCTAGGGGACGCGGGTCAAATACCCAGCTCCCGGCGCAGCTTGGCGACGTGTCCGGTGGCCTTGACGTTGTACTGGGCCACCTCGACGGTTCCCTGCCCGGCCTCGTCGACGTCGATGACGAAGGTGGAGCGGATGACTCCCTCGATCTCCTTGCCGTAGAGCATCTTCTTGCCGAAGGCGGCGTAGGAGGTGAGCGCCTCGCGCTCCGGATCCGCCAACAGGAGCACCGAGAGGTTCTCCTTCTGGGCGAACTTCGCCAGCTTGGCGGGGGAGTCCGGGCTGATCCCGACGACGGTGTACCCGGCCTCAAACAGTTCCTTGGCTGCGGCGGTGAAGTCGACGGCCTGGATGGTGCAGCCGGGTGTCATCGCGGCCGGGTAGAAGTAGAGGATGACCTTCTTGCCCGCGAAGTCGGCCAGGCTGACCGGCTGCTCCTGGGCGTCGGGCAGGGTGAATGCGGGGGCTGGGGAGCTAGCGGCGAGACGTTCGGTCATGACGCGAGAATAGCCACGGTTCGCCAACAGCGCACAGCTCCACCGGGGTGGAAGGACACAGCGGGGGCGCGTGGGGCATAGGCTGTGGTGGAACGTGGAGCCCGCAGCGCGGGATCCGTCGCCCGCGGTACCCGAGACAAGAAGTGCCAGACAGGAGAGCCCATGGCTGACAAGAAGACCGACAATCGCTCTGCCGCCCAGATCAAGGCGGACATCGCCGCAGCTCGCGCGCGGATGACCGCCAACGTCGAGGGCCTTGTCACCGAGGTCCACCCCAAGGCCGTCAAGCAGCGCAGCGTCGACGAGGCCAAGGCCTTCGCGATGGGTGAGGTGAGCCACCTCAAGAGCCAGGTCAAGGACGATGACGGATGGCGGACCGACCGGCTGAGCGTCGCGGGCGTTGCCGCTGGTGCCGCTGCCATCGGGCTGGCCGTGGTGCGCGCGGTGGTCAAGGGCGTCCGCAACCGGAGCAAGACCAAGTCCGCCGTGAAGGAGGCCAAGGCCCTCGCCCTGCAGGTGCGCAAGGAGACCAGCGCCCAGCAGAAGGTGCTCGCCAAGGAGGCCCGCCACCAGCGCAGGATCGCGGCCAAGCAGGTCAAGAAGGCTGCCAAGCGCTGATCTCGCAGCTACTTCATCGCATGAGGCGTCCGCCATTCGGCGGGCGCCTCATGCTGCGTGTGGTGCGTTCATGTCCGGTTCTGTGGCGTGCCATGTTGTTCTGACCGCAGGGTCAGAAGACGATGAGAGTTTGAACCTGCCAATTCTTTCTGACAAGGGGAAACTGCTGCCGCCTTGCGCTGGGTGGGGAAATGTTTGGGGGTGGCATCGGCCCGTTGATAACAAATTCGTGGCAATGCGGCCTCTGGTGGTTGAACCGCCGGGACATGTGGTTAGGCTGCTGCTGCAGTCCCCGCTCCTCGGGGGTCACACAAAGAAGTGAGGATCCAGTCCATGGCAACCACAAACAAGGCCCAGCGCGTCGCATTCGCCGGCCTCTCCGTCATTGCTGTCCTGGCCACCGCAGCGTGCGGCGGCGGCGACAAGGCCACGTCGGGCGAGAGCACCGCTGCTCTCAACTGGGACCAGAAGGGTCCGATCACCTTCGTCCAGGGCAAGGACAACAACAACCTGGTGCAGCCCCTGCTCAACGAGTGGAACAAGGAGCACCCGAACGAGAA
Organism: Luteococcus japonicus; assembly: GCF_003752415.1. Taxonomy (NCBI): domain Bacteria; kingdom Bacillati; phylum Actinomycetota; class Actinomycetes; order Propionibacteriales; family Propionibacteriaceae; genus Luteococcus; species Luteococcus japonicus. Next base: position 858,426 of record NZ_RKHG01000001.1, on the reverse strand, counting down.
GGTGACCTTCGTGCAGCTCTCGGCCTCCGCCGATGAGCAGCGCCAGAAGATGGTCGACAATGCCAACACCAAGGGCGCCTCGAACTTCGACGTGCTCTACCTGGACATCGTCTGGACCGCCGAGTTCGCCGCCAAGCAGTGGGTGCATGAGCTGCCCAAGGACATGTTCCCCACCGACGGCATGCTGCAGCCCGCCGTCGACGGCGCCACCTACTTCGACAAGCTCTACGCCTACCCGACCAGCTCGGACGGCGCCATGCTCTACTTCCGCAAGGACCTGCTGGAGAAGGCCGGCATCAAGGAGGCCCCCAAGACCTGGTCCGACATGAAGGCGGCCTGCACCAAGGTCAAGGCCCTGCCCGAGGGCAAGGGCCTGGACTGCTATGGCGGCCAGTTCCAGAAGTACGAGGGCCTGACCTGCAACATCACCGAGATCGTCAACTCCTCCGGCGCCGAGTTCCTGGACAAGGACGGCAAGCCGCAGGTGAACTCCGAGGCCGCCCTCAAGGGTGTCCAGTGGTTGCAGGACTCCTTCAAGGACGGCACCATCCCCAAGGCCGCCACCACCTGGATGGAGGAGCCCAGCCGCCAGGCCTTCCAGGACGGCAAGCTCGTCTTCCTGCGCCAGTGGCCCTACATCTACTCCCTGATGCAGGCCAAGGACGGCTCGTCGAAGGTTGCCGACAAGTTCGGCATCGCCCCGCTGCCCGGCCTCGAGGGCCCCGGCGTGTCCACCCTGGGTGGCCACAACCTGGCCATCTCGAAGACCGCGAAGAACCTCGGCACCGCCCGTGACTTCATCAAGTGGTACGGCGAGGAGGCCCAGCAGAAGACCGCTGCGCAGAAGGCCACCCTGGCTCCCACCCGCGAGTCCCTCTACGCCGATGCAGACCTGGTGAAGCAGCTTCCCTACCTGCCTGTGTTGAAGGAGTCCATCGCCACAGCCAAGGCCCGCCCGAAGGTCGTCGCGTACAACGACGCCACCCAGGCCATCCAGGACGCCTCGGCCAATGTGATCGCCGGCAAGGATCCCAAGAGCAACTTCGAGGGTCTGCAGACCAAGCTCACCGAGCTGACCAAGTAATTTCCTGACAGCACACTGTCTGCCCGGTACGGACCGCACCGGCGGTCCGTACCGGGCGCTGTGTCAGTCACATTCCCAAAGGAGGGAAAAGATGGTCACCGCTGTCGAAACCCAGGGCGCTTCGTCCCGCAAGGCGAAGAAGAACGCCCTCAGCGACGGGCAGGGCACCCTTGCCTGGATCCTCGTTGCACCCACCCTCGCCGTGATCCTGTTCGTGGTCGGCATCCCGATCGTGCTCAGCGTGATCGAGTCCTTCTACAAGACCAGCAATGGGATCGATCCCACCACAGGCATGGCCGAGACCGGCACCAAGTTCGTCGGTCTGGAGAACTACCTCAACGCCCTGACGTCCAACTCCACTGCGGTCGATGGCGTCTTCGGCTCCATGCCGCGCCTGATGAATGCCTTCGTCAACAACGTCTGGTTCACCGTCATCTGCGTGGTGATCGAGACCATCCTCGGCGTCGCGATGGCCCTGATCATGGCGCGAGCCTTCAAGGGCACCGGCCTGGTGCGCGCCGCCATCCTGGTGCCGTGGGCCATCCCGACCATCGTCTCTGCCAAGCTGTGGTTCGTGATCTTCCAGGCCGACGGCGTGGCCAACAAGATCTTGGGCAAGGAGATTCTCTGGCTGGGTGACTCGTCGGCCTCCCAGTTGGCGGTCATCATGGCCGACGTCTGGAAGACAGCCCCCTTCATCGGGCTGCTGACACTGGCCGGCCTGCAGACCATTCCCGCGGAGGTCTACGAGGCCGCCAAGGTGGACGGGGCCACCGCGTGGCAGCAGTTCACCCGGATCACGCTGCCGATGGTCAAGCCCGCCCTGGTGGTGGCGGTGCTCTTCCGCACCCTGGACACCATGCGCATGTTCGACCTTCCCTACGGCCTGATCGGCCCGAACAAGTACTCGGTGGAGACGCTGAGCATGTTCGCCTACAACGAGGCCGTCAGCCAGCGTTACGGCCCGGCCGCCGCGTACTCGATCCTGCTCTTCCTGCTCATCTGCCTGGTGGCCTTTCTGTTCATCAAGCTGCTGGGTGCCGACGTCGTCGGTGACGACGAGACCCGGGCCAAGACGGCCCAGCGCAAGCGGATGCGCGCCCTGCACAAGCAGCAGGTCAAGCGCACCAAGGCCAACCAGACCATCACCAGTGGGGAGAGTGCGGCATGAGCACCACGAATCTCACGGTCCCCGAGGGCCAGGAGCTGCTCACCAAGCGCGAGCTGGAGACGCTCAACAAGCCGAAGAAGACGGGCAAGCAGATCGCCGGGACGGTGGCCTCGCTGCTGGGCATCGCCCTGATCATCATCTACTGCATCCTGCCCTTCCTCTGGATGGTGATCAGCTCGCTGCGCCTGCCCAGTGAGGGCCTGAGCACGGAGTTCATCCCGAACCCGATGTCGGTGCAGAACTTCCACATCGTCTTCAACGAGAAGAACAACTTCTTCACCGCCATCGGCAACTCGATCCTGATCTCGACGGTGACCACGGCCCTGACGCTGCTCTTCGGCATCGTCGCCGCCTACGCCCTGGCCCGTCTGCGCTTCACGGGCAAGGCACTGGTGCTGGCCATCATCATCGGCTGCTCGATGTTCCCGGCCATCACCATCCTGGTGCCGCTGCTGAAGATGTTCACCGGCAACTACGAGTGGCTGCCGATCGACTGGATGAACCACTACCAGGCGGCGATCATCCCGTCGCTGTCCTTCGGTCTGCCGCTGTGCGTGTGGAACCTGACGGCCTTCTTCCGTCAGCTTCCCGTCGAACTGGAGCAGGCGGCCATGGTGGACGGGTGCACGCCCACCACGGCCTTCCGCAAGATCATCCTGCCGTTGGCGGCGCCCGGCATCTTCACCACCGTCATCCTGACCTTCATCGCGGTCTGGAATGAATACATGTTCGCCATGACCTTCCTGCCCGACCGCAAGAAGATGACGGCCCCGGTCTCGCTGAGCCAGTTCACCGGTGACAGCGCGTTCAACATCCCCTACGGCGCCATCATGGCCGCCGGTGTGGTGGTGACCGTGCCGCTGCTCGCCATGGTGCTGATCTTCCAGCGTCGGATCGTGGCCGGTCTGACCGCCGGTGGCGTGAAGTGATGCGCTGAGCACCTGACCAGCGCGAAGGGCGCCGAGGACAAGTCCTCGGCGCCCTTCGTCGCGTGTCAGTCCGGGTCAGTGGTCGTGGGTCTGGCCCATCAGGTGCAGCACGGTGTGCACCGCGCCGTCCACCAGCCGGTAGCGCACGCTGGGGCCCTGCTGATGGGCCTCCACCCAGCCTTGGTCGCGCAGCACTCGCAGCGCCTGCGAGGCGGCGGTGGGCGTGACTCCACAGGCCTCGGCCAGCTCACCGACGCGGGAGTCCGGGTGCAGGTGGATCTGCGTGAGCAGCTTGGGGCGGGTGGGATCGGCCAACAGGTCAAAGCCAGGGGCCCGGTGGCGCAGGTGCTGGCCGACAGGTTGCCGTGGACGCTGCTGTTGTCCACGGTCGGGCTGCTGGTGGCTGTCCTGTTGGGGTTGTGTGGGGGAGTGGTCGCGGCGCTTCGTCCTGGGTCCTGGCTGGACCGTGCCAGCGAGGCCCTCATCATCCTGGTGCAGTCCATCCCGCCCCATGTGCTGGCCCTGGGCCTGATCATGGTCGGTTCGCTCGGGCTGGGCTGGTTCCCGGCCGTCGGCGCAGTCACCGTACGGGGCGGAGGCGGCGTGCTCGACGTCGCCCACCACCTGGTCCTGCCTGCGCTGGTGCTCGGCCTGTCCCAGGCGCCGTGGCTGCTGCTCAGCTGCCGCACCGAGGTGCGCGCCGCGCTGGCCTCCGACGCCGTCCGTGCCGCCGTCGTCCGAGGGCTGTCCTGGCGTACCGTGGCGCTGCGCCACGTACTCCCCGTCTCATTGGCGCCGCTGGTCACGCTGGTCGGGGTGCGGCTCCCGGAGCTGGTGGGCGCCGTGATCGGGGAGGAGTCCTTCGCCTGGCCGGGCCTGGCGGCCGCGATGGTCACCTCGGCGCGGGACCTGGACCTGCCGCTGCTGGCATTGTTGACCGTGGCCTCCACGGCGCTGGTGCTCGTCGGCTCCCTGCTGGCAGACCTGTGCTATCTGGCCCTGGATCCGAGTGTGGGTCTGGATGACTGAGCGACGTGGTGGTTGGTAGGCCCCGGCACTGCTGCTGGTGGCGGGCTGGGCCCTGCTGGCCCCGGTGCGCTTCCTGCTCTGTGACGAGGCAGCCACGATGCTGGATGCGGTGACCACCGCCGGCATGGTGCGGTTGTTGTGCCGGGAGGTGGATGCCGGGCTGGGAGTGCTGGCCATCCCCCACGATGCGGAACTGCTGGAAGTGTGGGCCGACGAGGTCTGGGAGCTCACGCCGTCGGGCCTGATTTGCGCTGGGCGCTGAGCAGGCGTAACGTTCCTTCTCGCGCGCACCGCTAGCTCAATTGGCAGAGCAGCTGACTCTTAATCAGCGGGTTCAGGGTTCAAGTCCCTGGCGGTGTACCAAACAACTGAATATCCCTCGGGTCCTTGCGGGCCCGGGAGCAAGCACCGCTAGCTCAATTGGCAGAGCAGCTGACTCTTAATCAGCGGGTTCAGGGTTCAAGTCCCTGGCGGTGTACCAACGAAAGGCCCCGGATCACTGATCCGGGGCCTTCGTCGTTGCCGGTGGCCGAGCCTGTCGAGGCCTCAGCGGTGCGGCTGCGGGTCGTGCCAGACGGGGGACTCGTCCAGGCGCTGCATCTCCCCCTCACTCAGCACCAGGTCGACGGCCTTGGCGGAGTCGGTGATGGATTCCGGGCGGCTCGCACCCGGGATGGGGATCAGCTTGTCGTACTTCGCCAGCTCCCAGGCCAGGACCATCTGCTGCGGGCTGACGCCGTGCTCGCGGGCCACGTCGCCGAAGGCCTGGAAGCGGCTGCCCACCTCCGTGGCGCCCCCGGAGCAACCACCCAGCGGGCTCCACGGCAGGAAGGCGATGCCGTTGTCCTTGCAGACCGTCAGGGTGTCGGTGGAGCAGCGGAAACTGGGGGAGAACTCGTTCTGGACGCTGACCAGCCCGTCGGGGCCCAGCACGTCGCGTGCGATCTCGATCTCCTCCACATTGGCATTGCTGATGCCGATGGCCTTGATGAGCCCCTGCTGCTTGAATTCGGCGAAGGTCTCCACCACCTCGCCGTAGACCTTCCACCGGTCCGGGCGGTGCCACTGGTAGAGATCGATGCAGTCAACCTCAAGCTGGCTCAGGGAGTGCTCCAGGGCGCGGCGCAGGTAGTCCTTGGAGCCGTCGCGGCCCCAGGTCTCGCCCTCGCCGCGGGTGATGCCACCCTTGGTGGCCACCACGATCTCGTCGCGATTGTTGATCCCGCGCAGGCCCATCGCCAGCACGTGCTCGTTGTGGCCCATCTGGTCCCAGCTGGGTGCGTAGATGTCGGCGGTGTCGAAGAAGGTGATGCCGGCGTCGAGGGCGGCGTGGATGGTTTCCATCGCCTGGTCCAGCGACGGCCTCGGTTCGCGTGCCATGGACAGGGGCATGCAGCCCATCCCGATGGCGCTGACGGTGAACGGTCCGAGCTGTCTGGTCTTCATGCTCCGACGGTAGCGGTGCTCAGCGAAGCGTGCGGGCGTGCTCGATTCGCTGTGCGCGCAATTCGTCCAGTTCCGGCATCGGCAGCGGGCCGAGCTCCAGGCCCGTGGCGAGCTGCAGAAGGTGGTCGGCCAGCTCGGGATTGCGGGCCAGGACCGGGCCGTGCGGGTAGGTGCCGATCACCCAGCCCTTGCCGCCGGGGCCGCGCTGCACGGCGCCCTCCAGCCCTTCGCCGTTGTTGCCGACGCCCACCTCGACGCGGGCCAGCGGTTCGGCGTCGGGGCCCAGTGTGGTGTATCCGCCGTGGTTCTCGAAGCCGGTGATGATGCTCTGCGTGCCGTCGGGCATGGTCCAGCGGTGCAGCACCTCGCCGACGGCGCGCTCTGCGCCGCGTCGGGTCTGGATGTCCAGCAGGCCCAGACCTTCGGTGACCTCGTCGCGATCTCCGACGGTGAAGGACCTCCCACAGATCTGGAAGCCCGCGCAGACGGCGAACAGCACGGCGCTGGACTCCAGGGCGCGGAAGATGTTCCCGTCCTCCTGGAGGGCCCTCAGGGCGCTGATCTGGGCCATGTCCTCGCCGCCACCCAGCAGGTAGAGCTGCCCGTCGGCGGGCACCTCGTCGCCTGGTTCCACAATCACCAGCTCGGCGTCAATGCCGCGCATCTGCAGCCTTTGCAGCGCCACCCTGGCATTGCCCTGGTCACCGTAGATGCCCAGCAGGCTCTGGAAGACGAGCACGATCTTGACGGGCTTGCTCATGCGAGGCCTCCCAGCTTGCGCAGCTTCTGGAATGGTGTGTAGGTGCTCAGTACGTCGATCACGACGCCCTCGTCGGCCAGTTCGCCGGCGCGGGCCATGGCGGCCGACAGGTCCGGGACCACCTCGTGCTCCACTTCGCCGTATGTCAGGCGCACGGCCAGGTCCAGGGCGCGGGGGCCGGTGCAGATGACATGGCGGCCGGCCAGCTGCTCGTAGTCCACGTCCCAGAGCCAGCTGACGTCCTTGCCGTCGGCGGCCACGGCGTCGATGGCCAGCACGACTGGGTCGGTGGCGGCCAGCGGCAGGCTCTCGGCCCAGCCGGCGGGATTCTTGGACAGCATCAGGCGGCCCTTGACGTCCCCGAAGGTGGCCACGGCATAGCGTCCGGCGGGGGAGGTGACGCTGTGCATGCCCTTGAGTGCCACGTCGGGCTCGATGCCCATCACCCGGGCGGCGGCCAGGGCGCAGGCGGCATTGGCGCGGTTGAAGCGGCCGGGCACCTGGAGGTCCAGGGTCCAGACGGTGCCGTCCTTCTCGGTGACCTCTTCGCCATGGACGGTGTAGTCGGCCTCCGGCTGGGTGAGCGGGCAAGCCGGGCAGTCCCAGTGGCCGTCGACGTGGGCGAGCACGGCGCCGCAGGCGGGGCAGAGAGCCGCATCCTGCGTCCAGCCGGCGCCGGTGTCGATCCAGATGACCTGCTTGGCCGTCTCGGCTGCCCAGGTGGTGAGCGGGTCGCAGGCATTGGCCACGACGACGGGACCTGCTTCTCCGGCCTTCTCCAGCGCGACGCGCCAGCCGCGGCCCAGGCTCTTGATCTCGTGGTTGCGGTCCATCTGGTCCCGGCTGAAGTTCAGCAGCACCAGCACCTCCGGCCGGCCCTCCTCGATGATCCGGGGGACGATCCGCTCGTCGGTCTCCAGGATGGCGATGTCCGCCTTCGCAGCCTCACCCAGTGCCGAGGCGACGCCGTGGTACAGGTTCGCGCCGTCGGCATTGGTGACCACGCGACGTGCGGGCTCGGGGGTGCCCTCACGCACTGCTGCGGCCAGCAGGTGGGTGGTGGTGGTCTTGCCGTTGGTGCCGGTCACCGCGGCGATCCGGCGATGGGCCAGCAACTTGCCCAGCGCCTGCGGGTCGACCTTCATCATCACCTGCCCGCGGATGGAGGCCCCGGAGCCCTTCCCGGCGAGGCGGGAGGCGAGGGCGGCGGCCCGTCCGGCGGCCAGGGCGGCCTGCAGACGTGCGTCCGACAAGGAGATGGGCGTGCGTGGCATGGGAGTCATTCTGGCACCTTCCACTGGCATGACACGTCGTGGAACGTCCTGCCGCGCCGTTTGACCATGTGGTTGGCTGTGCTCACCCGTTGGGCGCACCTTCCTGATCTTCCTGGTCAGCATGTACGTCTTCGGTGGCGTACCGCTGTGACGTGACCTCCTGGTGTCGCCTGCCTGTCAGCCGCTCGGCTTTGTCACAGGCGCTCGGATCCGGGGCCCCCTGGCCACGGGGCACCAGGCCGGCAAGCCGCGTCGGCCGGGAAATGTCAGGGCCAGTGAGTACGCTCGGGGTCATGGCTATCACTGACAACGGACCCAACCCGAACGTCTTCGACATCGAGACCGAGACCAAGGCCAACGAGAACTACCGCACGGTGGCCTGGAGCGGCAAGTACCTCCAGGTCACGCTGATGAGCATCCCCGTCGGCAAGGACATCGGCCTGGAGGTGCACCACGACACCGACCAGTTCCTGCGCATCGACGCCGGCAAGGGCAAGGTCCAGATGGGCCCCGCGGAGGACCAGCTGACCACCGAGCAGGAGGTCTCCGACGGTTGGAGCATCCAGGTCCCCGCCGGCACCTGGCACAATGTCACCAATACCGGCGATGAGCCGCTGCAGCTGTACACCATCTACGCGCCCGTCCACCACGCCGCCGGTATGGTGCACACGGACTTCGAGGATGCGGAGAAGCAGGAGGAGGCCGGACAGGACGAGCCCCCGGCCTGGAGCATCCAGCCCGACGACACCACCCCGGACGAGAAGGCCTGAGTCCTTCGTTCCACACGACGCCGCCCCGATCCTCTCGGGGCGGCGTCGCTGCTTGTCCGCCCGGAGTTCATGAGGTTTTACCACCCCGCCCAGGAAAGTGTCCGAGGGTCGGCCTATGGTGGTTGGAAGGGTCTCGTCCAGGAGGCGTTGCGAATGTCCCAGTCACCGTCGACAAGGGCCGCCGGCCATCCGGCTGGTCTGTCCAATGCTGCCGCGAAGGTGGTGATGGCGCTCACCGGGATCATCTTCGGTCTGTTCGTGCTGGTGCACATGATCGGCAACCTCAAGCTGTACATGGGGCCGGCCGACTTCAACGGCTACGCCCACTGGCTTCGCGCCGCCTTCCACCCCGTCCTTCCGCACGAGGGCCTGCTGTGGATCCTGCGCATCGTCCTGCTGGCCTGTCTGGCGGCCCACCTGTACTGCGGCTGGCTGGTGCGCAGCCGCGGCCGCATCGCCCGTGGATCCGTGCGACGCAAGGGAATGCCGGCCTCGACGTGGATGGCGCGCAGCATGCCGCTCACCGGCGTGATCCTGCTCGGCTTCCTGGTCTTCCACCTTCTGGACCTGACCATCGGAACAGCTCCGGTCGCCTCCGACGCCTTCCAGGGCCCGACGGTGGACGCCTCCTTCGCTTACACCAATGTGGTTGCCTCCTTCTCCCGCTGGCCCGTGGCGCTGGTCTACGGCCTGACGATGCTGGCGCTGTGCGCCCACCTGGCGCACGGGCTGGTCAGCGTCGTGCTGGACCTCGGGGCAACGCCCGGCCCCAAGGCGGTGCGCACCGTGAGCGCGGTGGCCCTGGCCATCGGCCTGCTGGTGGCGCTGGGCAACCTGACCATCCCCGTCGCCGTGCTGACAGGAGTCGTGAAATGACCATCCTCGACATCCCACGCGCTGAACCACCGCTCGACGGACACACGCCCGACGGCGATCCGGCCACCGCCTGGCACCGTGCCAAGCTCCACTACAAGCAGGTCAGCCCGCTGAACCGGCGCAAGTTCACCATCGTCGTCGTCGGCACCGGCCTTGCCGGATCCGGGGCGGCCGCCGCGCTGGGGGAGCTGGGCTTCAACGTGGTGGCCTACACCTTCCACGACGCGGCCCGTCGCGCCCACTCCGTCGCGGCCCAGGGCGGCATCAATGCGGCCCGCGGCCGCAAGGTGGACGGAGACTCGCTGGACCGCTTCGTGAAGGACACCGTCAAGGGCGGCGACTTCCGCGCCCGGGAGGCCGACGTCTTCCGGCTGGCCGAGGAATCGGTGCGGGTGATTGACCACATGGACGCCATCGGGGCACCCTTCGCCCGCGAGTACGGCGGCCAGCTGCGCACCCGATCCTTCGGTGGTGTGCAGGTCAGCCGCACCTACTACACCCGCGGGCAGACCGGTCAGCAGTTGCAGGTGGCAGCGGCCCGTACCCTGCAGCGGCAGGTGGCGGCCGGCACCGTCGAGCTGAGGACCCACCGCGAGGTGCTGGACCTGGTGGTGACCGACGGCCGGGTGCGGGGCGTGGTGGCCCGGGACCTGCGCACCGGCGCCATCGAGGTGCAGGCCGCACACGCCGTCGTGCTGGCCACCGGCGGCTACGGCAAGGCCTTCTTCCACTCGACGCTGGCGCACAACTCCAATGTGAGCGCCGCCTGGCGGGCCCACCGTCGCGGGGCGCTGTTCGCGTCGCCCTCCTACCTGCAGTTCCACCCCACGGCGCTCCCGGTCAGCTCGCAGTGGCAGTCCAAGACGACGCTGATGAGCGAGTCGCTGCGCAATGACGGCCGGATCTGGGTGCCGAAGAAGGCCGGCGACGACAGACCGGCCAATGACATCCCGGAAGAGGAACGCGACTACTACCTGGAGCGCAAGTACCCCGCCTACGGCAACCTCGCGCCGCGCGACATCTCCTCGCGTGCCGCCCGGGAGCAGATCGAGGCAGGCCACGGCGTCGGACCGCTGAAGAACAGCGTCTACCTGGACTTCCGCGACGCGATCCAGCGCCTGGGGAAGAAGATCATCGAGCAGCGCTACGGCAACCTTTTCGAGATGTATGCCGACTGCACCGGCGAGGATCCCTACACGGTGCCGATGCGGATCGCTCCCGGAGCGCACTTCTCGATGGGTGGCCTGTGGAGCGACTACGACATGCAGACCTCCATCGAGGGCCTGTTCGTCGGCGGTGAGGCTGGCTGGGGCTACCACGGCGCCAACCGGCTGGGCGCCAACTCCTTGCTCAGTGCCTGCGTCGACGGGATGTTCACCCTGCCGCACACCATCCCCAACTACCTGGCCGGACACCTCAACGAACCGCTCCTGGCCGACGACGACCCGGCGGTGACACAGACCGTCGCGGATGCCACCGGCCGGTTGGAGGCGCTGCTGGCCGTCGGAGGCAAGACCGGCTCCGACCGCTTCCACCGCGAACTGGGGGAGATCCTCTACCGAGGCTGCGGCGTCGCGCGCAGCAAGGGGGGGCTTGCACAGGCGATCGACGAGATCCGGGACCTGCGGCATCGCTTCTGGAGTGACCTGCGGGTGCCTGGCACCGGCCGGGAACTCAACCAGGAGCTGGAGAAGGCCGGACGGGTGGCCGACTACCTGGAGCTCGCGGAGCTGATGTGCGTCGACGCCTATGACCGCGACGAGTCCTGTGGCGCTCACTTCCGCGTCGACCACCAGACTCGTGACGGCGAGGCCCTGCGTGACGACCGGAACTGGTGCTTCGTCTCGGCGTGGGAGCACACGCCCGGTCCGTTGGGGCAGCCCGGGATGCCGGTGCGTCACCACGAACCCCTGACCTTTGCCGCCGTGCCACTGCAGACGAGGAACTACCAATGAGGATCACGCTGGAGGTGTGGCGCCAGCCCAGTGCCCAGGCGCCCGGAGATTTCGTCACCTATGTGGTGGACGATGCCACGCCGGAGATGTCCATGCCGGAACTGCTGGACCGGCTCAACGACCAGATCGTCGAGGCCGGGGGAGAGCCCGTCGCCTTCGAGAGCGACTGCCGGGAAGGGATCTGCGGCTGCTGCGGCATCACCGTCGACGACCGCCCGCACGGCCCCGTCGCCAACACCCCCACCTGCCAGCAGCACCTGCGCAACTTCTCCGACGGAGACGTGGTGCGCCTCGAGCCCTTCCGCTCTGCCGCCTTCCCGGTGGTGAAGGACCTCGTCGTGGACCGTTCGGCCTTGGACCGGGTGGTGCGGGGTGGTGGTTTTGTCAGCGTCGACACCGGTACCGCGCCGGACGCCGAGGACCGTCAGATCACCTTCCGGCGTGCTGAGAAGGCCCTGGACTTCGCGGCCTGCATCGGCTGCGGCGCCTGCGTCGCAGCCTGCCCGAATGGGGCTGCCCACTTGTTCAGCGGTGCGCTGCTGACCCACTTCTCGACCCTGCCGCAGGGAAGGCCGGAACGCTCCAGGCGGGCCCGGGGCGTGGTGAAGGCCGTCGAAGCGGAGTTCGGCCCCTGCTCCACCTATGGCGAGTGCGTCGAGGTCTGCCCGGCGGGGATCCCGCTGGCCGCGGTGGCTGCGGTCAACAAGGAGATGATGCGTGCGGCCTGGCGCCGGGGATCCGACGACTGAGAACAGATCTCATCTTCCCGATCGAGCGAATTGCGCACCCCAGTGCAGTTTGACGTGTCCAAGACCCTTCAGCGCTCGATCGGGAAGATGGGTCGGATGTCCAGAAGTGGGGTATGGACCAGCTGCGCCCGGATCCGTAGGCTGTCACCCATGCGCACTCCCATCGCCGTGGGTGAGACCCACACCATGACCTATGTCGTGCCCGACAACCGGTGCGTCCCCGACGTCTTCCCCGAGTCCCCGGAATTCCAGACCGTGCCACGCGTCTTCGCCACGGCCTACATGGTCGGTGCTGCGGAATGGGCGTGCATGGAGGCCCTGCGGCCGCACCTGGAGGACGGGGAGACCTCGGTCGGCGTGCACGTCGACCTGTCGCACACTGCTGCCACCTTGCCCGGGATGACCGTGCGCTACGAGTGCACCGTCAGCCAGGTGGAGGGCCGCACCATCTGGTGGGATGTGCAGGCCTTCGACGACCTGGGCCCCATTGGTTCGGGGCGGCACGCCCGTGCCGTGCTGGACCAGGAGCGTTTCCTGGCCGGGGTGGACAAGCGGGCAGATCAGGCGGGTGTGTCACGTGTCCCGCGTTGACCTGCAGGGACGCCCCGAACCTGAACTCCCCGTCGGGGAAGCGGCAACCCTCGTCGGCTAACTCGACTTCCTGCGAGCCACCATCGGATGGAAGGCCGAGGGCCTGTCCGACGAGGCCCTGCGCGCCCGGCCGCTGCCGTCGTCAATGTCCTGGGTGGGCTGCTGAAGCACCTGGCCTATGTGGAGGACTTCTTGTTCGGGGTGGTCCTGGGCGGTAACTCGCCTGCCCATCCGTGGAGCGAGGTGGACTGGCGAGCAGACGGTGACTGGGACTGGAGCTCGGCCGGCGAACAGACCGGCGACGAGTTGCACTCGCTGTGGAGGGAGGCCGTCGATGCTTCCCGGCGGCAGCTTGGCGCACTGGGCGGCACGGCGGCGATCGACCTGGAGTCTCTCGTTACGGTGAGGGGTTGGGACGAGCAGCCGTCGGTTCGCTTCGTACTGACCCACATGATCGAGAAGTACGGGCGGCGCTGTGGGGATGCGGACCTGCTCAGGGAAGCCATCGACGGGGAGGGGGGAGTGAAATCCACGAACTACACCAGCACCTTCATTGCCGTCGCCGAGGACTGTCCGGCAATCAATGCCCAGATTCCCCAAGCCGCGTCGAAAGGCCCGACGATTGCCTCCCTGCAGCACGAACTGCTGTCGGGGCGTCCGTGTGAACTGACTTCGGATGATCTGATCTTCCGGGTCCATGCCCTGCGCAAGGGCCTCGATCCCGACGACGGGGAGGCTCGCGCGGCCTTCTTCTCGACGTCGCAGGCCTGTCTGCGTTCCTCCCCGCTGGCCAAGCGCTACGGCTGGGCGCTGCACCACGAGGCCGACGGCCGGGTTGCACTGGTCGGGCTGGGCTCCGAGCTCCACGACGAGTTGTCCCGCGATGCGAGCCTGACCCAGACCCGGGCCCTGCGCAGCAGACGACGTGCCGCCTCTTGAGAAGCTGAAACACGACGAAGGCCCCGGTCCGAGGACCGGGGCCTTCCATCTGGGATCCATCCCTGTGGGGTGAGTAACGGGACTTGAACCCGCGACCACCTGGACCACAACCAGGTGCTCTACCAACTGAGCTATACCCACCATGGCCCGGGGAATAATCTCCCCTGAGCGCTGGATCAGCTTAGCGGTAAATGACCATTGTGTGAAATCAGGCCTTCGTGAGGTCCGCCGGACGCATTCCGGTGATGGTTCCCTGGTGCTTGTGGGCAATCAGTTTGGCCTCTCCGGTGGTCGGGCCCGGAGCGGGCACGAAGACGGCCTCGCGGTAGTAACGCAGCTCCTCGATCGACTCCTGGATGTCGGCCAGCGCACGGTGGTTCCCGTTCTTGGCGGGGGACTGGTAGTAGGCGCGCGGGAACCAGCGACGGCTCAACTCCTTGATGCTGGAGACGTCGACATTGCGGTAGTGCACCCAGCCCTCCAGCTCGGGCATGTCGCGGGCCAGGAAGGCGCGGTCGGTGCCGATGGTGTTGCCGGCCAGCGGTGCCTTGCGGGCCGTCGGGACGAAGGTCTGCACGTAGTCGAGGACCAGCTTCTGGGCCTCCTCCATGGTGGTTCCGCCGGCCAGTTCGTCGAGCAGGCCGGACTTGGTGTGCATCTCGCGGACGAAGTCGCCCATCTGCGCCAGAGATTCGTCCGACGGCTTGATCAGCACGTCGATCCCTTCTCCCTGCACGTTGAGATCGGAGTCGGTGACCAGGGCCGCCACCTCGATCAGGGCGTCGTTGACCAGGTCCAGCCCGGTCATCTCACAATCAATCCACACCAGCATGTCATTCACCCGTCCACCCTACCGGGCCCTGCGGCGCGCCCCGCTACCATGGACCTCGACATGCCCCAGTAGCTCAGCGGATAGAGCAGCAGCCTTCTAATCTGTCGGTCGCAGGTTCGATTCCTGCCTGGGGCGCCACCTGTACCCGACGCTCGACAGGATGCGCATGAGCCTCACGACGCACGACGCTTGGACGCTGAACGGTGCCCTCGACGAGGCCCGGTCCGTCAAGCCGGAGCGTCGCGCCCGTTCATTGTCCGGCCTGCCGCCGAAGCAGCGGCCCGGGATGAACCGGTGGATGAGGCTGCTCACCAACCCGTGGACCTGGATCTCCGTCGTCCTCTTCCAGCTCTACGCCCTGTGCCTCTTCCTGGTCTGGCGCCAGATGTCCGCGGACCAGGTCTTCCCGCAGGGCACCATCCCCGGCCTCGACTGGGAGACGGTCAAGACCTGCGCCGGCTATGCCGCGCCGACGGCCATCGTCTGGTCCCTGGCCTTCATCCTCCTGGACCGGCTGCGTCCGATGAAGCCGCTGCTGTGGCTGCTGGCCTTCGGCTGGGGTTCCTGCATGTCCATCTGGTTGAGCCTGCACATCAACAGTTGGGCGGCGGAGATGCTCAACGTCACCGCGAGCCCGGGCGATCCGGCCGCCCAGGCTCGGCCGGCGGTCTTCGTCGCACCCTTCGTGGAGGAGGCCGCCAAGGCCACCATCCTGTTCCTGCTGGCGATCCTGCTGCGTTACCGCATTGTCTCGGTGCTGCAGAGCGTCTGCCTGGCGGGCCTGTCCGCCATCGGCTTCGCCTTCACGGAGAACATCGTCTACTACGCCCGTGCCATGGTCTACGGCTCGGTCACCACCGGCGCCGGCGACGTGGAGGAGGCGGTCCAGCAGCTCGTGCTGCTGCGTGGGGTGATCACCAGCTATGGCCACCCGATGTTCACCATGTTCACCGGCATCGGGCTGTTGCTCGGCCTGCGTACCCGCAGCAAGTTGGTGCGCATCCTCGCGCCGCTGACCGGCTTCTGCCTGGCGGCCCTGGGTCACATGGGTTTCAACGGCATGGCGTCGGTGGGGCAGCAGGACAACCGTTGGCTGCTGGTGCAGTTCTTCCTGATCATCTTCTTCATGCTCAGCTTCCTGGTTCGCCACGAGTTCAAGGAGATCAAGCGGATCCGCACCCGGCTGGAGGACTATGTGCGGGTCGGCTGGCTGCTGCCGGAAGACCCGCAGAACCAGGGCTTTGGGCGCCGTCGCAGCTGGCTGCTGATGGTGGCTCTCACCCGCGGCTGGCGCACGCTGCGTGACACCGTCGCCATGACCCGGGCGATGACTGAGCTCGCCTATCTGCGCGACGCGATGGTGCGCGGCATCATCGACGAGGCCGGACGGGAGCGGGAGAAGGAATTGCTGGCCGAGATCAAGACCCTGCGCCACACCGCCCTGTGGGAGGCCCGAGGTCTCAAGATGCACATCCCATGGCACCGGTTGGCCTTCTGGCGACGCTGGCGCACACCGGCGCCCACGGCCTGAACCCTCAACCTGTCCCGGCACGAGGAGCAGGATTCGTGCCACAGTGGGGTGGAACTTTTCGGGCGCGGGGGCGCCCGTGCCATCGAAAGGAATCGCGTGAGCAGCACACGTCTGATGCAGGCCCTGGCCGAGCTTCGTGAATCACTGGCTCCCGTCAGGCTCCCACTGCCGCTCCCGCAGGCGATGGAACAGGCGCGCAGCGCGCGTGACATGCAGCGCCAGCTCGACGACTACATCCTGCCCCGGCTGGCCACCATCGAGGCCCCGCTGCTGGCCGTCGTCGGTGGTTCGACGGGTGCCGGCAAGTCCACCCTGGTGAACTCGCTGATCGGCCGCATCGTGACAACACCCGGCGTGATCCGCCCCACCACCAAGTCTCCGGTGCTGATCTGCCACCCGGACGACGTGAAGTGGTTCCAGGACGACCGGATCCTCCCCGGACTGGTCCGTTCCCGTTCCAGCTCCCAGGACCAGAACACCCTGCAGATCGTCGAGGAGCCCGCGCTGCCCCAGGGCCTGGCCATCATCGATGCTCCCGACGTGGACTCCGTCGTCGAGCAGAACCGCAACCTGGCCGCCCAGCTGCTGCAGGCCGCGGACCTGTGGGTCTTCGTCACCTCCGCAGCCCGCTATGCCGACGCCGTCCCGTGGGACTTCCTGAAGGCCGCCGTGGACCGCGCGGCTGCCGTCGCCGTCGTGCTGGACCGTATTCCGCCGGCCGCGATGAACCAGGTGCCGCCGCACCTGGGCAAGCTGATGACCGAGCGCGGGCTGGCGGATTCGCCGCTCTTCGCCGTCCCGGAGACCGAGACCACCGCGGAGGGCCTGCTCCCCGATGCCGCCGTCTCGCCCATCCGCACCTGGCTTGCGACGCTGGCCGCGGATGCCGCCAGCCGCCAGCGCGTCGTGCTGCAGACGCTGGATGGTGCCATCGGTGCGCTGGTCACCAAGGCCCCGCCGGTCGCCGACGCCGTCGAGGCTCAGGCCGAGGCCCTGGCCACGCTGCGTGATGATGCCGCCAAGAGCTACCAGGAGGCCGTGCGCCAGGTCTCCGTCCAGTCCGCCGACGGCAGCCTGCTGCGCGGCGAGGTGCTGGCGCGCTGGCAGGACTTCGTCGGGACCGGCGAATTCATGAAGACCATGGAGCAGAAGATCGGCTGGCTTCGTGACCGGGTCTTCGCCACCGTCAAGGGCACGCCGCCGGAGGCCGAGGGTGTGAAGGTCGCCGTCGAGTCCGGTCTGGAGGCACTGGTCCGGGAGCAGGGCGAGGCCGCCGCAGAACGGGCCGAGTCCGCCTGGCGTGCCACGGCCTACGGCCGCGACGTGCTGCGCAACTGGTCCGGAGAGGACCTCTCGCGCGCCTCGACCGGCTTCTCCGACGAGGTGGCCCGCGCCATCCGTGACTGGCAGGGCGATGTGCTGGAGCTGGTCTCCGCAGAAGGCATGGACAAGCGATCCAAGGCCCGCTACCTCGCGCTGGGCGTCAACGGTGTCTCCGCCGCGCTGATGATGGTGGTCTTCGCACACACCGGCGGCCTGACCGGTGCCGAGGTGGGCATCGCCGGCGGTTCCGTCGTGCTGGCCCAGCGGGTGCTGGAGGCCGTCTTCGGCGACGACGCAGTCCGCAAGCTCGCCAACCAGGCCAAGGCCAGCCTCGATGCCCGCGTCGAGGCCGTGATGGGCAACGAACTCAAGCGCTACGACGACGCCCTGGCGTCCCTGGCGGGAGACCTGGACCAGGCCGTCCGGATCCGGGAGGCCGCCGAGGAGGTCAACTTCGCCCGCCACGAGGGCTACGACGATGCCCTTCCGGCCGCACCCGAGCAGGCCGCGATCGAGGCGCCCCAGACACAGGCGTTGCCAGCGGCCCGGGAGACCGTCCAGCTGAACACCATCACCGAGGCGCATGATGCCGAGGTCGTCGACGCCGAGATCGTGCAGGAGAACCGCTGATGGCCCGCAACCGCACCAATCCCGACCGCATGGGTGTCGCCGACAAGGTCAAGGCACTGGCCGAGACGATCGAGCTGGCCGATGGCCGCGCCGACGCCGAGCTGGTGGCCGAGGCACGCAATGTCGTCGGACACACCGACAAGCGGCTGGCCTTCAGCGGCGACATCACCGTCGTCGCGCTGGCCGGGGCGACGGGTTCGGGCAAGTCGTCCACTTTCAATGCCCTGTCCGGTACCCAGCTGGCGGTGCCGGGCGTCACCCGCCCCACCACGAGCAAGGCGATGGCCGCCTATTGGGGCAGCGAGGTGCCCAATGACCTGCTCGACTGGCTGGAGGTGCCCACCCGGCACGTTGTCACCGGCGGCGATGCGGCCCTCGACGGGCTGGTGCTGCTCGACCTCCCGGACCACGACTCCACCGAACGTGCCCACCGCGACGAGGTGGACCGGCTGGTGCAGTTGGTGGACATGTTCATCTGGGTGGTGGATCCCCAGAAGTATGCCGACGCCGCCCTGCACGACCGCTACCTCAAGCCCTTGGCGCAGCACGCCGAGGTGATGATGGTGGTGCTCAACCAGGCCGACCGGCTGCCCGAGGGCCAGCTGGAACCGACGCTGCGTGACCTGCGTGCGCTGCTCGACTCCGAAGGCCTGGAGAAGGCCCAGCTGTGCGCCATCAGTGCGATGACCGGCATGGGCGTCCCGGAGCTGCGCGGCCAACTGGCCACCGCCATCCAGAACAAGCAGATGGCCGCCAAGCGGCTGGAGGGCGACGTGGTGCAGGTGGCCCGCAAGCTCAGCGAGGACATCGGCCACGCAGACCCCGACGAGGTCAGCAAGGGCCGCGAGGCCCAGCTGAACAAGGCCCTCGGCGAGGCTGCCGGCGTCGGTGTGGTGAGCGAGGCCGTGCTGAAGGCGACGCGTCGCCGCGGCACCCTGGCCACAGGTTGGCCCGCCATCACCTGGATCAAGCGCTTCAAGCCGGACCCGTTGCGTCGCCTGCACCTGGACGCCGTCAAGATCAACAAGAAGCAGGAGCTGGAGCCCGCGCGCGTGCAGCGCACCGGCGTGAACCGCAAGGGGATCAGCTTCAACGGGGTGCAGCAGGCGCGCGTCGACTCCGCCGTGCGTGCCGTTGCCGACGAGGCCGCCGTTGGTCTGCCGCGTAGCTGGCAGGACGCCGTGCGCGACGCGTCACGCCGCGACGAGAAGTTGCTGCCCGACGAGTTGGACCGCGCGATTGCCACCACCGATCTGGCGATGGACCGCGGCACCGGCTGGTGGAAGATCTTCCAGGTGCTGCAGTGGCTGCTGATCACCTGCGTCGTGGTGGGCCTGGGCTGGCTGGGTCTGCGGATGGCGCTGATCTACTTCGGCGTGATGGACCTGTCTCTGGGGCCGACCTGGTATGGCATCCCGATCCCCACCTGGCTGGTCGCCGGAGGTGTTGCTGCCGGAGTGCTGTTGGCGCTGGTCAGCCGCGTCTTCGTCGAGTTCGCCGCCAAGCGCAAGGCCTCCCGGGCCACCCATGTGCTGGAGAAGTCCATCGGACAGGTTTCCCGCGAGCGGATCATCAACCCGATCAATGGGGAACTGCGCCGCTACGAGCAGGCCCGCGACAAGATCGCTCGCGCCCGCTGAGGTCAGCGGCTGCGACGCAATTGGAAGCGCCCTGTTTGTCCCGTGGAGGGAGGGGGACCTGATGATGGCGCTGGGAGCGTATGTGCTGGCCCATCTGCTGATGTCGCTGCTGCTGCCCCCTGTGCCGAGCGTGCTGCACTATGAAGGGCTCATCAAGCGTGGTTGATGTGCGGGTCACACGGCCCGGAAGACCGTCGCGACGAAGTGCACGTCGACGTCGAGTTCGGTGAGCTTCGCGAAACGCTCCTGTCCGTCCAGGGGCGTGTTCCAGCGGTAGGGGGTCATGCCCCAGACCTCGTGCAGTTCCTGCGCGCTGCCCATGTGCACGTGGCTGGTGAAACGACGCTGCTCCACCACGTCGAGTGACTCGGTCAGGGCCACCTGCTCGTCGTGCGGGCGGTAGTGGGGGTAGAGAACCTGGCGCAGCTGGGCCAGGTGCGAGTCACCGGGTGAGACCACCACGATCCGTCCGCCAGGACGGATGACGCGGGCGAACTCGGCCTCGTGCAGCGGCGCCATGATGCTGGTCAGCACGTCGACCGAGTGGTCCAGCACGGGCATGTCGATCACCGACGCGACGCAGGTCAGGGCCTCGGGGGCGCGTCGGGCGGTGACCTTCACCGCGGGGCGGGAGATGTCGAAGGCCATCCGGGTGGGCGCGGGGGAATCGTCGTCGGCAAGTGCGCCCAGCATGGCGGCGGTGAAGGTGCCCTCGCCGCAACCGACGTCGAGCAGGCTCTCGACGGGGCGCTCGGCTTCGAGGTCTCGCACCAGCTCGGCAATTCCTTCGGACAACACCTGGTAGTGCCCGCGGTCCAGGAAACGGCGGCGATCGGCCACCATGTCCGCGTCGTCGCCGATGACGGCCTTGCGCGATTTCCCGGGCCGCAGCAGGTTCACGAAACCCTCGCGCGCCTTGTCGAAGCGATGCCCCTTGTCACACCACAGTTCCCGAGCCTCGACGGCCAGCGGGCCATGGCAGATGGGGCAGGCGGCGATGCCGCCGGTGGATGCGGGCATGGGGGTCTGGGTCACCGAATGAGCCTATCGGGCTGGTTATCCACAGGATTTGGTTGCCGAGGAATTGCCCACAGGTGCCGTTGGGCGTGATCCCAGGAATGGGCGGACGCACACACTGCAGCAGAGGCGCCCACCGGTGGCGTCAACCGCTGAAAGGGGACAGTCATGCAGGACGCACTCATCACACTGACCGGCAATGTGGGCACCGACGTCGAGTTCACTCGGGGGGAGGGGTGGCAGCTGGCGCGCTTCCGGTTGGCCTGCACCCCACGTCGGATCCGACAAGGAGAGTGGGTGGACATGGAGACCACGTGGATCGGCGTGACCGCCTGGGGCCGGACGGCCGAGAACATTAAGACCTCGCTGGACAAGGGGGATCCCGTGGTGGTGCACGGGAAGCTGCGCACCAGCGCCTGGCATGACCAGGCTGGTATCCGGCACGAGCGGCTCGTCGTGGAGGCCACGGCGCTGGGCCACGACCTGACGCGTGGCCGCAGCGAGTTCATTCGGACTGAGCGGCGAGCGCCCCAGGTGGTCACCGATGAGGATGGCAACCTGGTCAATGCCGTGACCGGGGAGATTCTGGAGCAGGCCCCGCCATCGGAGGTCGAGGAGGCGCCGAGGGAGGAGCAGCTCATCCACTCCTGAGGGGGCGGGCGGTGGGGCAGCGCAGCGGGTCCAGAGCCAGAAGCTGGCATACTGGGTGACGTTTGCTGCCCCCACCGGGGTTGCCCACCCACATTCTCGATTCGAAGGACAACACGCCTGCCATGGCCGAGTTCATCTACACCATGCACAACGTGCGCAAGACGATCGGCGACAAGCTGATCCTCGACAACGTCACGCTCTCCTTCTTCCCCGGCGCCAAGATCGGCGTCGTCGGCCCCAACGGTGCCGGCAAGTCCACCATGCTGAAGCTGATGGCCGGCATGGACAAGGCCAACAACGGTGAAGCCCAGCTGCTCAAGGGCGCGACCGTCGGCATCCTGCTGCAGGAGCCCCCGCTGAGCGAGGGCAAGACGGTGTTGGAGAACGTCGAGGAGGGCGTCGCCGAGATCAAGGGCAAGCTCGACCGCTTCAATGCCATCGGCATGGAGATGGCCGAGCCCGACGCCGACTTCGACGCCCTGATGGCGGAGATGGGTGAGCTGCAGACGGACCTGGACAATGCCAACGCGTGGGACCTGGACGCCCAGCTCGCGCAGGCCATGGAGGCCCTGGAATGCCCGCCCGGCGACACCATCGTCGACGTGCTCTCCGGTGGTGAGCGACGCCGTGTGGCGCTGTGCAAGCTGCTGCTGCAGCAGCCCGACCTGCTGCTGCTTGACGAGCCCACCAACCACCTTGACGCCGAGAGCGTGAACTGGCTTGAGGGCCACCTGAAGAACTACCCCGGTGCCGTGCTCGCCGTCACCCACGACCGGTACTTCCTGGACAACGTCGCCGAGTGGATCTGTGAGATCGACCGTGGACGCCTGCACCCCTACGAGGGCAACTACTCCACCTACCTGGAGACCAAGCGCCAGCGCCTGACCATCGAGGGCCAGAAGGACGCCAAGCGCGCCAAGATTCTGGAGAAGGAGCTGGAGTGGGTCCGCTCGAGCCCCAAGGCCCGCCAGGCCAAGAGCAAGGCCCGCCTGGCCCGCTATGAGGAGATGGCCGCCGAGGCGGAGCGCAACCGCAAGATCGACACCTCCGAGATCAACATTCCGGCGGGCCCCCGTCTGGGTAGCACCGTCATCGAGGTCGAGAAGCTCAAGAAGGGCTTTGGGGACCGCGTCCTGATCAATGACCTGTCCTTCAGCCTGCCCCGCGCCGGCATCGTCGGCATCATCGGCCCGAACGGCGTCGGCAAGACCACCCTGTTCAAGACCATCACCGGTCTGGAGCAGGCGGATGCCGGCACGGTCAGGGTGGGCGAGACGGTCAAGTTCAGCTATGTCGACCAGAACCGTTCCGGTATCGACCCGAACAAGAATGTCTGGGAGGTCGTCTCCGACGGTCTGGACTTCGTCAAGGTTGCCAACTTCGAGATGAACTCGCGCGCCTACGTCGCGAGCTTCGGCTTCAAGGGCCCCGACCAGCAGAAGTTGGCCGGCATCCTGTCCGGTGGTGAGCGCAACCGCCTCAACCTGGCGCTGACCCTGAAGCAGGGCGGCAACGTGCTGCTGCTCGACGAGCCCACCAATGACCTCGACGTCGAGACCCTGTCGAGCCTGGAGGACGCCCTGCTCGACTTCCCCGGCTGCGCCGTGGTGATCTCCCACGACCGCTGGTTCCTGGACCGCATCGCCACCCACATCCTCGCCTGGGAAGGCGACGACGAGGACGAGAGCAAGTGGTTCTGGTTCGAGGGCAACTTCGCCGACTACGAGAGGAACAAGGTGGAGCGCCTGGGCGTGGAGGCTTCGCGTCCGCACGCCTCCAAGCACCGTCGCCTCACGCGCGACTGATCCACAAGGCTGAGCCAGCACCCGCTGGCTGAGCCGACGACAGCCGGGTCTGCCGGGGTTCCTTGGGGCTTCGACAGGCCCGGCCGTCGTGTGTGTCCCCCGAGCCTGTCGAGGGGTTCACGCGGTGAGTTGGGCCAGCTCCGTGATCGTCGAGGGGCTGGTGCGGCAGCAGCCACCCAGGAGTCGGGCCCCGGCCTGGATCCATTGCGGCACCAGGGCAGCCTGCTGGTCCTGGTCGGGCCCGGGGGACCAGGTCTTGGTCGTCGGATGGTAGACCTCGCCGGAATTCGGGTAGGCCAGCAGCGGCAGGGCGGTGGCCTCGTGCAGGGCCGTCAACGCGTCAGTGACCCAGCCACGGGGGACACAGTTCACCCCGACGGCAACAACGTACGAGAACTCGGTGACCGCCCGGGCTGCATCCGCCAGCACCGTGCCGTCGGGTAGGTGCCCCGCGTCGCCCAGGGAGAAGCTCACGAAGGCCTCCGTGCCGGCGAACTCGTCGCGTAGCAGGGCCAGTACCGCGAGCACCTCATCGAGCCGGGGTTGGGTCTCGATGCCGAAGCTGCGAATGCTGGCCTCGTGCAGCAGGCGGATCCGCGGGCGGTGGAAGGCACGGTAGCCCTCCTCGTCGAGCCGGTAGTTGCCGGTGTACTCGCTGCCGTCGGCCAGGTGGGCGCCGTAGGGGCCGATGCTGCCGGCCACCACCACGGGATCCTGCCCGGATGTGGACCACTCCCGCACGCTCTCCAGGGCCAGCCGAGCGCTGTCGCGTACCAGCTCCTCGGCGGCAGAGCGCTCCCACCCCGCGGCCACGAAGTCATCGGGGCATGCCTGGTAGCTGTTGGTGACAAGGACCCGCGAACCGGCATCCAGATAGCTGCGGTGCACGGCGCGGATGGCCCCGGGGTCACTGTCCATCGCCACCGACGACCACAGGGCCGAGGAGGTGTCCACGCCGTGCTTCTCCAGCTCGGTGGCCATGGCCCCGTCAAGCAGGACGACGTCGGAGGTGGACAGCAGCTGGGCAAGGGTGGTGGGCAGTGGTGTGACCATGCCCGAGAGACTATGCGGTGCCATCTCATCAGCGTGAGATCGTCCTGAAGTGCGGATGCCGTGAGCCTACCGTGTGGTCACCATGACGCAGCACACCACCATCCCCGATGAAAGCCCGGCCCAGACCTCCCTGTGGGCCGAACCGCCCCGCACCGACCAGCTGCAGCGCAGCATGAGCGCCCGCCACCTGATGATGATCAGCTTCGGCGGCGTGATCGGCACCGGCCTGTTCCTCAGCTCGGGGTGGACCATCAGCCAGGCCGGCCCCATCGGCACGATCCTGGCGTACGCCCTGGGCGCCGTGATCGTCTACCTGGTGATGATGTGCCTGGGCGAGCTGGCCGTCGCCATGCCGTGGACCGGCGCCTTCCACGTGTATGCCACCCGTTTCCTGGGCCCGGCGACGGGCTTCACCGTCGCCGTCCTCTACTGGTCCACCTGGACCATCGCGCTGGGTTCGGAGTTCACCGGCGCGGGTCTGATCATGCAGCACTGGTTCCCCGACACCCCGGTGTGGATCTGGAGTGCGGTCTTCATCGCGTTGATCTTCGGGCTCAATGCCGCCTCCGTGCGTGTCTTCGCGGAGGCCGAGACCCTGCTGTCCGGGATCAAGGTGGCCGCCATCATCTGCTTCATCGTGCTTGGTCTGCTGGCCATCGTCGGGCTGCTCCCGGTGCAGGGGAACACCACCCGCCCGGGCCTGGGCAACCTGACCGACGGCGGGATCTTCCCGAATGGCCTGGGGGCGGTCTTCACCACCATGCTGGCGGTCAACTTCGCCTTCTCCGGAACCGAGCTGATCGGTATCACCGCTGGTGAGACCGCGGAGCCGGCCCGCGTCATCCCCAAGGCGATCCACGCGACGCTGGCCCGGCTGAGCATCTTCTTCATCGGCTCCATCTTCGTGATGGCCTGCTTGATCCCGTGGCGCGAGGCGGGCGTGGACCAGAGTTCCTTCGTCACGGTCTTCGAGGCGGTCGGGCTGCACTGGGCGGGTGACGTGATGAACTTCGTCGTGCTCACCGCCATCCTGTCAGCGGCGAATTCCGGGCTGTACGCCTCGACGCGGATGCTGTGGTCCTTGGCCAATGAGGGCACGATCCCCGCCGCCGTCGCGCGTACCAACCGGCACGGCATCCCGGTGGTGGCGCTGTGCCTGAGCATGGTGGGCGGGCTGCTGGCACTGCTGTCCAGCGTGGTTGCCGCCGACACGGTCTACCTGGTGCTGGTCTCCATCTCCGGCCTGGCCGTGGTGCTGGTGTGGATGGCCATCGCAGCAAGCCAGATGCGTTTTCGTCGGCAGTGGCTGGCCTCTGGGCGCAGCGTCGACGAGTTGGGCTACCGGACGCCCGGCCACCCGTGGGTGGGGATCGCGGCCTTCGTGCTCAGTGCACTGTCCTGCGTGCTGATCGTCTTCGACCCCACCCAGCGGATGGCCCTGTTCTGGACCGTGCCCTTCGTGGCGCTGTGCTACCTGGGGCACTGGCTCTTGGTCCGCCGGGGACGCACGGAGCCTGAATCGCGCTGAGGCGCTGATCCAAGGACACAGCAGGGTTTGATGAGCGGTCCTGAAGTGCCGATGTCAGGACGTTGGTCCAGGATCCCGCAACACGGTGGCCGCAGCCTCGGCCGCTCTGCGGACTTCTGGCCACGCCTCATCCGCGAACCATGCGCCACCCGAAGGGGGACCGACTCGACCAGCGCCCAGTCATCGCCCAAGGCAGCCCAACGAGCCCCGAAGATACCTGCCCAGAAGCGGGCCAGGTCCGACGGATCCTGACAACAATCGAAGACCACTTCCTGGATCGAGGCGCGCATGCTGAAACCCTAGGCCCGCAACTCCTGCCGTGTCAGTCAGCGGGTGAGGTGATGGTGCCTGTCCTGCCCCTCAGCATCTCAGGCCGCGTGATCACCAGGGCCAGGAGACCAGGACCAGGGCGGCAGCAAGACCCGTCACACAGCACAGCAGGGCCAGAAGGAATGCACCCAGCCCGCGCAGGAATGCTGTCGACGTCGGACTGTCCAGCACCGCCGTATCAGGCCCCGACCACCACGCCACGGAATGGATTCGCTGGTCGGGGAAGAGCAACCAGGAGTGTCCCGAACGCACCGACCACCAGACCTCCAGTGGGCCCTTGGGGTTGGGAACCAGCTATCGACGGACGACCGCATCCCGGTCGAGCAGCAACTCACGCCGTCCTCGCGCCGTCACGGCGGTCACGTGGCCCTGACCCAGCTCCACAGTGCCCCGGAATGCCAGCGGCAGCAAGAGGTAGAAGGCTGCCAAACTCCACCATGAAGCACCAAGGAACAGCACTGCCGTGCCAAGACCGTCCAGCGGCCACCGATCGGGATCCGGATTGCGAGCTCCGAAGCACACCGCGTAGATCGGTACGAAGATCACGCCGAGGCGAATCGTCCACACTCGAATCGTTCCCCAGAAGGACTTCCCGACCATCTCTCCACGCGCCCACATCCTGTCGGGGTAGATGTCCTTCATGGGAGTGCGCCGTGGATCACGGCCTGGGCCCGGGCATCCGACACGCCGCCGTACCGCCCGGCAACTCGTGGCGGTGCGTGGCCACCCAGCGGTAGACGGAATTGGCAAGCCAGCGCACCGGGGCGTGACAGAGCAGCAGCCCGACGGTGCGCAGCGGCTGCGGACCGGTGGCCAAGGCACGCCCGATGGCCGCGGCACCGTGGGTGACGGCGCCGTCGTCGGCCACAAAGGGGATCTCCCGGAGGGCGCGTTCTTCGTCGATTCCCAACGCCTGCAGCAACGCCGGCGTGATGGGCTCGACGCTGGCGCGCAGGCCCCGTCCCTCGAGCCATCCGGCGCATCGCGTGCAGAAACCACAGTCCGGGTCGTAGAGCAGTCGGCCAGCCATGAGGCCAGTGTGGCAGCATCATCCGCGTGAGTGACAGACGCGGCTTCCTGCTCGACACCCGGCCGTTCACTGCGTCGCGGCACTTCACCTGGATGTGGCTTGGTGCGCTGGTGGCCGGCGTCGGCAATGCGCTGACCGCGGTGGCCGTCGGCCTGCACGTCTACGAGCTGACCCACTCGACCTTCGCGGTCTCGATGGTGGGTGTCGCGGCGTTGGTGCCCACGCTGTTCGCAGGGCTCTATGGCGGCACCATCGTCGACCGCTTCGACCGTCGGCTGGTGGCCCTCGCCTCCGCCGTCCTGGCCTGGCTGGCGACCGCCGCAATCCTGCTGCTGGCCGTGCTCGAACGCGAGACCATCTGGATCCTCTACGTCCTGTCCGCCCTCAACGCCATGGGCGCCACCCTGGTCTCCGCGTCGCGGCAGGCCATCATCCCGAACCTGCTGGAGCCCGAACTGCTGCCCGCAGCCGGCGCCCTCAACGGGATGAGCATGGGTCTGGTGGTCACCCTGGGCCCGGCGCTGGCTGGACTGCTGGTGGCCCGCCACGGCTTCGCCATCACCTACGGCCTGGACCTGCTGCTCTTCTGCGGCGCCTTCCTCGGCCTGGCTGCACTGCCACCGATGCCGCCCGAGCCGGGAGCCGAACACAAGACCTGGGCAGCGATCCGCGAGTCCTTCCGCTACATCCGCGCGACGCCCGTGGTGGCGATGAGCTTCATCGTCGACATCGTGGCCATGACGCTGGGCAATCCGCGCTCCCTCTTCCCGGCGCTCGGCGCGGTGGTGATCGGTGGGGGAGCCGTGACCGCGGGGCTGCTGGCGGCATCGTCGGCCATCGGTGCCGTGCTGTGCAGCCTGTTCAGTGGGCGCATCGTCGGCTGGAAGCGGCACGGACGGGCGGTGAACCTGTCGGTGATCGCCTACGGCCTGTTCACCGTCGGACTGGGGATCGTCGCCCTACTGGTGCACACCGGGCACTGGCCGGGCGGCGTCGGGAGCCCAGACAGACTGAACCATTCGGCGCTTGCCGCGGCCATGCTGATGCTCTTCGGGATGGGCGCCAGCGACAATGTCTCGGCCATCTTCCGCAACACCATCCTGCAGCAGGCCGTCCCGGACAGGATCCGCGGCCGGATGCAGGGGATCTACATCATGGTGGTCACCGGCGGTCCGCGCCTGGGTGACCTCTTCGTCGGGCTGGTGGCGCTGGGTGCCGTGTGGGCGCCGCCGCTGGTGGGCGGCCTGGCCATCGCCGCAGTGGTGGCCGCCCTCATCCGGCTGGTGCCGGTCTTCCACCACTACGACGCGACTGCCTGAGTTCACTTGCCGTCGGGCATCTCGATCTCGCCGAGGTCATTCCAGCCGTCCTGCGGGATCTCGTAGGAGATCACCTTGGGGCGGGTGGCGGCGTACTGGCCCTGCTCCTTCATGGCCTTCTTGAAGTGCTCGCTGTTCACGTGCGCGGCGCCGGCCTCGCCATCCTTGTAGGCCTCGATCAGGATGTACTCATTCGGGTTGTCGACGCTGCGCGACCAGTCGAACCACAGGCAGCCGGTCTCGGCGCGGCAGGCCTCGGTGAACTCCTTGGTCAGCTCCAGGAAGTTGTCTGCGTACTCGGGCTTGACGTCCCACTTCACGGTGATGGTGATCATGCAGCCCATTCTGCCCTCATGACCCAACGGCCCCGGAAATGATGCTCCTATCTCCCGTCAAGCGGCTTGGAGCCATTCTCGGTAGTTCTGGGCCAGGGTGTCGTCTCGGCGTTTGCCGAGTTCGATCTCGGAGATGTGGGCGGGCCAGACGTTGAAGTGCTGGGCGGCGTGGGTGAGGGTGAGTTTCTTGGCCTGGCGGGCTGGTCGCAGGTCTGTGTAGTTCGGGATCTCGCAGTTGCCGGTGAGTGCGCGGAACACTTCTCTGGCGACGGCGCGTTTCAGTGCCCGGTAGACCGCTGCGAGGGTCCAGCCCGCGTCGAGGTGCTTGTCGCGATAGTCGCGGGTGCGTTGGTCGTGGACCATGCGGACCTTCACGATTTGGTGGAGCGCCCAGTTGGCCTGCCTGTCGCCGCCGCGTGAGAGGCGGTGGCGTTGGGTCTTGCCCGAGGACACGGGGATCGGGCTGGTACCGCAGAGCGCCGCGAACCCGGCAGGGGTGGCGAGGCGGGCGGGATTGTCGCCGGCCGTGACCAGCAGGACAGCGGCAGTGACCGGCCCGACTCCGTGCATGGCGCGCAGCCCGGGGTTCTTGGTTGTGGTGAGTTCGTCGAGCTGGGCTTCCAGGTCGACCAGTTCGTCGTGCAGGAACTGGTGGCGTCGGGCCAGGGATCGCAGGGCTCGCATGGTGAGGGCCTGGGCGGCGTCATGGATCTGGTCGGGGCGGCTGGCAGCGAGATGACGGATGAGCTTGTCGCGGCTGGTTTGGCGGTATTTGTCTCGGAGCGTGGCGGGTGCGTTGACCAAGAGGCTGCGGATTTGGCGCCAGCAGGCTTGGAGGGCCTTGTTGGCGCTGCGTCGAGTGACCAGCAGGGCTCGAAGGGGCTCGATGGAGTCGTGTTTGGGATGGGTGGCCGCTTCTCCAGAGATCACGCAGCGGGCGGCGCGGTAGGCGTCGAGGCGGTCGGTCTTGCCGTGCTTGCGGCGTTCGGCGGGGCGGGTGCGGTTGACCTCGATGACGGTGATGCCCGCGGCTCGTAGTGCTGCTGTGATGCCGATGCCGTAGCTGGAGGTGCCCTCGATGCCGACAGCTGCAATAGGTCCGTGCTCGACCAGCCAGGCCACTGCCTTGCGGTAGCCGGTAGTGGTGGTGAACTCGTGGTCGTCGACCTCGAGCCCGGTGGCGGTGATGACCGCGATGTGGATGGTCTCGGTGTGGGAGTCGATTCCTGCGACGTGGTGGTGGGGCTCTGGGATGATGGTCATGGCCTGCTCCTGGACTCGGTGAGTGGGTCAGGCGGCGGCCGCTTCGACCAGACAGGACATACACCGGACTCGCGATCAGGCTCGTATTAGGTCATGGCCGGGCGGTCGTCGCCCCTGGGCCTCGTGGAGCCGGACTGATCAGTTTGTCGGTAGCCCAGCAGGGCACCAGTCAGAGGCAGGGTCACGACTCCACGAGACTCCTACCATCATGTTTGTCAGCGGCAGGTGATGGACTGGGGGCATGCAGAGGGACACGGCATGAGGCTCGTCTACGTCGACGACTCGGGGACGGAGATCTCGGGCATCGCCTGTTTCAGCTGGATCGAGGTGCCCGAGCAGGTCTGGTCACCCGTGCTCGGCGCCTGGCTCGACTATCGCGACGACCTGTGGCGGCACCACGGAGTCGGCAAGACCGTCGAGATCCACTCGACCAGCTTCACCAATGGGCGTGGCCGGCCGTCGTGCAATGACCAGTTCAACGCCTCCAAGGCAGCCCGACGCCGGGTCTTCGAGCGAGGGCTGGAGGTCTTGGCCGCCAGGCCCGAGGTGCAGGTGGGCAGCGTCTATGGCCGCACGAAGGGACGCCGGGGTGACTACCGCGACGAACGGATGCGGGTCTACCAGGAGCTCGTCCTGTTGCTGGATGAACGGATGCGATTCCGGGGTGAGCGCGCCCTGGTGGTGATGGATGGCGACGGCACGGACACCGGTTATGCCGTAGCGCACCGAGCGTTGCGTCGCAGCACCAGACATGTGGAGGAGGACCCACTCTTCCAGCACTCGGACCGCAGCCACTGGCTGCAGATGGCGGACATGGTGGCCTATTCGGCCTACCAGGAGGTCCTGGGGCACCCGTCGAAGGCCTTCGCCCACGACTGGTACCCGCGCTTTCGCCCGCAGGACGTCCTGGGCGGTCCATGGCAGGTGTGACAGGGGCCGGAAAAAGAAGCTGGACCCGTGTCCCTGCATGCACAGGACGGGTCCGCACCTCCATGCTACGTCGCCCCTGACGCTCCGGCAACCGGCTCAGGCGCAACCGTCGGGCCCACAGCTGGGTCCCGTGGCGTCCAGACCCTCCAGCCCGGGAACAGCGAGTGGCTGGACACGAGGGTGCAGCTCGTCCCAGACCTGGTGCAGCGCCTGGTCGAAGGTCTCGGCCGGCTGGGCGCCGGAGATGCCGTACTTGTTGGCGAGCACGAAGAAGGGCACACCCTGGATGCCCAGCTGACCGGCGAGGTTGATGTCGTTCTGGACGGCCTGGTCGAGTTTCTCGGCCACAGGGCCGTCGCCGACGGCAGTGCGAGCGGCATCCTCCTCGAGGCCCGCCTCGACGGCCAGCCGCACCAACACCTCCGGATCGCCGGTGGACTCCCCGTCGGTGAAGTGGGCCTTGAGCAGCGCCATCTTCAGCCGGTGCATCGTGTCGCCCTGCTGGTCCTCGACGCGCGCGGCATGCAAGAGCCGATGGGCCCGGCCACTGTTCGCCACCTGCACGCGATCGAAGTCCAGCACGAGGCCCTCGGTGGCGCCGGCGGCGCGCACCTGCTCGAACATCTGCTCCACCTGGGCCTTCGGCATCTGCTTGCTGGTAGCCAGGTAGTCGGCTTCGGTTCCGGCGAAGGTATCGGGAAGCGACGGGTCCAGCTGGTAGCTGTGCAGACGCACGCTCACCTCGTCGCGGTGCTCGAAGCCATCGAGTGCCTTCTGGAAACGGGTGAGCCCGATGAAGCACCACGGGCAGGCAATGTCGGACCAGATGTCAATCTCCATGCCCGCACAACCCTTTGGTGGCCGTCGTTGTTCCCGACAGGCTCAGCTGACCCATGGCGGTCTATCCTTCTCATGTGGCTAACGATCGTTAGCCTCTGTGGAGGGGAGTCCGATGGACACGAGGGAACGGCTGGTCCGGGCAGCGCAGGAGTCCTTCGCCGTGCGCGGCTACGATGCGACGTCGATCCGCCGGCTGGCGCAGGTCGTCGGGATCAAGGAGAGTTCGGTCTACAAGCACTTCCGCAGCAAGGAGGAGATCCTGGCTGCAGTCCTGGACCGAGCGCGCGACCAGATGGAAAGCACCGCCGCTGGCCTGCAGGTCTCCTTCACCGATCCGACGCGGGCGGCCGACCAGCTGGCCGGGTTGGGCTCGGATTCCCTGCTGCATGTGGCCCAGGCCCTGATGGACGCGTGGCTGCATGATCCCGACGTGGTCGTGGCACGCCGGGTGCTCACCCTGGAGCAGTACCGCACACCCGAGGTCGGGCGACGACTGCGGGACTGGATGGTCAACGATGCCGTCGCCCACCAGAGCATCCTCTTCGCCGCGCTGATGGAGCAGGGGCTCTTCCTTGCGGCCGATCCCCGGGCTGTCGCCTTGGCCTTCTGGGGCCCCGTGCTCGCGATCCTCATCGCCGCGGAGGCCGGCGACGAGGAGTTGGCCCGTGAACGGTTGCGGCTCCACGTCGAGCACTTCACCACGACCCACGTCGTCGAAAGGGCAGCATCATGAGGATCCCAGCCACACTCCATCTGGGCCTGGCCGTCTTCCAGGCGCTGTCGACGGTGCTCGGTGTCGTCACCCTGCTGTTCACCCCCCCCAGGCCTATGAGTTCATGCTCCGGGACACGATCTTCGCGGGTCAGTACGTCCTGGCGGCACTCCTGCTCGGTGGGATCGTCGGCGGAGCACAGTGGGCGGCCGTTGCCCTGCACGTGCGTCGTTCCGACTGGTGGTTGCTCGGACACTGTGCCGCCGGCGTGGTCATGGTCGGCTGGATCGTCGGCGAATGCCTGGTGCTGGACTCCTTCATCTGGCCGCACGCAGTGTGGGGAGGTCTGGGGCTCACCCAGATCCTGGCGGTCACCCTCGCGCTCGACGTCCTGGGACGGCATCCCCGTCGGGGCACATTGAGGCGGAAAGGTGCGCATTGAGGCCAGTGGGAACACCTCAATGTGAACCCAAGGGTCTCAATCTGCGCCGAGGTCGTGGCGGGGGAGCAGGTCTCGGCTGCCGGCAAGGATGGGCACCATCTCCTCGATCTGCTCTGCGTTGAACTTCTTGACGCGGGCCTGCACCCAGCGGTGCTTCACGTCGAGGCGCCGCACACGGTTGTCGTGGAGGTAGGCCATCAGGCGTGGGGTCGTGACACCGTGCCCAACCTGCTGGTTTCCGGCCCGAACCTCGAAGTCGTCGTCGAAGTCCAACCACTCGGTGTGCACATTGCCCCGATCGACCAGCGGCTTGCGTGCATAGTGCACATGGTCCGGCACCGGCCTCAGGGTGGGGACCAGCACGACGCCTCCCGTCGCGGTCTCGAGTGCGACGAAGCCCACGCCGTCGACGGTTCCGGTCACCTGCCGGCCAACCATGGTGTTGGGCCACGCGTCCCACAGGTGGAAGAGGATCTCCTGCCCGGGTGGGCCGACGTGCCACCCGCGACGGACGAATTCGCTGGGCAGCACCTTATCGGGAAGGATCGGTTCGGGGGTCACGAAGTCATCCAGGAGCCCCAGGTCCAGACGTTCCTGAACCAGGGTGTTGAATGCGCGCAGTGTGGCCGCTCGCTCGTTGTTGCGGCGCGATGACACGGAGAAACCGGTCATCACCCGACGCCCGTCGATCCACACGGTGAGGGGGTCTCGCTTGCTGGTGTGCTCGACGAGCCAGGCCCACAGCTCGTCGTCCAGCAGCGCCTTGGCAAAGCGCGGTTCTGCTGCGAAGACGCGCCAGAGGCGCCCGTCATAGGGGTCATCCTCGGCTGGGACGGGCAGATCCATCTGTGGGCACCCGGTCACCTCGGAGATCGGGTGG
This sequence comes from Luteococcus japonicus, assembly GCF_003752415.1. Taxonomy (NCBI): domain Bacteria; kingdom Bacillati; phylum Actinomycetota; class Actinomycetes; order Propionibacteriales; family Propionibacteriaceae; genus Luteococcus; species Luteococcus japonicus. Next base: position 824,762 of record NZ_RKHG01000001.1, on the reverse strand, counting down.
AAGAAGTCCTCGCCCACGAGCATCGGCATCAGCGGCACTGTCAGCTCACACGCCAGGAACCACGCCAACACCTCTTCCTGGACAGCACCTGCGGGTACCTCCGCCGCGCTGAGTGGGCCGCGCATCAGGTAGACCGTGGGTGTGGTGGTCTGGTCGATGGCGGAGATACAGAGTCCCAGAGCGCGGTACCTGGGCATGGTCGTGCCCAGACGAGTGTTGTCCCACCTCTCCCGCCAGACCAGCTCGGGCGCCTTCGGCCCCCGTCTCGACCACCACCCCATGGGCTCGAAGCTACCGCATCGTATTGAGGCTCCCGCCGGACTCAGCGATGTGCCGCCAGCAGCTCGCCGAGGGTCATCGCGTCACGGGCCTCCAGGTCCTTGACCTGCTTGCGGCAGCTGAAGCCGTCGGCCAGCACGATCGCATCGGGGTGCTTGTGCAGGGCGGGCAGCAGGTCGTGCTCGGCCACCTTCACGCTCACCTCGTAGTGACCCTTCTCGACGCCGAAGTTGCCGGCCAGACCACAGCAGCCGCCCAGCGTGATGACCTCGGCGCCGGTCCGCTCCAGGATGGCGGCATCGGCGGCCCAGCCCAGCACCGACGCATGGTGGCAGTGCGGCTGCGCGATGACGGTGTGCCCCGACAGGTCCGGCAGCTCCAGGTCCTCGACGGTGGACAGCAGCTCCGCCAGGGTGTGGATGCCGTCGGCCACCGGCTGCACCCGCTCGTCGCCGTGCAGCAGCTCCTTGGCGTCGCTGCGCCACACGGCCATGCAGCTGGGCTCCAACCCGACGATCGGGATCCCCGCCTCCACGATCGGATGGAGGATGTCCAGCGCATTGCGCAGCTGCTTGCGCGCGCCGTCGAGCTGACCGGTGGTGATCCAGGTCAGACCGCAGCAGGCATTCTCCTGCAGCACCCGCGGCTCGAAACCGGCGCGGACCAGCGTCTGCACCAGACCGGCGAGCTGGTTGCCGACGAAGGCATCGGTGAAGGAGTCCACCCAGATGACGCACTCCTTGCGAAGGGCCTCGACAGGCTCGGCCACCGTGGTCGCCTCGGGCTTCTCGTAGGGGCTGGGTGTCGTGTCGTCGGTGTGCTGGGTGGCCTCGACAGGCTCGGCCATCGTGGTGACGGGCTCGGCCATCGTCCCCTCGACAAGCTCGGGGATCGTGGTGAACTGCTTGCGGGCACTGCCGGCAACGCGGAACTCGGGCATCGGGCGACGCTGGTCCACCCCGGCGGCCCAGCGGATCAGGTGCTTGGTGCCGGGCAACTGGGTACCCAGGTTGGCGATGGCACCCACCCCGGGAACCTTGGTCACCAACCGGCCCCATCGCGGCAGCCAGCCCAGCGCATAGTGGCTCATCGGACGAAGCCGGCCCTTGTAGCTCTCGTACAGCACCCGCGACTTGTAGGAGGGCATGTCGATCCCCGTTGGGCAGTCCGACGAGCAGCCCTTGCAGCTCAGGCAGAGATCCAGCGCCTCGTGCACCTCAGGCGACCGCCAGCCCTGGCTGACCAGCGAACCGTTGACCATCTCCTGCAGCACGCGCGCCCGGCCACGGGTGGCGTCCTTCTCGTTGCGGGTGGCCTGGAAGGAGGGGCACATCACGCCGCCACCGGCGGTGGAGTCGGCCAGGCACTTGCCGACGCCGGTGCACTGGTGCACGGCGGTCACGAAGTCCGGGTCCTCCAGGCGTAGCGGGGAATTGATGGTCGCGGCGACGCGGATGTCCGCCTCGACGGGAACCGGATCGACGAGCACGCCCGGGTTGAGCAGGTTCTTCGGGTCGAAGAGCTCCTTGACCTGGCCGAACAGGCCCAGCGCGTCGGGGGAGTACATCGCGGGAAGCAGCGCGGAGCGGGCCCGGCCGTCGCCGTGCTCACCGCTCATCGAACCGCCGTGGCGGGCGGCCAGCGCCGCCGCCTGCTCCACGAACTCGCGGTACTTGCGGGGGCCGTCGGCCTTGCCCAGCGGGAAGTCGATCCGGCAGTGCACGCAGCCGTCGCCGAAGTGGCCGTAGGGCAGGCCCTGCAGTCCGTGGTCGGTCAGCAGTGCGTCGAAGTCCCGCAGGTAGGCGCCGAGCTTGGCGGGCGGGACGGCGGCATCCTCCCAACCGGCGTAGGCGGGGTTGGCCAGGCTGACCCCGGCCAGTCCGGCACCGTCGGCGCGGATCTTCCACAACTTCGCGGCCAGCGCCTTGTCCTCCACCACCCAGCCCTCCAGGGCGTGGCAGTCCGCCACCAGGGCATGGCAGCGTTCCCGCACGCTGGCCTCGTCTTCGCCGACCAGCTCGACGAAGATCCACCCGTCGCCGCGCGGCAGGTCGGGCAGGGCGGCGGCCCCGTGCTGGCGCTCGACGACGTCGTAGATCCTGCGGTCCATGCCCTCGCAGGCCACAGGGGAGTGCTTGAGGATGGTGGGCATCTCGTCGGCTGCTTCCGGCATCGACGCGTAGCCCAGCGCCACCATCATGCTCACCGGGGCGTCGGCCACCAGCCGCACCGTCGCACCGGTGATGATGCCGAGCGTCCCCTCGGTGCCGCTGAAGAACTTGGCGACGTCGAAGCCCTTCTCCGGCAGCAGGTGCTCCAGCGAGTAGCCGGAGACCTGGCGGGAGAAGTGGCCGAACTCGGTGCGGATGGTGCCCAGGTTGGCCGCAACCAGGTCACGCAACCCGGGCAGGGGAGCGGCATCGCTGCCGCCCTCGCCCAGCCGGATGAGCTCACCGGTGCCGGTGATGACGTCGAGGGCCACCACATTGTCCGCGCTGCGGCCATAACCCAGGGCGCGCGGGCCGCAGGCATTGTTGCCGATCATGCCGCCGATGGTGCAGCGCGTGGCCGTCGACGGATCCGGTCCGAAGCGCAGGCCGTGCGGGCGAGCGGCCACCTGGAGGTTCTGCTGCACGACGCCCGGTTGCACGACGGCAGTGCGGGCCTCGGGATCGATCGTGCCGATGGTGTTCAGGTGCCGTGCGACGTCGATGACCAGGCCCTCGCCGACGGCATTGCCGGCACAGGAAGTGCCCGCCCCACGCGGTACCACGGGCAGCCCCACCTGCAGGGCGGCGCGCACCACGGTGGTCAGTTCCTCGACGGTTCGCGGTTGGGCCACGGCCTGCGGCACGACCCGGTAGATCGACCCGTCAGAGGAGTAGACCGCCCGGGTGAGGGTGGAACTGTCAGTGCACTCCGCGGTGCCGGGCTGGGCGAGGAAGTCCTTGAGCAGGGGGCTGGGCTGCGTGGAACTGAGCTGGGCGGAACTGAGCTGGGTCACAGGCTCAGTCTTGCACTGCCAGCACCGCCTGCATGACTCGTCCCAAGGCCTTGAAGTCCTCGGGGTCGGCGGCGTCGACGAGGATGCGTCGGACGGCGGCAACGTGGTTGGGGGCGGCTTGCTCGAGCAGGTGGTAGCCCTTGTCGGTGAGGACGGCGACGACGCCGCGGCGGTCCTCGGGAGCGGAGCAGCGTTCCACCCAACCGGACTTCTCCATCCGTGCGACGGCGTGGGTGAGGCGGGAGCGGGACTGGTGCACCAGCTCGGCCAGTTCGCTCATCCTCAGGCGCCGGTTCTCGGCCTCGGCGAGCACCACGAGGATCTCGTACTCGGCGAGGTCAAGGCCGTGCCGGCACAGGTCTTGGTCAAGATAGTTGTCCACTCGAGCCACCGCCAACAGCCAGCTGCGCCAGATACGTTGTTGCTCGGCGCTCAGCCAGAGTGATTCGTCGGGATTGACCATGGGACAACAATACCGACCGGGGGGGTCGCAAGAAGGGTCTTCCTCCTAGCGATTGGAAGAACACAGGCTCGGTCGGCACGTGGCTTTGCCGTGGCCGCATCGAAGAGGCATGATTTGAACGCTGTTCAATTCCGGGGGCTTGAGCTCCCATGAGAGCCAGGAGAAGCCACGACCATGGCCACCGCCCACCGTTCCACCTCACGCGACCTCGCGCTGATCGCCGTCTTCGCGGCAATCACGGCCGCCCTTGGCCTGCTGCCGCCCATCAGCACCGGCCTGTCCCCGGTGCCGATCACGGCACAGTCGTTGGGGGTGATGTTGGCCGGCGCTGTCCTGGGCGGTCGCCGCGCAGCACTGTCGCAGGTCCTCTTCCTGGCGCTGGTGGCCATCGGGCTGCCCCTGCTTTCCGGTGGCCGCGGCGGCCTGGGCGTCTTCGCCGGCGCCTCGGTGGGCTTCCTGCTCGGTTGGGCGGTGGCGGCCGGTGTGATCGGGTGGCTCACCGAACGTCGCGGAGCTCCCTACTCAGTGCCCTTCGGTATCTCCTTCAATGTCATCGGCGGCATCGTCGTGCTCTACGCCTTCGGCATCGTCGGCATGATGCTCCGCACCAAGATGTCGCTGCCCGCGACGCTGACCGCCAACGCCCCCTTCCTGATCGGCGACTCCATCAAGGCGGTGCTGGCCGCGCTCGTCGCCGCCGGTGTGCACCGCGCCTACCCCGGCCTGCTGCGCCAGCGCTGAAGCCATGCAGACCGTCGACGTCCTGACCTGTCCGGAGCCGGTGGCGGCCTTCTGGCAGGCGCACGCCGACGGCCGTGACATTGCCCTGGCCACCTCCGGCACCACCGCCGGCCAGCCCCGGGTGATCGTGCGCAGCACCGCCTCCTGGGTGGGTAGCTTCGGCGCCTGCGCCGCGCGGCTGGGTCTGGGGCCGGAGTGCCAGTTCTGGATCCCGGGGCCGCTGCGGGCGACGATGAACCTGTTCGCCGCCTGCCTGGCAACCCATGCGGGGGCCTCCTGGTCCATGACCCGTGACGACGCGACCCATGCCCAGCTCACTCCTGCGCTGCTCCGCACCCTGCTGGACGCCGAGCCGCCCGCCGGGCTGCACGTGCTGGTGGCGGGTGACGGGCTCGAACCCGGTCTGCGCCGCGCCGCGGAGGAACGGGGACTTCTGGTCAGCCACTACTACGGCGCCGCGGAACTCTCGATGGTGGCCTGGGGCCCGGATTCCGAGAGCCTCGAACTCTTCGACGAGGTGGATGCCGAGGTGCGCGACGGGGTGCTGTGGGTGCGCTCACCCTGGCTCTCCCGCGTCCAGACGGATGGTGACGGATTCGCGACCGTCGGGGATCTGGCGGAGCTGGACGGGAACAGGCTGCGGCTGCTCGGCCGCCCCGGAACCGTCACCACCGCCGGTGCCACCGTCGAGCTGGCGCCGCTGGAGGTACTGCTGCAACGGCAGGCCACGGACCGGGTGGTGGTCTTCGCCGTTCCCGACGAACGATTGGGCCAGCTGGTCTGCTGCGTCACCACCTCCGCAGACCTGGATGCCGTGCGCGGCTGGGCACGGGAGAACCTCGACGGCGGGCACCGTCCGCGGCGATGGGTGACCTACCAGCACCTGCCGCTGACCGAGGCGGGGAAGGTGGACCGGGCGGCGCTGGCGAGGGGCCTCGACAAGCTCGGCCGTCGTGAGAGTCCGGAGAGGAGCTCGTGATGATTCCCGTCGAGCGGCGACCCGTCATCGTCGATGCACTGCGCACCCCGATCGGCACCAGCGGCGGAGCGCTGCGGGATGTTGACGTCACCGGCCTGCTGGCCCCCGTCCTGGCGGAACTGGCCCGACACAGTCCCGGGCCGATCGGTGAGGTCAGCATCGGCAATGTGCGGGGTCCGGGAGGCAACCCCGCCCGCGTCGCGGCCCTGGCCGCCGGGTTGCCCGTCGACGTCCCCGCCATCACCGTGGACCGCCAGTGTGGTTCCGGGCTGGCCGCCCTCGAGCACAGCGTCGCCATGCTCAGTGGACTGCATGAGGGCTTCCACATCGCCGGGGGAGTGCAGTCCGCCAGTACCCAGCCGTGGACCTTCTGGCCACCCACCGCACCCGACGCCGAGCCCGTCCGCTATGAGCGCGCCCCCTTCACGCCCGCCAGTTTCGGCGACCCGGACATGGGTGTGGCCGCTGACCTGGTGGCCGCGGAGTGCGGCATCACCCGCGAACGCCAGGATGCCTACGCCGTGCGGTCCCACCAGCGAGCCGTCGCCAGCCAGGCCGTGGGCCTCTTCGACGACGAACTCGTCGCCCTGCCTGCCCTGGACCACGACGAGCGGCCCCGTGCCGGATTCACCGTCGAACGGCTGGCCCGCTTCCGCCCCGCCTTCGGCCCCGGCGGCACCTGCACCGCCGCCAACTGCTGCGGCGTCAACGACGGCGCCGCCGCACTGCTGCTCTGCGACGGCGCCACCGCCCAGCGTCACGGCCTGCACGGCTTGCGGGTGCTCGACGTCGTCACCGCCGCGGGGCGCCCGGACCGTCCCGGCCTGGGCATCACCGCCGCCGTCGGCAAGCTCGTCGAGCGCACCGGCGTGAACCTGGCGAGCATCGACGTCATCGACTTCAACGAGGCCTTCGCCGCGCAGGTGCTGGCCTGCCTGGACCAGCTCCGCATCGACGAGGAACGCAACTGCCCACAGGGTGGTGCCATCGCGCTGGGCCACCCGTGGGCCGCCAGCGGTGCGGTACAACTGGTGCGGCTGTTCACCCAACTTGTCCGTTCCCCACGGCAACCGGACGCACGGCTGGGGCTGGCCGGCATCGCCATCGGCGGCGGACAGGGCACCGCGATGCTCGTCGAAGCCATCTGAAGACCCACCACGCAGGACGACAGGAGACCGCATGATCATCGAGGCGCAGGGCCTTGGCCACGCCTACGGCGAGGGCAGCACGCGTCGCATCGTGCTGGAGGGTGTCGACGTGCAGCTCACCGAGCGGCGGATCGGCGTGATCGGCCACAACGGCTCCGGCAAGTCCACCTTCCTGCGGATGCTCAATGGCCTGGTGCTGCCCAGCGAGGGAAAGCTCCTGGTCAACGGGATGGACACAGCCAAGGACGCCAAGGCCATCCGCAAGCTGGTCGGATTCCTGTTCACGGACCCGGACAACCAGATCATCATGCCCACCGTCGCGGAGGACGTCGCCTTCGGGCTGCGCAAGTCCGGTCTTCCTGCCGAGGAAGTGAACCGTCGCGTCGACGAGCTGCTGGACCGCTTCGGCCTGCTCGGCCACCGCGACCACCCCGCCCAGCTGCTCTCCGGCGGGCAGAAGCAGCTGCAGGCCCTGGCCGCGGTGCTCATCACGCAGCCGGAGATGATCGTGATGGACGAGCCCACCACGCTGCTGGACATCCGCAATGCCAACGAGATCGGCCGGATCATCAACACCGTCGAGGCAACCGTCGTGCTCGCCACCCACCACCTGCACCTGCTGGAAGACTTCGACCGGGTACTGGTCTTCGACCACGGACACCTGGTGGCAGACGGAGACCCCGCCACGTCCGTGGCCCACTACCGCGCATTGATGGAGGCCTGATGCGCTCCACCCTGGGGCTCTACCGCCCCGGCGACAGCCCGCTGCACCGGCTCCCGCCCGGCGCCAAGTTGCTGGCCCTGGTGGTGCTGGGCGCCGCCTCGGTCTGGTTGCAGGGCTGGTGGTACGTGGTGCTCGGTTGTCTTGCGGCCGTGCTGGCGCTCTACCCGCTGGGTGGCTTCGGGCCGAAGGTGGCCTGGCAGCAGGCGCGCCCGATGCTCTTCCTGCTGGGCTTCACCGCCGTCTTCCAGACCTGGAGCCTGGGCTGGCGGCAGGCCGTCGCCATCACCGGGATGATCCTGGTGCTCGTGATGGCCGCTGCGCTGGTGACGCTCACCACCCGCACCACCGCGTTGATCGACGTGGTGGTGCGTTGCTGCAAGCCCTTCCAGCGCTTCGGCGTCGACCCCGAACGCGTCGGACTGATGCTCAATCTGGGAATCCGCTGCGTGCCGCTGGTGGCCGCCATCGCCGCCGAGGTGAAGGAGGCGCAGATTGCGCGCTTGGGCCAGTTCAGCCTGCGCGCCTTCGCCGTCCCGCTCGTCGTGCGCTCCCTGCGCGATGCGGACTCGCTGGGTGAGGCGCTGGCCGCTCGAGGCATCGACGACTGACATACGGACTCGCTGCGGCTTCAGGGGAGGATCGAGGCTCGGGCCGTCGTGGCGGCGCCTCCAAAGGTTCTCAGCGTTGGCCAGATAGGGTCGCATGGTGAACGAAACGCTTGGTGACACCCCAACACCCACCGCCCTGGAGCTCCGCGAACAGGTCCTGGCGCAGTGCCCCGCATCCCTCGCGCACGCGCTGGATGCCCGCGTCGAGCAGTCCGGTGACCGGCTGGCCTTCATGGTGCCCAGCCGGAAGGAGACCAAGGGCGCCGAGACCTGGCGCGAGGTCAGCTACACCGCCTTCCGTGACGAGGTGCACGAGCTTGCTGCCGGCCTGCTCACCCTGGGAATCCAGCCCGAGGACCGCGTCGCCATCGCATCGGTGACCCGCTACGAATGGGTGCTTGCGGACATGGCGATCGCCTGCTCCGGCGCCGCGCTGACCGCCATCTACCCCAATTGCACGGACCACGACGAGCTGTACATCCTCAAGGACTCCGAGACCTCGGTGCTGTTTGCGGAGAACCAACAGCAGGTCGCCAAGGTGCAGGCCCACGACGACCAGCTCTATGACCAGCTGCGCCACATCGTCATCATCGACGACGACCGCGAGGCCGTGGACCGAGTGGACCAGCGAGTGCTCACCCTCGAGGAACTGCGGAGCCATGGCCGTGAGGCGCTGGAAGCGGACGGTGAGCTGGTGCGTCGCGCCATCGAGCAGATCGGACCCGACAGCCTCGCCACCCTGATCTACACCTCCGGCACCACCGGCCGACCCAAGGGCGTCGAGCTGTCCCAGCTGTCCATGGTCTACGTCGGGCAGGCCTTCAAGAAGATGGACTTCCTGTCCGAGGACGACCGGCACTACCTGTGGCTGCCGTTGTCCCACGTCTTCGGGAATTGTCTGCTGTCCGCCCAGTGGGCCTACGGTTTCGCCACCGCCATCGACGGACGAGCAGACCGCATCGTCCAGGGCCTGGCCGAGACCCACCCGACGGTCATGTGCGGCGTGCCGCGGATCTACGAGAAGATCCGTGCCGCCGTCATCACGGCCAGCCCCCAGAGCGGCGCCAAGGGCCGGATCACGCGCTGGGCCTTCGCCGTCGGGCGCGAGTCCCGCGGCTACCGCTACGAGGGACGCCAGATGCCGCTGGCCCTGAAGGCACGCTACGCGGTGGCCGACAAGCTCGTCTTCGACAAGCTGAAGAAGACGATGGGCGGCGAGATGCGCTTCCTGATCTCCGGCTCCGCCAAGCTGTCCAGCCAGGTCACCGAGTGGTTCTACTCCGCCGGCATCAGCATCGTCGAGGGGTACGGCTCCACCGAGACCACCGTCAGCATCCTGAACCCGCCGGACGCCGCGAAGTTCGGCAGCATCGGGCCCGTCGTGCCCGGCATGGAGGTCAGCATCGCCGACGACGGTGAGATGCTGCTGCGCGGCCCCCTGCTCTTCCGCGGCTACCACAACCGTTCGAAGAAGACCGCGGAGGTGATGGACGCCGACGGCTGGTTCCACACCGGTGACGTGGCACAGCAGGACGAGGACGGTTACATCTTCATCACCGACCGCAAGAAGGACCTGATCAAGAGTTCAGGTGGCAAGTACGTGGCCCCGCAGAAGGTGGAGAACGCCATCACCGCCAACATCCCCTACATCAGCCAGGCCGTGGCGCTGGGGGAGAACCGCAAGTACATGGTGGCGCTGGTCACCATGGAGCGCGAGGCACTGCTCAAGTGGGGCAAGAAGCACGGCCACCCCAATGTCAGTTACGAGGAACTCACCCAGCTGCCCGAGGTCAAGGCCTCCATCGACCGCTTCATGGCCAAGGCCAATGACAAGCTGGAACGTTGGGAGACCATCAAGCGCTACGCCATCCTGGACCACGAGTTCAAGGTGGACGACGGCGGCGTCACCCCCACCCAGAAGGTCCGGCGCGACGTCATCGCCCGTAAGTACGCGCACATCGTCGACTCCCTGTACGACAAGGAGGCCTAGCGGCATGGACAGGGCCGTCGTCACCCTGGACGTGCCGGTGCGTTGGACCGACCTGGACCTGCAGGGCCACGTCAACAACACCCTGGTGGCCGAATACCTGCAGGAGGCGCGCACCGCGCTGATGGAGGCCGGCCCCAACAGTCACATGGTCAGCGGCGGGATCGTCGTGGTGGGGCACAGCGTGGAATACCTTCGTTCCATCGGCTTCGGCGAACAACCGCTGGTCGCGCAGGTGGGGGTCTTCGGGGTCGGTGCCTCACGTTTCAATGCCAAGTACGAGCTGTGGCAGGGCGGCGAGTTGTGCGCCAGGGCGACGACGGCACTGTGCCCCTTCGGCTTCGACGCCCAACGGCCGCGCCGGCTCACCGTCGACGAGCGGGCCTGGTTCGTGGAGGTGGCGGGCGAGGCGCCCGAGAGTCGTCCGCTGTCCGTGCCAGCCCTTGAGGGCCGAGGACACGTGCATCCCTTCCAGGTGCGCTGGGGTGACGTGGACCGCTACGGCCACGTGAACAATGTGCGCCACTTCGACTACGTGCAGGAGGCGCGGATTGCCGCCACCACCAGCGCCGATCCGTCGATGCGTCGCGACGGGGGACAGGTGCGCTGGGTGGTGGCCCGGCAGGACGTCGACTATGTGGGCCAGATCAGCCACCGGATGCAGCCATATGCCGTGCACACGGCGATTGCGGGGCTTGGCCGCACGTCGTACACGCTGGCCGCAGAGATCGTCGATCCGCTGGCCGACGGCCAGGTGCTGGCCCGCGCCCGCACCGTGCAGGTCTGCACCGACGCGTCCGGGGTCAAGCGCGAACTTCCCCAGTCCACCCGCGAGGCGCTGGGGCGAATGCTGGTCAGCTGAGCCCCGGCGCACCCAGGGGCCTGGACGGGCTCGGCCACTGTCGGCCGAGCCCGTCCAGGCCCCTTACGGTCAAGCCGGGGTCAGGCGCGCAGCCAGGCCGCCGTGTCGGTGGGGAGCTTGCCGTCGACGAGCTCGTCGGTGGAGAGCAGGACCTCGCCCTCCAACGCCACCGGCTCGGCGCCGAAGTTCACCACGCACCGGAAACCGGGCTCGCGGGTGAAACTTAGGACCTGCTCACCGGACTCATCCCACGTCATGGTGCCGTCGCCCAGGGCTTCGAGCTCATGGCGCAGCCGCAGCAGGGTACGGAAGAGGTTCAGCGTCGAGGCTGGATCGGATTCCTGTGCCTCGGCGGTGAGGTCCGCCCAGCCGGCGGGCTGGGGCAGCCACGGCTCGGCATCGGTTCCGAAGCCGAAGGGGGCCTCGGTGCCGGACCACGGGATCGGGACGCGGCAGCCGTCGCGGCCCTTCACTGTGTGGTTGGAGCGGATCCACGTCGGGTCCTGGCGCAACTCGTCGGGCAGGTCCTCCACCTCTTCCAGACCCAGCTCCTGGCCCTGGTAGACGTAGGCGCCGCCGGGCAGCGCCAGCATCAGCGCGGCGCCGGCACGGGCACGGCGACGGCCCAACTCGACGTCGGTGGGCAGGTCCTGCATGTGCTCCTGCCAGTGGCCGTCCTCGTCCTCGTCCATGGTGCCGAAGTGACGCCCGGACAGGCTCTTGCCGTAACGGGTGGTGGCGCGCAGCACGTCGTGGTTCTCCAGCACCCACGTGGTGGGTGCCCCGACGGAGTCATGCGCACGGATGGACTCGTCGATCACGATCCGCATGCTGTCGGCCGCCCACTCGGACTGCAGGAATTCGAAGTTGAAGCTGGTGTTCAACCGGTCGCTCCGCACGTACTCCACGAGGCGATCCAGCGGCAGGTAGGCCTCGGAGACGAAGATCCGGGCACCCAGTTCGGTGCCGGCATAGCTCTCGGCCAGCGCACGCCAACGACGCTGGATCTCGGCCAGACCCGGCTGGTCCCACAGGGGAGACCCGGGCACCTTCTGCCAGGAGCCCATCCCGGTCAACGGGTCGATCGGGGTGTCCTGGAAGTCGGGGGCCTTGACCAGGGAGTCGGCCACGTCGACGCGGAAGCCGTCCACGCCACGGTCGAACCAGAAGCGCAGCACGCGGTCGATCTCCGCGCGCACCGCCTCGTTCTCCCAGTTCCAGTCGGGCTGCTCCGGGGCGAACATGTGCAGGTAGTACTGCCCGGCAGTGCCGTCGGGATTGGTGGTGCGTTCCCACATGGAGCCACCGAACAGGGCGCCCCAGTTGGTGGGCGGCTGGTTGCCGTCCTCGCCGATCCCGTCGCGGAAGATGAACATGTCACGTTCGGGGGAGCCCGGAGCGGCGGCCAGGGCCTTCTGGAAGAGCGGGTGGTCGATGGAGCAGTGGTTGGGCACCAGGTCGATCAGCACCCTGAGACCCAGCTCGTGGGCCTTCGCCACGAACTCGTCTGCATCGGCCAGGCTGCCGAAGTCCGGGTTGATGTCGCAGTAGTCGGCGACGTCATAGCCGCCGTCCCACAGCGGAGACGGGTACCAGGGCGACACCCAGACGGCGTCGATCCCGAGGCTCTTGAGGTGGGGGAGCTTCTGGATCATGCCCCGGACATCACCGGTGCCGTCATTGTTCGCGTCGGCGAAGCTGCGCGGATAGATCTGGTAGGTGACGGCGTGGCGCCACCAGTTCTGGTCGTCGAAAGTCACCTGCACCAGACTAGTCATCCGCAGACTCGGGATGCACCCGGGACTCGTGGTGCCGGGAGCGCTGGCGTGGCGGCTTCACGCCGCGCCACCAGGTGGGCCGGGGCAGGGCACTGAAGGTGCTGCGCGGCCGCAGGCTGAAGGCCATCGGCAATGTCCAGCCACGCCAGATGCCGCCCAGGGTGAGTCCGCTGCCCACCGCGAAGCTGGCCATCGTCGCCAGCTCGTGGTTGCCCGTGGGCCACAGCAGCACGGTCACCAGGCTTCCCGCCATGGCGCTGGTCGCGTAGAGAGTGTTCCCGCCGAAGACCGTCGGGATGCGGCGCAGCAGGATGTCACGCAGCATGCCGCCGCCCACCGCGGTCACGGTGCCGAGCAGGACGGCGGACATGGCGCTGAAGTCGTGGGCCAGCGCCCGCTGGGAGCCCGCGGCGGCCCAGGCCCCCAGGGCCAGGGCGTCGATCACGGGGAATGAGCGGTCCCAGAAGTGGTGGGTGATGGGGATCATGAAGGCGACCGCGGCACCCAGCAGGGCGACGGTGAAGTAGGCGCTGTCCACCAGGGCGACGGGGGTCCCACGCTGCATCAGGGTGTCGCGGATCATGCCGCCACCCAACGCCGAACAGATCGCCAGGGTGCCGAAGCCCACGGGGTCCATGTTCTCGGAGCGGGCCATGACGCCGCCCAGAATGGCGTTGAACAGGACTCCCGTGAGGTCGATGAATCGCACGACGTGGTTGAGGGTTGTCGGGTCGATCGGGACGTCCAAGGGGTTCACGCATCCCATTCTCCCAGCCCTCCGCGACACCTTCGACGGGGGCCGGATGCGGAGATTCACGTGCCGGGAACTACAGTTTGCGGGTCGCGTACACCCGAGTGCGCCCCCCCGCATCAGGAGAATCTCTTGTCCTCTACCCACGTCAACACCGCCGGGACATCCGGCAGGGCGGGCCTCAAGGAGCTCACCCTGCGCGGTGTCATCATCGGCGGCATCATCACGCTGGTCTTCACGGCCGCGAACGTGTACCTGGGCCTCAAGGTCGGCCTGACCTTCGCCACCTCCATCCCCGCCGCGGTCATCTCGATGGCCGTGCTGCGCATGTTCCACGACCACACCATCGTCGAGAACAACATCGTCCAGACCATCGCCTCGGCGGCCGGCACGCTGAGCGCCATCATCTTCGTGCTGCCCGGCCTGGTGATGCTCGGCTACTGGCAGGGTTTCCCGTACTGGACCACCGCGGCCGTCTGCTTCTTCGGCGGCCTGCTGGGCGTCATGTACTCCATCCCGCTGCGTCGTGCGCTGGTGACGGGCTCCGACCTGCCCTACCCGGAAGGCGTCGCCGCCGCCGAGGTGCTGCGCGTCGGTGACTCCGCCGAGGGCGGCGAGGAGAATGCCCGAGGCCTGAAGGTGATCACCGTCGCCGGCCTGTCCGCGGCCCTGTTCACCATCGTGGCCAAGATGAAGCTCGTCGCCGAGGGCGTCGAGAAGGCCTTCAGGGTGGGCACCGGTGGCACCCTGGTCGGGTCCAGCCTGTCGCTGGCCCTGATCGGCGTCGGTCACCTGGTGGGCATCACCGTGGGCATTGCCATGATCGTCGGCCTGCTGATCAGCTACGGCTTCATCCTGCCCTTCATGAGCCGCGGCCACTTGGACGCAGCCGAACCATTCGCCGACGGGGTCAAGGCCATCTTCTCCACCGACGTGCGGCTGATCGGTGCCGGCACCATGGCGGTGGCCGCGGTGTGGACGCTGGTGAAGATCATCGGCCCCATCATCAAGGGCATCTCCGAATCGCTTGCCTCCCACAAGATCGCCAGTGCGGATCTTGCCGTGGAGGAGCGCGACCTCTCGATGAAGGTGGTCATCGGCACCACCCTCGCCTCGATGTTCCCGATCGGCGCCCTGCTGTGGCTGTTCACCCGCGGGACCCCTCTGGAGGGCAATTCCACCGGCCTGGTGATCACCTCGGTGATCTTCGTGCTGCTCGTCGGCCTGTTCGTCGCCTCGGTCTGCGGCTACATGGCCGGACTGATCGGTGCGTCCAACTCGCCCATCTCCGGAGTCGGCATCATCGTCGCCATCGCCGCCGCGCTGCTGATCAAGGGCGTGCACGGCGCCGGCACCGGTGAGATGACCGAGGCCCTGGTGGCCTACACCCTGTTCACCACCGCGGTGGTCTTCGGCGTCGCCACCATCTCCAATGACAACCTGCAGGACCTCAAGACCGGCCAGCTGGTCGGCGCCACGCCGTGGAAGCAGCAGGTGGCGCTGATCATCGGCGTCGCCTTCGGTTCCGCGATCATCCCGCCCGTGCTGGGCGTGATGAACACCTCCTTCGGTTTCGCGGGTGCTCCCGGTGCGGGCTCCGGCGCGCTGGCCGCCCCGCAGGCCTCGCTGATCTCCACCCTCGCCAAGGGTGTGTTGGGTGGCGGGCTGGACTGGAACCTGCTCGGCATCGGTGCGCTGATCGGGTGTGTCGTGATCGCCATCAACGAGACCTTGGGCAAGACCACCAAGGGCCGGATGGCGCTGCCCCCGCTGGCCGTCGGCATGGGTATGTACCTGCCGATC
Source organism: Luteococcus japonicus (assembly GCF_003752415.1). Classification (NCBI taxonomy): domain Bacteria; kingdom Bacillati; phylum Actinomycetota; class Actinomycetes; order Propionibacteriales; family Propionibacteriaceae; genus Luteococcus; species Luteococcus japonicus. The sequence continues at coordinate 809,635 of NZ_RKHG01000001.1, read as the reverse complement.
AGCCTCACCCTGATGATCCCGACCGGTGCCCTGCTGGGGCTGTTCTACGACAAGTGGGCCGACCGCACCGCCAATCCGGAGCGCTCCAAGCGGATGGGAACCCTGCTGGCCACCGGCTTGATCGTCGGCGAGAGCCTGTTCGGCGTGCTCTACGCCGGCATCGTGGCCGCCACCGGCGAAGAGGAGCCGATGTCCGTGGTGACCAGCAAGGCCTGGGCCAACCCGGCGCAGCTGCTGGGCATTGTGGTCTTTGCCGCGCTCGTCGGCGGGCTGTACACGTGGACCAAGAAGAAGGCCGTCGAGAAGGCCTGATTCGACGCACGAAGGCGCCCCCACCATTGCGGTGGGGGCGCCTTTCTCACGGCCCCCGAGCTCGAGGGGCCTCGACAGGCTCGGCCGTCGTGTGCTGCCCGGTCGTCGGTGGAGGGCTGAGCCGACGTCGCGCCCGCTTGTACTCGGTGCGCCGGGCCGTGTTCCTGGATACGGGTGTCATGTCTCATCACTTCTGGGACTCCCAGATGTCATGACATCTGGGACAGTTTGTAGGCGCGGCTGCGGCGGTCGATGACGGGGACCAGCCGGTGGGGTGGTTGGGTGACCGAGACGTATTTGGTGGGTGATGGCCAGGGGATGCTGGCGTGGAGTTCACCGTTGTCGTCGAAGATGTCGAGCTGGCCGTCGGTTTCGACGAGGTGGACCAGTTGGTGGGCCATGCCAGGGCCGAAACCGATGCTGGTGCCCTTCCACGCGGTGCGCAGGTCCCCGCCGATAGTGCGGTCCTCGATCCGGTTCTTTGCGGGCTGGGTGGGCTGCCGCAAGGACTGGCTGTAGAGCAGGTCGAGCGGAATCGCTCGGGGCTCGGGTCCGGCCTTGGAGGCTACTTGCCAGACGGCCATGGGCGTCAGGTGATGCCCCAGGCCTTGGTGTTGGCGTTCGTGGTTGTACCAGTTCCGGTAGCCGTCCAGGGCCTGGGTGAGGTCCTGCAGGGTGGTCGGTGTGCGGGCATGGAGCCAGCGTTGCAGTGGCTGGTGAGAGCGTTCGACCTTGCCTTGGGTTTGTGGGTGGCTGACCCGCCCCGAGATCGGCCGGATCCCAAGCCCGGCTAGCCAGACCTCAGTCGCGGACAAGCGTCCGCGTCGGTGCTGGTTGAACGCCGCGCCGTTGTCGGACAACACGCTCTGAGGCGGGCCGAACGCATCGATCCCGGATTGGAGGGCCTGCCGGGCGCCGGCCGTGGACTCGCCACCTGCCACGGCGATCAGGGCTGGGCAGAGGCGGGAATGGTCGTCGACGACGTGGTAGATGGTGACCAGCCCGATCTCAGGCAGGTGCCATTCCATGCCGTCGAGTTGCCACAGTTCGTTGGCCCTGGCTCGTCGGAAGCGACGGTACGAGGCGCGGGGACGTGTGCGGGGTGAGGGCGCTGACAGGCCTTCGCTGCGCAGGATCCAGGCGATCGTGGACCGAGACGGCAGCGGGTCCGCCTCCCGTTGAAACAGGCGCCACTCGACCGACCACGGGCCACAGTCCTTGCCCTCGGCCACCAGCTCCGCATGGGTCACGCGTACCAGGAGACGAGTCCAGTCCGTGTAGATGGTGGCGGGATGCTTGGGCGCCCGTGACTCGGGGACCAACGCCGCGGCCAGCCCGCGTTCGGTGGCCTTGTCTCGGACTCGGTAGAACGAGGATGTCGAGATCCCCGCCCGTCGGCAGAACTCGCTGACCGAGACCTGCTCCACGTCGGGATCGAACCGGACGATCTGCTCACGAACCCGTGGCGACAATGCGCTTCCCATTCCCCCAGCGAACTGCCCCAGATGTCATGACACCCGACCGTCCCAGAAGTCATGACACCCCGGTGTCCCAGAAGTGTTGCTACATGACAGTTCCTGGATACGGGTGTGCGGGGAGCGGGGTGCAGGGACCGGCGCGACGTAGGTCTCGACAGGCTCAGCCGACGTCGACGACTCAGTGGTTGCCGGCGTCGCCCGCAACCTCGGACTTGTCGCCCGACCACAGGGTGTGGAACGCACCCTCGGCGTCGATGCGCCGGTAGGTGTGCGCGCCGAAGTAGTCGCGCAGCCCCTGGGTGAGCGACGCGTTGAGCCGCGGCGCCCGCACCTGGTCGTAGTAGGCCAGAGACGAGCTGAAGCCCGGCACCGGCACACCCGCGGTGATCGCGGTGGTGACCACCCGACGCCACGCGTCCTGGCCCTTGGCCAGCTCCGCCTTGATGGAGGGGGCCTCCAGCAGCGTCACCAGGTTGTTCGCCGCGTACTCATTGCTGATCCGGTCGAGCAGCTTGGCGCGGATGATGCACCCGTCGCGCCAGATCTTGGCGACGGCGGCCACGTCGATCTCCCAGCCATACTCCTGCCCGGCGATGCGGATCTCGTCCAGACCCTGGGCATAGGCCACCACCTTGGAGGCCCACAGCGCCTGGCGGATGTCGTCGGTGAAGGCCTTCACGTCGTCGACGGACAGGGAACCGTCGGGGCCCTCCAGAGCGGACTGCGCGTGCTCGCGCAGCTCCGGCGACGAGGAGATGGCGCGCGCGAAGACGGCCTCGGAGATGGCGTTGACCGGCACGCCCAGCTTCAGGGCGGACTGCACGGTCCAGGTGCCGGTGCCCTTCATCCCGGCGGCGTCGACGATCACGTCCACCAGAGCCTTGCCGGTCCTGGCGTCGACCTGGCGCAGCACCTCGGAGGTGATCTCGATCAGGTAGGAGTCCAGGTCACCGGTGTTCCACTCGGCGAAGACGTCGGCCATCTGCTCATTGGACAGGCCCGCGGCCTTGAGCAGGGTGTAGGCCTCGCCGATGAACTGCATGTCCGCGTACTCGATGCCGTTGTGCACCATCTTCACGAAGTGCCCGGCGCCGTCGGTGCCGATGTAGGTGCAGCACGGCTCGCCCTCGTACTGGGCGGAGATCTTCTCCAGGATGGGACCCATGGACTCGTAGGCCTCGCGGGTACCGCCGGGCATCATCGAGGGGCCCTCCAATGCACCGACCTCGCCACCGGAGATGCCGCAACCGACGAAGTGCAGCCCGGCCTCGCGGACCTTGACCTCGCGACGGATGGTGTCCTCGTAGAAGGAGTTGCCGCCGTCGACGATGATGTCCCCGGCCTCCAGCAAGGGGATCAGCTGGTCGATGACCGCGTCGGTCCCCTTGCCGGCCTGCACCATGATCACGATGCGACGGGGACGCTCCAGGGAGGCGACGAAGTCCTCGATCTTCTCGGAGGCGATGAAGGTGCCCTCGCTGCCGTGGTTGTCGATCACTTCCTGGGTCTTGGCGAAGGTGCGGTTGAAGATGGCGGTGGCATATCCCTTGTGGGCCATGTTGCGGGCCAGGGAGGAGCCCATCACGGCCATGCCGATCACGCCGACGTCGGCCAGCCGGGTGGCGGGGGTGGTCTGCTCGCTCATGCTTGTCCTGTCTGTTGGGGCTTGGGTCCATGGTTGCTCACCGGCGTGCCGGATCACGACTCGTCCACCATCTCGTCGACGGCGTCGACCGCTTCGGTGACGATGGCCTCCATCCGCTGCCGCGTCGCCGTCGCATCCTGGGTGGCGATGGCCTCCGCCACCCGTCGATGCAGGCGGATGGCGTCCTCATTGGGCCTCTCGGGCATCAGGTGGTGGTGGGTGCGAGCGTCGAGCACGCGCTCCACCAGGTAGGCCAGCGAGGCGAACATCGGGTTGCCGGATGCCTGCAGCAGGGTGCGGTGGAAGACGACATCGTGGCGCAGGTAGGCCTCGAGGTCCGGGACCGCGCCCGTGTGCTGCATCCCCAGCGCGGCCTCGTCGATGGCGCGACGCTGTTCCGCGGTGGCGTGCCGGGCGGCGAGCTCGGCGGCCATGGGTTCGATCGCACTGCGCAGTTCGCTGATCTGGTGCAAGGCCTCGAGCCGGTCCGGTCCATCGAGCCGCCAGCGCACCACATTGTCCGACAGGGCGTCCCAGTCCTGCTGGCCCAGCACCTCGATCCCGACGTGCCGGCGTGGCCGGACGAGTCCCTGCGCCTCCAGCACCTTGATCGCGTCACGCACGGCCGTGCGGGAGACACCGTGGCGTGTGACGAGGTCGTCCAGCAACCAGATGCTGCCGGCAGGGATCTGACCAGCAACGATGCTGCGTCCCAGCTCGTCCAGGACTCGAAGGGTGAGCGCCGATGCCATGCCGCCAGCCTAGCTCCAAGTGGTACTTGGGAGCTAGTGGATGTTGCAAAATACTATTTAGAGGCGCACACTCTGGGGGACGGACACCGAGGTCCGTGCCTTCGAGGAAGAAGACGACAATGACTGACGCATTGCCCCTGGTCGTGGTGATGGGAGTCGCCGGTTGCGGCAAGACCACCATCGGTGAGGCCGTCGCCGCTCACCTGGGCGTGCCCTTCCGGGACGGAGATGCCTTCCACTCCGAACAGGCCGTCGCGAAGATGGCCGCCGGCCACCCCCTGGACGACGACGACCGCAAGCCCTGGCTGGAACGAATCAGCAGCTGGCTCGCGGAACGCGACCAGGATGGGGCAGTGGTGGCCTGCTCGGCGCTCAAGCGGAGTCATCGAGACCTCCTGCGCAGCCAGGCACCCGACGTCGTGATGCTGCACCTGGCCGGACCCAAGCCGGAGGCCGCCCGTCGCGTCGCCAGCCGCCCCGGGCACTTCATGCCCGCCAGCCTGGTCGATTCGCAGTACGCCACCCTCGAATCGCTGCAGGCCGACGAGCGCGGGGTCACCCTCGACTTCTGCGCACCCGTCGACAGTCTCGTCGCCGACGCGCTGACCGCCCTCGGCCAGCCCCAGAACTGACCCCGAACCACCCGACACCTTCGCCACAGACACTGCAGTACCAACGATGCTCACCCTTCTCCAAACCGCCCCCGGCGGCCAGTTGATCGCCGCCGCCCTGGTTGGCATCACCGTCCTCGTGCTACTGATCACCAAGTTCAAGCTGCACCCCTTCCTCAGCCTGATCATCGGTTCCCTTTTGGTCGGTGCCCTTGCCGGGCTGCCACTGAAGGGCATCACGACGAGTTTCACCACCGGCGTCGGTTCCACCGTCGTCGGCGTGGGTGTGCTGATCGCCCTGGGCGCCATCATCGGGCGCCGGTTGGCCGATTCCGGCGGTGCTGACCAGCTGGTCGACACCATCGTCGGCAAGGCCAGCCCGGCCCGGCCCAGATCCCGTGGGCGATGGCCCTGGTTGGTGGTCTGATCGGCCTGCCGATGTTCTTCGAGATCGGCCTGGTGCTGCTCATCCCGGTGATCATCCTGGTCACCCGTCGCACCGAGCTGCCGCTGATGAAGGTGGGCATCCCCGCGCTGGCCGGCCTGTCCGTGATGCACGCGCTGGTGCCGCCGCACCCCGGCCCGCTGGCCACGATCGGCCTGGTCAAGGCGGACCTGGGCATCACCCTGGGTCTTGGTGTGGTGGTGGCCATCCCGACGCTGGCCGTAGCTGGTCCGCTCTTCTCCACCCTCGCCGCCAAGTGGGTGCCGGTCGGCGCTCCGGCGCTGTTCGTCAGCGCCAATGGCGACGAGCAGGGTCACTCGGGCATCGCCCCTCGTCAGCCGAGCTTTGGCATCACGCTGGCCACCGTGCTGCTGTCCGTCGTGCTCATGATGGGCAAGGCTTTCGCGGACATCTTCTTGGACACCGGCAACCCGGTGCGGCACAGCCTGGACTTCATCGGTGAGCCCCTGGTGGCGCTGCTGCTGACCACCTGCTGGCCATCTTCAGCCTCGGACGCGCGTCGGGGATGACCGGCCAGCAGATGAGTGACACCATCGGCAACTCCCTGCCGCCCATCGCGGGGATCCTGTTGATCGTCGGCGCCGGTGGCGGTTTCAAGCAGGTGCTGGTGGACACCGGCATCGGCACCATGCTGGCCAACTGGACTTCCGGCAGTGCCGTCTCTCCGCTGCTGCTCGCCTGGCTGGTGGCCGTGATGATTCGCCTGGCAACGGGCTCGGCCACGGTGGCAACCATCACCACCGCCGGCATCCTGGCCCCCGTCGCTGCCGGCATGACCAGCACCCACGCAGCCCTGCTGGTGCTCGCGATCGGCGCTGGCTCGGTCTTCTTCTCCCACGTCAACGACGCCGGCTTCTGGCTGGTCAAGGAGTACTTCGGCGTCAGCGTCGGGGAGAACATCAAGACCTGGTCGCTGATGGAGACCGTCCTGTCCGTGACGGCTCTGGTCACGGTGCTGTTGGTCTCCCTGATCATCTGAACGCCGACGGTCCGCGGGAAGTACGCCCGCCTGCCATGCCCACCCCTTGCTGGCATTGCTGTCAGGAGGTGGGCATGAGCACGTTGACGATCCGCAATGTCCCGGAGCGACGCATGTGCGGCTTCGTGAGGTGAACCTGCCATGATCCTCGCCGACACGAATGTGGTCAGCGAGTTCATGCGCCCGGTCGTGGATCCTGCAGTGCTCGCCTGGGCGCAGCAGGTCGCCTGGGCCGCGACTCCGGGAGGTTGACCCCGTCGTCGCCTCCTGAGGTCAGCCGGGCCAGCCTTCGCGGTTTCCTCAGTCGCCGAGCGGAGTGCCCCTTCGGGTGCGTCCCTGTGGGTGTAATTGCTTGTCAATCCGGGTTTTCGCGTTTGCTGACAGTGGATCGGCTTGGTGTTGGCCCCAGCCCTGGGCCTAGCGTCGAGGAGTCGGTAGGGACACGGATGGGCCCCCGACCCACTGGAGAAGAAGGACCGTACCGGTCTGTGGGGCCTGCTCGGGCTCGCCGGCCTGGCTGGCCTGGCCGGTCTGAAGAAGAAGCCGGAGCAGCACACCACCGTGCGTCCCGCTCACGTGGAGCACCGCGAGCCGGGCCGCACCAACACTACCGACCATGTCCGCGCCAACAACGTCCGTGACGAGCAGCTGCGCGGGGACAACCTGCACAACGACCTGCGTGACGGCAAGCTGGACCGGGACCTCAACAACGACGGACGTCGCGACGTCTGAAGGGTGATGAGCACCCCCGTCATGGGGTGATGCCGCCACGGCAAAGGTCCCCGGAGCATTGCTCCGGGGACCCTTTCGTGTGTGCCTCACGCAGTGGCAGGCTCCCGCACCGGGAGGGCTGCGTCGGAGCTGCTCACGACCCCGTTGTACACGTCCTCGTCAAGGATGCCGTGACGCTTGGCGACGATCGCCGGGATGGCGGCCTGGCCCGCGACATTGGTGGCGGTGCGCATCATGTCCAGGATCGGGTCGATGGCCAGCAGCAAGCCCACGCCCTCCAGCGGCAGACCAAGGGTGGACAGCGTCAGGGTGAGCATCACGATGGCACCGGTCAGGCCCGCCGTCGCTGCGGAACCCACCACGGAGACGAAGGCGATCAGCAGGTAGTCACCCACACCCAGGTGGACACCGAAGAGCTGGGCGACGGTGATCGCCGCCAGCGCCGGGTAGACCGAGGCGCAGCCGTCCATCTTGGTGGTGGCGCCGATCGGGACCGCGAAGGAGGCGTACTCACGCGGCACGCCCAGCCGCTCGATCACATTCTGCTGGGTGACGGGCAGGGTGCCCACCGACGAACGCGAGACGAAGGCCAGCTGGATGGCCTGTCCCGCGCCCTTGAAGAAGCGGATGGGGCTCAGGCCGTGCATCGCCAGCAGCGCCGGGTACATCACGAACATCACCAGGGCGCAGCCGAGGTAGACGTCGAGGGTGAAGATGCCCAGCGGAGCCACCAGGTCCCAGCCGTAGTTGGCCACGGCCTTGCCGATCAGTCCGGCCGAGCCGATGGGTGCCAGCAGGATGATCCACCAGGTCAGCTTCTGGAAGATCTCCAGGCCGGCCTTGGCGAAGTCCACGAAGGGTGCGGCGACCTGCTCACCGACGGCCAGGGCCGCGGCGCCCAGCGCGATGCCGATGACAACCACCTGCAGCACGTTGAAGCTCAGGGCACTGCTGACGGCCAGGTCCGCGCCCTCACCTTCCAGCGAGGAGTCGACCTGCAGGCCGAGGATGTTGCCGGGCACCAGGGATTTCAGGAAGTCCAGCCAGCTGCCCTGGGTGGCGACGGCATGCGCCGTCGAGGTGTCGATGGAGGCATGCGAACCGGGATTGGTGAGCAGGCCGATGGTGATGCCGATCGCGACGCTGATGGCCGCGGTGATGCCGAACCAGACCAGCGTGTTGATGGCCAGCTTGGCGGCATTGTTGACCTGCCGCAGGTTGGAGATGGAGACCACCAGGGCGAAGAGCACCAGCGGCACGACGACGGCCTTCAGCAGACTGACGAAGATGGTGCCGACCGTGACGAGCAGCTCGGTGAGCCAGGTGAGCTCGTAGGTGCGGGCCAGGTAGCCCAGCAGGATGCCGACGGCCAGGCCGATGAAGACCTTGGCCCAGAAGGGGATGGAACGGCGCGCGTGAGCGTCAGCCGCAGGGGAGGAGGTGGACAAGACGAGACCTTTCGGGATGTGTGCGGAACGAGACCTGCTCGTCCGGACAGCCCGTGGTCTGCCGACGTCCATGGTCGATGGTGGGACGGGTCCAGAAGATGCCCATCGCCGTCCCTCCTCACTCATTGGCCGAATACTTGCTCCGGCAGGATACAACGCTGGCAGCCGCAGGAGAATTCCCGTCGATCAGATCCCCGGACGAAAGAAGTCGCCGGCCGCAGGGTGATGCGGCCGGGGACTTGTTCGGGGATCAGGCGGACGTGTAGCACTTGACCTTGGAGAGGTCGACGCCATCCGCGTCGTACATCGGGATCTCGTAGTCGACGGAGTTGCCCGTGACCGGGTTGTCGTTCAGGGTGTCGGTGCCCTGGTAGATCTTGCCGTCGGGCATGATGCAGGCGCCCTCCGCCTCGACGGTGCCCTTGATCTTGCCGTCTGTGGTGATGGTGCCCTTCAGTGCCTGGACGCGCGGTCTGCTCATAGCGGTAGACGTGCGCGAACCCTCCGCTACCCAGCAGACCCTTGTACTGCAGGCCGGGGATCAGTGGTGGCCCAATGGTCTCGTCTGCGCTCACGCAATCTCCTGTCATCCTCCCCGAAACCCTGACGGCACGTCGGTCTGTGCCCACCACAGGACTCGCGCGTGGGGGACGCCCGGTGGTCCAGCGACGGCCCAGCGGATGGCTTCGAGCGTCGCGATGGGCTCGCCCGGTGCTGCCTGCCCCTGGGAACGATGGACCGGACGAGTCATCCCGTTCGACGAGCAGGGCCGCGCCCTGCTGATGCACGGGCACGAGCCCCCATCGCCCGGAACAGCCCTACTGGTTCAGCATCGGGGGCGCCGTCGAGGGTGATGAGGACGCCTGCCGGGCCGCCTCGCGGGAACTCTTCGAGGAGACCGGTGTCCGCCTGTCCCCTGAGGAGCTGCACGGTCCGGTGCTCGACGAGACGGTCGAGTTCTCCTGTGCGGGCGTGCGGGTGGTGCAGCATCAGGAGGTCTTCAGCTGCCGCCTGACCAGCAGCATTGCCCCCACTCTCGATGGTCTGGAGGCCGCCGAGATGGCGACGGTCGATGCCGCGCAATAGGTGTCCCTCGGCCTGCTGGAGGCCACCGGGCCCCAGATCGAGGGTGCGGACCGGGAGGACTATGTTCGCCGCTGTCTGGCTCACCCGGCGCGTCGAGACGGATCAGCCGCCTCCGCCACCCCCGTCGCCTCCGCCGTCGCCACCTCCGGAGTCCCCGACGTCACCGAGGTCACTGGCCAGGTCATTGATTGCCTCGGCCAGGTCAGCCATGGCCTCGCCCAGCGACGTGAAGAAGTCCGCCAGCCCGTCACCCGGCCCGCCACCCATCCCGTCGAGGGCCTACAGGTCGAGCGTCGAGAAGTCCCCGTACCAGGCCAGGTCATGGCACCAGTGGGCCGTGACATCCGCGTCGAGGTCGTGGGACGCGAGGCGAAGCGCTCTCACCCATTTGTCCGTCACGCCCAGGGCGACGGCCCAGGGGAGGAAACGGCTGAAGATGCCGGCGCCTTCCTCGAAACGGAGCCGGCTGCCGTCGGCCACCGCCAGGAAGTGTCGGAAGCCCGCGCACTGGTAGCGCAGGGTGCTTCCCACCGCCGAGCGCTGCTTGGCTCCGGGTGTGGTGAGGCACTTGCCGAAGGGGACGATGCCCTCACACATGTGGGGGAACCACAGGTCATGGTCAGGATGGGCGCGCAGTTCCTTGCGCAGGTCCGGCACCACCCTGGCCAGATGCGGCTTGAGTTCATTGAGGGTGGCGGGCCGTCCCACCTTCGTCACGGCGGTCAGCAGTCCGGCACGGAAGGGAGTCAGCGTGGGGTCGGCACGTCGCAGCGCCGTGACCATCCACTCCTGGTGGGTGCGTTTGCGGAGCCTGCCATGCTGGCGCTCCACACGGCCCAGGTGCAGGTAGCCGTCAACCGCCAGCTGGATGAAGGCGGCGGCGACGTGGCTGTTCTGGGTGTGCCCAGTGGTGAGCACCCCACCTGTTCGGGCAGTACCCCCGCCGGGGGTTCGAAGCGGACGGCGACCGGGGCGTCCACGTCGGCTGCTGTCGCGAGGCGCGTGGGGCACCCTCCGGTCCGGGCAGGGCGCCCAGGGGCTGGCCGAAGAGCTCGTCGTGGCGGCTGATGACGGTGCCGCCCACCTCATTTCCGCGTTGCTCCACGAGCGCGACCAGCAGCATCACGGCCACGAAGCACACGCCCACCAGGAAGAAGATCATGCCCGACCCCTTTCCGTCCGGCAGCGAGTATGCCGGGCGGAAGGGGTCACGGTGATCAGCGCTGGAAGGTGCGGCGACCCTCCCAGAAGGTGGCCACGACGGGGTCTGGCAGCTCGCGGCCATGGTAGGGGTTGTTGCGGCTGCGCGAGCGCGATGCCTCCCGGTCCACCGAGGCGCGTGCCGACGGGTCGACCAGCACGATGTTGGCCGGTGCGCCCGGAGCCAGCGCCACACCCTGACGGCCCGCGAGGTTGCCGATCCGGGCGGGAGTGGTGCTCATCCGATCCACCAGGGTGGACCAGTCCATTCGGCCGGTGTTGACCATGGTCTCCATCACCACGGCCAGCGCCTGCTCCAGCCCGAGCATGCCGGGGCGGGCATCGACGAAGGCGTGGTCCTTGTCCTGCGGGGCGTGGGGTGCGTGGTCGGTGCCCACGACGTCGATGGTGCCGTCGGCCAGGGCCTCCCGGACTGCCTCGATGTGCTCGTCGGTGCGCAGCGGGGGATTGACCTTGAAGGTCGTGTCATAGCCCTCCACCTCACGGGTGCCGAGCAGCAGGTGGTGCGGGGTGACCTCGGCGGTGACATTGATGCCGCGCTTCTTGGCCCAGCGCACCACGTCGACGCCCTCCGCGGTGGAGATGTGACAGACGTGCAGCCGGGAACGGGTCAGCTCCGCCAGCTGCACGTCGCGGGCGATGATGATGCTCTCGGCCTGTGCGGGCCAGCCGCCGAGTCCCAGACGGCCACTGATCTCGCTCTCGTGGCAGCAGGCACCCGGCCCGGCCAGCGACGAGTCCTGCGAGTGCTGGGCGATCACACCGCCGAAGGGACGGACCCACTCCAGCGCGCGGCGCATCAGCAGCGGGTCCATCACACACATGCCGTCGTCCGAGAAGACCCGTACCTGGGCGGAGCTCTTGGCCATCAGGCCCATCTCCGAGAGTTCCTTGCCGGCCAGCTTCTTGGTGACGGCGCCGATGGGCTGCACGTAGCAGGAACCGTCGCGTTCGCCCAGCAGCTTGATCCACTCGGCCTTCTCCGCGTCGTCGGTGACGGGCTGGGTGTTGGCCATCGCGAAGACCGCGGTGAAGCCACCGCGGGCCGCGGCCTCGGTGCCGGTCCTGACGGTCTCGGCATCCTCTCGGCCCGGCTCGCGCAGGTGGGTGTGGATGTCCACCAGACCGGGCAACGCCAGCAGCCCGTCGGCGGCGATCCGCTCGGCGCCTGAGGGCGCCTCGTCGACCAGCACGTCGTCGCGGACGAAGAGGTCCGTGGTGGTGCCGTCGGCGAGCCGTGCTCCGGTGATGACGTAGTGGTTGGCCTGCTCGCTCATGCCGTGGCACCTTCCTGGGTGGAGTTGTCCTGCTGGCCGCCCAGCAGGTGGTAGAGGACGCTCATGCGTACCGCGACGCCCGCCGAGACCTGGTTGAGGACCAGCGATCCGACGCTGTCGGCTGCCTCGCTGGAGATCTCCAGGCCACGGTTCATCGGGCCGGGGTGCATGATGCCGACGCCGGGCTTCAGCGCCCGCAGTCGGCTGGCGGTCAGCCCCCAGCCATCGATGTACTCCCGCTCACTGGGGAAGAAGCCGGAACTCATCCGCTCCCGCTGCACGCGAAGCATCATGGCGATGTCCGCGCGGGCCAGTGCCTCGTCGAAGCTGTCGACGAGCTCGACGGGCCAGGTGGCGGCACCGGTGGGCATCAGCGTCGGGGGAGCGCAGAGCAGGACCTTGGCGCCCAGCGTGGTGAGCAGACTGACATTGCTGCGCACGACCCGCGAGTGGAGCAGGTCGCCGGTGATGGCCACCGTGCGTCCTTCGAAGTCATTGACCGGACCGCCGTCGAGGGTGCGCCAGTGCTGGCGCATCGAGTAGCTGTCCAGCAGCGCCTGGGTGGGGTGCTCGTGGGCACCGTCGCCGGCATTGACGATGCTGGCGCGCACCCAGTTGGCCGCCTGCTGCACGGTGCCCGACCCGGCGTGGCGGATGACGAAGCAGTCGACGCCCATGGAGTCCAGGGTGAGCAGGGTGTCCTTCATGGACTCGCCCTTGCTGACGCTCGAACCCTTGGCCGAGACATTGATGGTGTCCGCGCTCATCCACTTGCCGGCGATCTCGAAGGAGGTCCGGGTGCGGGTGGAGTCCTCGAAGAAGAGGTTGACGATGGTGCGGCCGCGCAGTGCGGGGATCTTCTTGACCTCGCGGCCCTGGATGTCGTGCATCTGTTCCGCCAGGTCCAGGATGCCCAGGGTCTGGGGGCGGTCCAGGTCACTGGCTGCCAGCAGGTGCTTCATCGGTTCTCCTCGGGGATGCGCTGGATGGTGACCTTGTCCTCGCCGTCGACCTCGGCCAGGTGGACGATGACGTGCTCGTCGCGGGCGGTGCCGATCCGAAGACCGACGACGTCGGCCTGCACGGGCAGCTCCCGGTGCCCGCGGTCCACCAGGGTGGCGAGCATGACGCGGCCCGGGCGGCCGATGTCCTTCAAGGCGTCAAGGGCGGCGAGCACGGTGCGTCCGGAGAAGAGCACGTCGTCCACCAGCAGCACGGTGCGTCCTTCGAGGGGTGCCGGAATCTGGCTGCGCCCGGCCGCTCGGGTGGGGTGGCGACGCAGGTCGTCGCGGTACATGGTGATGTCCAGCACACCCACGGGGACCTCCAGGCCCTCGGCCTCTGCGATGGACCGCGCCAGCCTGTGCGCCAGGGGTACGCCGCGGGTCGGGATTCCCAGCAGCACGAGGCCCTGTGCTCCGTGGGAGAGCTCCAGGACCTGGTGTGTCATCCGGGTCAGGGTCCGCTGGATCTCCTCCTCGGAGAGGATGGTCCGTGCCTCGACGGGTGCCGTGCCCGCCGTCGGGATCAGGGTGGTGTCAGTCACAGGAATTCTCCGTCCGGGGCACCGCGGCCCTCGGGTGACGAACATATCAAGCAACCCTGTCACCGGTGACCGGAGATCATGGAACGTCTCCTGCCGGATCCGGCAGGCACCCGCTAGTATCAGGCGCATGAGCGCGCTCCCCTTCCTCCACGCACTGGAGTCCACCTTTCCCGGATGGCCCGAGTACACGCCCGTCAGCACCGGTCACATGCTGCTGCTCACCTTGGGAGCCCCGCTGCTGATCGGCCTGGTGATCACCGGTCTGATCGTCGGAACCTCGCGACGCAAGGAACTGCACGCGAGTTCCACCGCCGCTGGAATGTACGATCCCGAGCCGGCCGAGAGCATCGGGACCGCCCGTCCGCAGCGCGCCGTGGAGTCCGCGACGAGCGCACATGACGAGCCTCGTGGTGGCGCCACCGCAGCACTCCGCGGAGTCTGAACCCGGCGCATCTCCACACGACCTTCCGCACAGGCCCCGGACAACGATGTCCGGGGCTTTTGCATGTCACGTCTCGTGGGGTGGACTCCCAGAATTCGAGACGGGCTTGGGATTCGCGAGGCCGTGTGCTTGAATTCACGGCATGCAGAAGACCGTTGCGCTCTACCTCGTGGCCCGTCGCCACGTGGATTTGCTGCGCATCAACGGCAGCATGTGTCAGATGTCCTGATCCGCGTCTGACCCCTGCCCAGAACTGGGCACTTCGTCCGGGCGCGTGACGCCCGGGACATCTTTCTGACCCACTCCCAGACGCAGGTCCGCGTCCTGGTGCGTTGCGTGCCACCCCTTTGTAGAGGTGAGCTCCCGTGAACAACATCCAGGCGGCCCCCAGCCGCGTCCGTCCGCCCCGCGAGGGCCAGTCCAAGGGCCAGTGGGCCGTGGACGGCAAGACCCCGCTGAACCACAACGAGGAGTTCAAGGCCGAGGAGAACCCGCTGGCCGTGCGCCAGCGGATCATCGACGTATACTCCCAGCAGGGCATCGACTCCGTCCCCGAGGACGACCTGCACGGCCGCTTCCGCTGGCTGGGCATCTACACCCAGCGCAAGCCCGGCATCGACGCTCGCAGCACCAGCAAGCTGGACGCCGGACAGCTGTCCGACAAGTACTTCATGATGCGCATCCGGATCGACGGCCAGCAGCTCAACCTCGACCAGGTGCGCGTGCTAGGCAGCATCGGCACCGACTTCGCCCGCGACACCGCCGACATCTCGGACCGACAGAACGTCCAGTACCACTGGATCGCCATCGAGGACGTTCCGGAGATCTGGCGTCGGCTGGAGTCGGTGGGCCTGTCCACCACCGAGGCCTGCGGCGACACCCCGCGTGGCTTCCTGATGAGCCCCGTCGCCGGGATCAGCGCCGACGAGATCATCGACCCGACGCCCACCGCCCGCGCCATCAGCGAGCGGTGGATCGGCGACGAGCAGTTCGCCAACCTGCCCCGCAAGTTCAAGACTGCGATCACCGGGCACCCAAGCTTGGACGTGGTGCACGAGATCAACGACATCTCCTTCGTCGGCGTCGAGCACCCCGAGTTCGGGCCGGGCTACGACCTGTGGGTCGGCGGCGCGCTGTCCACCACGCCCCGCCTCGCCGAGCGCCTGGGCGTCTTCGTCCGCGCGGAGGAGGCCGTCGAGGTGTGGGCCGGCGTCTGCGGCATCTTCCGCGACTACGGCTACCGCAAGCTGCGCACCAAGGCGCGCCTGAAGTTCCTGCTCGCCGAGTGGGGTCCCGAGAAGTTCCGCCAGGTGCTGCAGGAGGAGTACTTGGGCCGTGAACTGCCCGACGGCCCCGCCCCGGCCAAGGCCGTGGGGAGTGCCGACCACGTCGGCGTCGGGGACCAGAAGGACGGCCGCAAGTACGTCGGCTTCGCCCCGACGGTGGGCCGGCTGTCCGGCACCATCCTGACCGGCGTCGCGGCCCTGGCGGAGGCCGCCGGGTCCGGCCGGATCAGCTTCACCCCACACCAGAAGTTGCTGGTCCTGGACGTGGACCCGGGCAAGGTGGAAGAGCTCGTCGCCGGGATGGAGGAGCTCGGCCTGACCGCCAAGCCGTCGCCCTTCCGCCGCGCCACGATGGCCTGCACCGGCATCGAGTACTGCAAGCTGGCCTTCGTCGAGACCAAGGGCCTGGCCGCGCGCACCATCACGGACCTGGAGCAGCGGCTGGACGACGTGGAGCTGCCGCGGCCGATCAGCCTCAACATCAACGGCTGCCCCAATTCGTGCGCCCGGATCCAGATTGCCGACATCGGGCTCAAGGGCCAGTTGGCCGGCGACGACTTCGCCTTCCAGGTGCACCTGGGCGGCGGCCTGGCCAGCCAGGAGCGCGACGAGGCCGGTCTGGGGCGCACCGTACGTGGACTGAAGATCACTGCCGATGACCTGCCCGACTACGTGGAACGCGTCACGCGCAGCTACCTCGACGGCCACCAGGGCGACGAGACCTTTGCCGAGTGGGCGCACCGAGCAGACGAGGAGGCCCTGCGATGAGCCTGTTCAGCCATGTCCTGTCCGGAGTGGAGATCGACCTCGGGGACACGCCCGAGCCCGCCACCCCGGTGGTCAGGGAGCGTCGGGAACGGCGCTCCAGCGCCGAGCTGCAACAGCTCGTCGAGCAGGCACAGCAGCGCTTCGTCGATGCACCCGCAGAGGAGCTGCTCGGGTGGGCCGCCGAGGAGTTCGGCACCGAACTGGCCGTCGCCTGCTCGATGGCCGCCGACACCATCCTGCCCGCGCTGGTCAGCCAGAGCGTCCCCGGGGTCGACGTGCTCTTCCTCGAGACCGGCTACCACTTCCCGGAGACCCTGCAGACACGCGACGAGCTGGCTCGCACCTGGCCGGTGAACATCGTCGAGGTGCTGCCGCGGATCACCGTCGCCGAGCAGGACGCCCAGTACGGCGCCAAGCTGCACGACCGTGACCCGGGGGCCTGCTGCGGGATCCGCAAGGTGGAGCCGCTGGCCCGGGCACTGCGCGGCTATGAGGCATGGGTCACCGGGATCCGCCGCGAGGACAATGCGCTGCGCGCCAATGCCCAGCTCGTCGAATGGGACCAGACCCACCAGATGGTGAAGCTCAACCCGATCGCCGCCTGGAGCTTCGACGACGTGCTGGACTTCGCCACCACCCACGGCGTGCCGGTCAACCCCCTGCTGGCCGACGGCTACCCGTCGATCGGCTGCGCCCCCTGCACGCGTCGCGTCGCCCCCGGAGAAGACCCCCGAGCCGGCCGCTGGGCCGGCCTCGCCAAGACAGAATGCGGGATCCACCTGTGAGCACCTTCAACCATCTCGATGCCCTCGAGTCCGAGGCCATCCACATCTTCCGGGAGACCACGGCGGAACTGGAGCGTCCCGTGCTGCTGTTCAGCGGCGGCAAGGACTCCGTGGTCATGCTGCACCTGGCCGCCAAGGCCTTCTGGCCGGGACCCATTCCGTTCCCGGTGATGCACGTGGACACCGGCCACAACTTCCCGGAGGTGATCGACTTCCGGGACCGGACCGTCGAGCGCCTGGGCCTGCGGCTGGTGGTCAAGTCCGTGCAGGACTACATCGACGACGGCCGCCTCACCGAGCGCCGGGACGGCACCCGCAACCCGCTGCAGACGATGCCCCTGCTGGACGGCATAGCCGAGAACCGCTTCGACGCCGTCTACGGCGGTGGACGTCGCGACGAGGAGAAGGCGCGGGCCAAGGAGCGCATCGTCAGCCTGCGCGACGAGTTCGGCCAGTGGGACCCCCGCAACCAGCGCCCCGAGCTGTGGAACCTGTACAACGCCCGGCACCGCCCCGGCGAACACGTGCGGGTCTTCCCGCTGAGCAACTGGACCGAGCTGGACGTGTGGCGCTACATCGAGCGCGAACAGATCGAGCTGCCCAGCCTGTACTACGCCCACGAACGCGAGGTCTTCGCCCGCGACGGGATGTGGCTGGCCGTGGGGCCCGTCTCCCAGCCGCGCGAGGAGGAGCAGGTCATCACCAAGCAGGTGCGTTACCGCACCGTCGGTGACATGTCCTGCACCGGCGCCGTGGAGTCCGACGCCACCGACGTCTCCGACGTCGTGGTGGAGGTTGCCGCCACCACCCTCACCGAGCGGGGCGCGACCCGCGCCGACGACCGCATCTCCGAAGCCGCCATGGAAGACCGCAAGAAGGAGGGCTACTTCTGATGAGCAGCCAGATCACCGAGAACGCCACCCTGCTTCGGCTGGCCACGGCCGGCAGCGTCGACGACGGCAAGTCCACCCTGGTGGGGCGGCTGCTCTATGACTCCAAGTCCATCCTCGCCGACCAGCTCGACGCCGTGGAGCGGGTCAGCAAGGAGCGCGGCCTGACCGGCACGGACCTCGCGCTGCTCACCGACGGCCTGCGCGCCGAACGCGAGCAGGGCATCACCATCGACGTCGCCTACCGCTACTTCGCCACCGCCGAGCGCACCTTCATCCTGGCAGACTGCCCCGGACACGTGCAGTACACCCGCAACACCGTCACGGGCGCCTCCACGGCCGACGTGCTGGTGCTGCTGGTGGACGTGCGCCGCGGCGTGCTGGAACAGACCCGGCGCCACCTCGCCGTCGCGGCCCTGCTGCGCGTGCCGCACGTCGTGGTGGCCGTCAACAAGCTGGACCTGGTGGACTTCAGCCAGGACCGCTACGACGAGGTCGCCGCGGACATCCAGCAGGTCGGCAAGGAGCTGGGCGTCGAGGGCCTGACCACCATCCCGGTCAGCGCCCTGGACGGCGACAATGTCGTGGACCGGAGCTCCCGCACCCCCTGGTACGACGGCCCCAGCCTGCTCGAGCTGCTGGTGACCATCGAGCCCCAGGCGATCCCGTCAGAGGGGTCCGGCCGCGACGAACTGCCGCTGCGTTTCGGCGTGCAGTACGTGCTGCGCCCCCAGCAGGGTGCCGTCAGCCCGGAATTCGTCGAGTACCGCGGCTACGCCGGGCAGATCGCCCAGGGCACGGCGCGGGTTGGCGACGAGGTGGTGGTGCTGCCCAGCGGGCGCCGCACCAGAATCGTGGGGATCGACATCGCCCCGGCTCCCGGCAAGGAGTCCAGCCGCACCGAGGCAAGGGCAGGGGAGTCGGTGAACCTACGGTTGGCCGACGAGATCGACATCACCCGCGGGGAACTGATCGCCGCAGCGGATGCCGCCCCGGAACCGGTGACCGAGGTGGATGCCATGGTCAGCTGGCTGGCGGACACTCCCTTGCGGATCGGCCAGCGGGTGCTGCTCAAGCACTCCACCCGTACCGTGCAGGCCATCGTCCGGGACCTGGAGGGCCGTCTGGACCTCAACACGATGACTCCCGAACCGGTGGAGCACCTGGAACTCAACGACATCGGCCGGGTGCGGCTCAAGCTGGCCTCGCCCGTGATGGCGGAGAGCTACCAGACCTCGCGGCCCGGTGGCGCCTTCCTCCTGGTCGACGCGCAGCAGGGGCTCACACTGGCCGCCGGCATGGTGAACGATCCCGCGACCCCGGGCATCGTGCATCCCCAGTCCGCCTTCAACTGGGCCATCTGACCCAGGAACCTCTTCACAGTAGGGATTGTCCCGATGAAGCAACTCATCTTCCTCGCCCTGGCCGGGCTCGTCGCTCAGTTGATCGACGGCTCGCTCGGCATGGGCTACGGCATCACCTCGACGTCGGTGCTGCTGGCCGGTGGGCTGTCGCCCGCCGTGGCCAGCGCCTCGGTCCACCTGGCCGAGCTGGGCACCAATGTCGCCTCCGGTGCCGCGCACATGAAGCTGCGCAATGTGGACTGGTGGTTGGTGCTTCGTCTGGGGATCCCCGGGGCCATCGGTTCCTTTGCCGGAGCCACGGTGCTGTCCCACCTGTCCACCGAGGCGGCTCGTCCCGTGATGGCGCTGCTGCTGGTGGGGCTCGGCGTGTTCATCCTGGGGCGCTTCACCTTTCGCCGCACCCACGTCTCCGAGGCCCGCGTGTCCCCACACGGGTCGCGTTTCCTGGCGCCCTTGGGCCTGGTTGGCGGTTTCGTGGATGCGACGGGTGGTGGTGGATGGGGGCCCATCTCCACCACCGCCTTGGTCAGTGCGGGGCGGACTGCGCCGCGCACGGTGATCGGCTCGGTGGACACTTCGGAGTTCCTTGTCTCCGTGGCTGCCTCCCTGGGCTTCGTGCTCAGCCTGGGCAGCGCGGGGGTGCGGCTCAGCTATGTCCTGGTGCTGCTGGCCGGCGGCCTGGTGGCGGCGCCGTTGGCGGCGTGGCTGGTCAGCCGGATCCCTGCGCAGATCATGGGCGGGCTGGTGGGCGGCGCCATCGTCGTCACCAACCTGGGACACGTCTTCTCCAGCTTCGACGTGCCGCAGACGGCGCGCCACCCGATCACCCTGGTGTTGCTGGCATTGTGGGCCGCTTCGGTCGTCCTGGGGATTCGTCGGCATCGCGCCGATGCGAGGGCTGCTGGCTCCGGCTCCTCGGCTCCGGACACCACCTCGGTTCCCGAGCTTGTCGAGGGGTCCCGATGAGCATCATCCTTGCCGCCCACGGCACTCACTCGGTCACCGGCCGGGCCTGCGTGGAGCGGATCCGCGAAGCGCTGTCCTGGCGGCTGGCCGAGCCGGTCCGCCTGGCCTGGGTGGATGTCTGCGGGCCGCGGCTGGCCGACGTCGTCGGCGACGGTGACCTCATCGTTCCCGCCTTCCTGGGGGAGGGGCACCATGTCCGCGTCGACATCCCGCAGGCCGCCAGCCGGGCCAGCCATGTCAGCGTGACGCCGCACCTGGGGGCGGACCTCGACGAGGACCTCGTCCTGCAGGCCTTGGCCTCCCGCGTGGAGGAGGCGGGCGGACCATGGCCCACGACCATCATCGGGTGGGCCGGATCCACCCACGCGCACAGCCGGGCTCAGGCCCGTCGTATGGCCGCGGACCTGGCCCAGCACTGGCAGGAACTGGGCGTCCGGGTGGAACTGGCGACTCCGCGGCATCTTCCCGACGAACTGGAGGCTGCCCGGCGACGAGGGGGAGCGGTGGGCGTGGCCAGCTACCTGTTGGCTCCCGGATTCTTCCAGGACCGGCTCGTGGAGGCGGGGGCGGATGCGGTGTCGGCCCCGCTGGGTGACCACCCGGCCATCATCCAGGCCTTGGTTCGCTGCCTGGACGTGGCCCGCGACGCCGCTCGGAAGGCTGCCTGAAGGGCCTACCGTTCGGTCAACCCTGCGAGAGTTGCGCATTCGGGGCGCTCCCGGCGCCAGTTCCCGCGGGGAGCCCGCTTGTCCGGGACCCAGTTTGGTGCTTGAGCCGCAACGCTCGCAGGGTTGGTTGCCCAGAGCCTTGGGTTCACGAGCTGGGCCTGGCAATTCTGGCCGTGGGAGATCCGAGCGGTCAGGCGTCGGTCAGAGTCACATCGCCCGGCCCGGAGCTGGCCCGGATCTCCAGATGGGGCTGCGCTGCTCTGCTCCCCGGGGTTGCCGCAAAACTGAGAGGAAGTCGGGGTGATTGGATCGTTCAAGCCTGATTGAGCCTCCACTGGGCTCCCAGTTTTGGGTCCCAGGCCCCCGCGTGTCAGGGATTGCAGCCGGCGGCCATCGTGTCCCACAGGTTCGAGGCATTCCGCGCGGCCTCGATGTTCCAGCTGGGCTTTGACCGGGCCACCAGACTCGCGGGGTGGCAGACAAACTGGTTTCGCAGGGAAGTCGACTCCGGGATGGCGCCGAGTTCGCGGGCCTGGGCCCAACCCTCGATCTGCAAGAGGATAAGGGGTGCCTCCCGTCCCAGTTCCGAGGGGGTGATGGTCCACCGCGGCTTGCCCTGCCACGTCTCCCGGTCCACCGACGACACCAGCCGACGTCCCACCGGCGCCGTGATCCGCACGGGTGCCGCGGAGTTCAAGGCCTTGCCGTCCACGGCGACCGCTCGCAGCCGGCCGCGGTCGGTGACCCACTGGCCGGTCACCGGCGAGGCCGGGCCCAGGCGCACCGTCGGGGCACCGACCAGCAACAGGAAGTGACCGGCGCCATCCCGGACGACCACAGCGCCTCCCTCGGTGCGCACGACGTCGGACTCCCGCGCGTCCAGCCCCAGCAGCGACTCCTTCGTGGTCACGGTACGGGTGCTGCCATCGCGCACGGCCAGTGTCACCAACGGAGCGCTCGACGGGGAGCGGAGCGTGGACGCGCTCGACGGGGCACTCGGCGTCGGGGCGACGGCATCCTGGCCAGGAGCGGCGCACCCCGCCAGCAGCCCGACGGCGGCCGGCCAGGCCAGCCGCCGTCGGGTCAGCCGCATCGCACGGACCTCAGAATGCGGCGGTCTGGCAGCGCAGGGCGCGACGGGCGGCATCGGCCTGCTCCAGCAGCACGCGTCGGACCCCGGCGGAGGTCTTCTCGTCGGCCACCAGGGCGTCCACCCTGCCCAGGAAGGCCTCGTCGGCCACCGGGACGGAGGGGAAGAGGTAGAGCAGGGCGTTCTGGCTGGCAGCGTGGCCACGGGTGGCCCAGATGCCTTCGGCGGCGCTGATCGTGCGGCACAGGTCCAGGTAACGCTCGGCGTAGGGGGCCAAGAGCTCGGCCTGGGTCTCGGACCAGAAGGCACGGCAGATCTTCTGCTGCGTGGCATTGGGGACCTCGGGGTCCTCGGTGGCCAGTCGCCAGGCCTCGGCCTTGGCCGCCGCGGTGGCCAGCGAGGCGCGGGCGGCGGCGGCCCATTCGCTGCCAGAGATGGTCTTGTCCTTGGCTGCTTCGCCGTCGATCGTCGCCGTGTCCACCGCGCCCATCTCGGCCAGCGCACACAGGATCCGCCAGCGCATGTCGGCATCGATCTCCAGGCCCTCGGGAACCTCCTGCCCGTCAAGCCATGCCTTCAGCAGCTCGGCGGCGGCGGCGGAGCGAGCCACGGAGACGATGCCATTGGCGAAGCTCAGCTGGTGGTCGCTGCCCGGCTTGGCCGCCTTGAGCAGACCCGCGAATCCGGCGGTCAGGCGGCCGCGGCTGGCATCGCGCCGGGCATCGGACACGTAGGCCAGCCCGGCGGTGGTGGCTTGGGCGCGCAGGGTGGCGACGGCCTGCGGATCGGTCTCGGAACCGATGCCGGCCAGCACCAGGGCGACATAGTCCTCGGCGGGCATCTCCGCGTCGCGGCACATGTCCCAGGTGGCTGCCCAACAGACGGCGCGGGCCAGCGGGTCCTCGATCTGGTGGATGTGGCCGGTCAGGGTGGCCAGCGAGCGCTCGTCCAGCCGGACCTTGGCGTAGGTCAGGTCGCGGTGGTTCAGCAGCACCAGGTCACCCCGCTCGACGCCGTTGAGGGCCTCGATAGGGGTCCTTTCGCCATCGACGTCCACCTCCAGCTCGTGGGTGCAGCGCAGCACGTCGTCGTCGAAGGCGAAGATGGCGATCGCCATCCGATGGGTGCGCAGGGTCGGGTGCTGGGGATCGGCGGACTGCACGACGTCGAAGCGGGTGAAGCGGCCGGTCTCGTCGAGGTCGAAGTCTGCCCGCAGGGTGTTGGGTCCGGTGGTCTCCAGCCACTGCTGGGAGAACTTGGACAGGTCACGTCCGGAGCTCTTCTCCAGCGCACCGAGCAGGTCGGACAGCTGGGTGTTGCCGAAGGCGTGCTCGGTGAAGTAGGCCTTCACGCCATCGAGGAAGGGGCCCTCGCCGACGAAGGCGACCAACTGCTTCAGCACCGAGGCGCCCTTGGCGTAGGTGATGCCGTCGAAGTTCTGCTCCACCGCCACCAGGTCCACCATGTCGGCGGCGATCGGGTGCGTGGTGGGCAGCTGGTCCTGGCGGTAGGCCCACGCCTTGCGTCCACTGCAGAAGCCGACCCACGGGTCGGAGCCGCCGTCGGCCTGATGGATCTTGGCCAGGCTGAAGTGGCTTGCCCACTCGGCGAAGGACTCGTTGAGCCACAGGTCGTCCCACCAGGTCATGGTGACCAGGTCACCGAACCACATGTGGGCCAGCTCGTGCAGGATCGTGTTGTCACGAGCCTCGTACATCTCCTGCCCGACGCGGGAACGGAAGAGGTACTCGTCGCGGAAGGTCACGCAGCCGGCATTCTCCATGGCGCCGGCATTGAACTCGGGCACGAAGATCTGGTCATAGCTGCCGAAGGGGTACAGGTAGCCGAAGCACTCCTCGTAGACGTCGAAGCCGCGCTGCGTGGTGTGCATGATGCGCTCGTCGTCCAGGTATTCCTTCATGGACTGCCGACACATCACGGAGGCGGGGATCTCGCCGGCCTTCGACGTGATGGTGTGCTCGACGCGGTGGTACTCGCCGGCCACCAGCGCCGTGATGTAGGTGCTCATCCGCAGCGTGGGCTCGAACTCCCAGATGCCCAGGCCATTGGCGCCCTCCTGTGGTTCGACGGCCAGTGCATTGGTGACCACCTGCCAGTGCTTGGGGGCGATCACGTTCAGCTGGAAGGTGGCCTTCTGGTCCGGCTGTTCGAAGTTGGCGTACATCCGCCGGGCGTCGGCGGACTCGAACTGGCTGTACAGGTAGACCTTGCCGTCCGCCGGGTCGACGAAGCGGTGCAGACCCTCTCCGGTGTGGGAGTAGCGGCACAGGGCGACGATCACCATCTTGTGCTGGCCGGCCTCGGTGGTGAAGGGGAGCTTGCCGTCTGCGAAGGCTGACGTGTCCACCTCGTGCTCGTCGTCGATCCAGGCCTCGAGCACTTCGTCGGCAATAAGGTCGACGTGGGAGGTGCCGCCGGTGGAGGTGAAGGTGATCTCACTGGTGGACAGGAAGGTGTCCGGGTCAGCCAGCGGCTCGCCCTCCAGATTGAGGCCGGACAGGTCGACGGTGACCAGGTAGTGCTCCGCGGTGATGATGCGGGACCGCTCCTGGGCACTGGCGCGGGTGATGTTTGCGGGCGTCATCTAGATGCCTTTCTGCGGCGAGATGGGGGATCGCTCGGACCTGTCGAGCCTATACCGGCGTGTGGCCGCAACCCGTGATTGATGTTGTCTGCGGGGGTGGTGCACATACGCTGGACGCATGATGACGAGTGTTGACTTCTGGTTCGATCCCCTGTGTCCATGGGCATGGATGACCTCTCGCTGGATGTTGGAGGTGGAGAAGGTGCGCGACGTGAACACCACCTTCCACGTGATGAGCCTCTCGGTGCTCAATGACGGGCGTGACCTGCCGGAGGAGTACGTGGAGCACATGCGCGAGGGCTGGGTCGGTGTGCGCGCCGCCCTCCTGGTGGAGCAGCAGTACGGCAGCGAGCAGCTCCGCGAGTTCTACACCGCGCTGGGCACCCGCTATCACCTGGGCAAGGAGCCCAAGACCATCGAGACGGTGCGCGCCGCCCTGGCCGAGCTGGGCCTGGACGAGGCAATCGCCGACAAGGCCGACGCGTGGAAGCCGGGCGACGAGCCCGACGAGCTGGATGTCGCCCTGCGCACGAGCCACCACGAGGGCATGGATCCCGTCGGCGACGAGGTGGGCACCCCGGTGATCCACATCAACGGCAAGGCTCTGTTCGGACCCGTGATCAGCCCGGCTCCCAAGGGGGAGCAGGCCGGCCGCCTGTTCGACGGTTTCGCCCTGGTCACCGAGTATGACGGCTTCTACGAGCTGAAGCGCACCCGCACCGTGGGCCCGATCTTCGACTGACCCCACCTGCACACGCAATGAGCGCGTCCTGCACCACAGTCGGTGCAGGACGCGCTCACTCTTGGACCCAGGCTTGCGATCGTCGAACAATCTCCGACGGTGGCCGGGCCTGTCGAGGTCACCGAACCTGGTGGAGCGCCTCCGTGCCTTTGAGGGTGGACACCTCGGGCTCGTGGTGCAGTGTCGGGTCCGCGGCCAGATAGGCCCTCGTCTCACGGGCGATCAGGCCGGAGCAGATCAGCAGGCCCACCAGGTTCGGCAGGGCCATCAGGCCGTTGGCGATGTCGGAGAAGGTCCACACCGTCGACAGCTCGGTCGTGGCGCCGACGAAGACGATGGCGCTGAAGATGAGGCGGTAGGGCAGCACGCCCTTGATGCCCACCAGCCGCTCCACATTGCGCTCGCCGTAGTAGGCCCAGCCGAGCACCGTCGAGTAGGCGAAGAAGATCAGGGCCAGTGCGACGATGATGCCGCCGGCGGTGCCGGGCAGGCCCGTGCTGAAGCCCTGTGCGGTCAGGGCGGCGCCGGTCTTGCCGGAGGTCCACACGCCAGTGGTGAGGATCACCAGGCCGGTCATGGACACGACAATGATGGTGTCGATGAAGGTCTGGGTCATGGAGACCAGGCCCTGGCGGACCGGGTGCTTGGTCTTGGCGGCGGCGGCGACGATGGCGGCCGAGCCCATGCCGGACTCATTGGAGAAGACGCCACGGGCGATGCCGAACTGGATCGCCTGTGCCATGGCGGCGCCCGCGAAGCCACCGGCCGCTGCGGTGCCGGTGAAGGCGTCGGTGAAGACCAGCTGCAGGGCCGGGAGGATGCCGCGGAAGTTGATGGCCAGCACCACGAAGCCGGCTGCCACGTAGAAGATGATCATCAGGGGGACGAAGGCGCTGGTCACCTTGGAGATCGACTTGATGCCACCGAGGAGCACAAGTGCGGTCATCAGTGCGAGCACGACGCCGACGATCGTCGGGCTGACGCCGAAGGTGTCGTGCATGGCGGCTGCAACGGAGTTGGACTGGGTCATGTTGCCGATGCCGAAGCTGGCCACGACGGCGGCGATGGCAAAGAAGAGGGCCAGGAACTTGCCCAGTCCGCCGGGGATGGCGCGCTGCAGGTAGTACTGCGGGCCACCGGAGACCTCACCCTTGGCGTCCTTGCTGCGGAAGCGCACGCCCATGAAGGCCTCGGAGTACTTCGCCGCCATGCCGAAGATGGCGGAGAACCACATCCAGAACAGGGCGCCGGGCCCACCCAGGTGGATGGCGGTGGCGACGCCCGCGATGTTGCCGACGCCCACCGTAGCGGCCAGGGCCGTGGCGAGGGCCTGGTAATGCGAGACGTCACCGTCCTCGTGGTCGGCGTCGCTGCGCCGCAGCAGGGCAAGGGACAGGGCGGGTGCGAGCTTGGTGAACTGCACGCCCCGTAGGCGCACGGTGAGCACGATGCCCGTAGCGAGAAGCAGGGGGATGAGCAGGAAGGGGCCCCAGATGATGCCATCCAGGGTGGTGAGGAAGTCGTCCACGGGAGCACTCCTGTGTGTTCGGGTCGGGCGTTTGTGTTCGGGCCGGGCGTTCGCTGCACTCAATCGTGAAAAATGTCACAAATCAAGCCCCTGGTGCCGAATTTCCTCCCCCCGCCTCCGTCCTGCGTCAGCCGAGGCCAGGCGAAATATGTCGGTGGGCTGCGGCAGGATGTTCCCCGTGAACCACGACGTGATGCCCGACGAGCCCGACGATGCCGCCATCCAGCAGGCCGCGGCCCAGGTGGAGGCCGCCCCGGATGCCAGCAGCGATGAACGACACCGCTGGCATGACCTGGCCGAGCGGATCACCGACGCGCAGGAGGCCTACTACGGCGCCGACGCGCCCACCGTCTCCGATGCCGAGTACGACCTGTGGATGCGCGAGCTGCAGCAGCTGGAGGAGGACTTCCCGGAGCTGCGTACACCGGACTCACCCACCCAGAAGGTCGGCGCGGCCCAGCGGATGACGGACTTCGCGCCCGTCACCCATGCCGAACGGCTGCTCAGCCTGGACAATGTCTTCTCCACCGAGGAGCTGACCGAGTGGCTGGCCCGCACGGAGAAGTCCGTCGGGGCGGCTGGCAGCAAGTACCTGTGTGAGCTGAAGATCGACGGGCTGGCCATCAACCTCACCTATGAGAAGGGCCGCCTGGTGCGTGCCGCCACTCGCGGTGACGGCCGGGTGGGGGAGGACGTCACCGGCAATGTGATGACCATTGCCTCCATCCCCAGGACGCTGACCGGGGACGGCGTCCCGGAGCTGGTGGAGGTGCGGGGCGAGGTCTTCTTCCCCGTCGCGGCCTTCGCGGAGTTGAACGCGTCGCTGGTGGAGGCGGGCAAGGCGCCCTTCGCGAACCCGCGCAATGCGGCGGCGGGGTCGCTGCGGCAGAAGGATCCGTCGGTCACTGCCAACCGTCCGCTGGACATGCTGGTGCATGGCATCGGGGCACGGTCCGGCTTCGACATCGCCCGGCAGAGCGAGGCGTACGAACGGCTCACGGCATGGGGCCTGCCAACATCTCCCTACTACAGGGTGCTCCAGACGCCTGCCGAGGTGCTGGACTTCGTCGCCCACTACGGGGAGCACCGGCATGACGTGAGCCATGAGATCGACGGCATCGTGATCAAGGTGGACGAGATCGCGCGCCAGCGCCAGTTGGGTACCACCTCGCGGGCCCCACGCTGGGCAATTGCCTACAAGTACCCGCCGGAAGAGGTCAACACCAAGCTGCTGGACATCCAGGTCAATGTCGGGCGCACCGGCCGGGTCACCCCCTTCGGCGTCATGCAGCCGGTGAAGGTGGCCGGCTCGACCGTGGCGATGGCCACCCTGCACAATGGCTTCGACGTCAAGCGCAAGGGCGTGCTGATCGGCGACACGATCGTGCTGCGCAAGGCCGGCGACGTGATCCCGGAGATCCTGGGGCCAGTGGTGGAGCTGCGCGACGGCACCGAGACCGAGTTCGTGATGCCCACCCATTGCCCCTCGTGCGGCACCGAGCTGCGTCCGGAGAAGGAGGGGGACAAGGACATCCGGTGCCCCAATTCCCGCACTTGCCCGAGCCAGCTGCGCGAGCGGCTGTTCAGTCTGGCCTCGCGTTCCGGCTTTGACATCGAGGCGCTGGGCTTCCAGGGGGCCGATGCGTTGCTGGCTTCGGGCATCCTCGCCGACGAGTCGACACTGTTCGAGCTGACCGCCGAGGACCTGGTGCGGACGCAGTTCTACACGCGGGCCGCCAAGAAGCAGGAGAAGGAGAACCCCGAGGCTGTTCCGGCGCCCGGGGTGGTCGACGGCCGGGTGCTGAATGCCAATGGGCGCAAGCTCTTGGACAACCTGGACAAGGCCAAGCAGCAACCGCTGTGGCGCGTCCTGGTGGCGCTTTCCATCCGGCACGTCGGGCCCACGGCCGCCCGCGCGCTGGCCACCCGTTTCGGATCCCTGGACGCGATCAGGGCCGCGACGGTGGAGGAATTGGCGGACACCGAGGGCGTCGGCATGGTGATTGCCGAGGCCGTCGTCGAGTGGTTCACCGTCGACTGGCACCTGCAGATCGTCGAGCGGTGGGCTGCTGCCGGTGTGCGGATGGCCGACGAGCGCGACGAGTCCATCGAGCGCACCCTGGATGGCTTGACGATCGTCGTGACCGGCGGGCTGGAGGGCTTCACGCGCGACGGAGTCAAGGAGGCCATCATCAGCCGCGGCGGCAAGGCCTCCGGCAGCGTCAGCAAGAAGACCGACTACGTGGTGGTGGGGGAGAATGCCGGTTCCAAGGCCGCCAAGGCCGAGGAGCTCGGCCGCCCCATCCTCGACGAGGCCGCCTTCGTGAGGCTGCTGGGGGGCGGCCCCGAGGCCCTCGCCTGACCTGACACTCGTTCCCCGAGCTCGTCGAGGGGACGCAAGAGGCCCCGTCCAGCCAGTAGCTGGACGGGGCCTCACCCTCTGCGACAAGGGCCCTCTGTGAGGGATCAGTGGGCGATTGCGTCGCCGGCGCCGATACCGGTCATCGAGCAGACCTCCATCTCGGCCTGCAGGTCCGAGTCGGGCTTGGGGGAGGTGAGGCTGCCGATGACGCCCATCAGGAAGGCCAGCGGCAGGCTGACGATCGTCGGGTTGGTGAGCTCCAGGAAGGCGAAGTCGGCATTCGGGAAGAAGGCCGTCGGCCCGCCGGAGATCGACGTCGAGAACATGATGATCAGGACGGCCGAGAGCAGGCCCGCGTAGATGGACCAGACGGCGCCGCGGGTGTTGAAGCGGCTCCAGTACATCGTCATCAGGATGGCCGGGAGGTTGGCCGAGGCGGCGACTCCGAAGGCCAGCGAGATGAGGAAGGCGATGTTCTGCCCATTGGCGAAGATGCCGCCGATGACGGCCAGGATGCCGATGGTGACCGACGTGATGCGGGCCACCTTGACCTCCTTGACCGGGTCCACCTTGCCGTCGTGCAGGACGTTGTTGTAGATGTCGTGCGCGAAGGAGGCGGAGGCGGTGATGGTCAGGCCGGCGACCACCGCGAGGATGGTTGCGAAGGCGACGCCGGAGATGATGGCCATGAAGACCGAGCCGCCCAGGTGGTGGGCCAGCAAGGGGGCCGCCGAGTTCGCCTTTCCGGGTGCGGCCTTGATGACGTCGGCGCCGACGAGGGCCGCCGCACCGTAGCCAAGCACCAGGGTGAAGATGAAGAAGACGCCCACCAGGCCGATGGTCCACACGGCCGACTTGCGTGCATCCTGTGCGGTGGGGACGGTGTAGAAGCGCATCAGCACGTGCGGCAGGCCCGAAGGGCCACAGACCAGGGCGATCGCCAGCGAGATGAAGGACAGCTTGGTCCAGCCATTGGTGCCGTACTGGAGCATCGGCTCCATGATGGCGTCGCCCTTGGGGTGCGCCGCGACGGCCTCACCGAAGACGCGGGACAGGTTGAAGCCCTTGAGCGCCATCACCCACAGGAACATGATCGCGGCACCGCTGACCAGCAGCACGGCCTTGATCATCTGCACCCAGGTGGTGCCCTTCATACCGCCGACGAGCACGTAGCCGATCATGATGATGCCCACCAGCGCGATGACCAGGCTCTGCCCGTTCTTGGAGCTGATGCCCAGCAGCAGGGCCACCAGGCCACCGGCGCCGGCCATCTGGGCGAGCAGGTAGACGAAGCTGATGGTCAGGGTGGATGCCGCGGCCGCGGTGCGCACGGGCTTCTGGTTCATCCGGAAGCTCATCACGTCGGCCATCGTGTACTTGCCGGTGTTTCGCAGTGGCTCGGCCACCAGCAGCAACGCGATGATCCAGGCGACGAAGAAGCCGACGGAGTACAGGAAGCCGTCGAAGCCATTGAGGGCGATGGCGCCGGTCACGCCCAGGAAGGCGGCAGCGGAGAGGTAGTCGCCGGTGATGGCCAGGCCGTTCTGGCGGCCGGAGAAGGCACCGCCGCCGGTGTAGAAGTCGGTGGACTTCTTGGCGGAGTCACGGGTGACCTTGATGACAACGGACATGGTGCCGATCACGAACAGGGCAAAGATGCCGATGTTCAGGAGCGGGTTGCCGACGGTCTGCATGATGGTGGGGCTCATCAGTTGACCTCCTTCTCCAGGCGGGCGCGCAGGGTGGCGGCGCGGGGGTCGAGGTTCTTGTTGGCATGGCGCACGTACAGGAAGGTGACCAGGTACGTGGTGGCGAAGTTCAGCAGGCCGAACAGGATGCCGACGTTGACGAAACCGAAGACGCGGCGTCCCATCACGTGTGGCATGTATGTGGCCATCAGCACGAAGACGAAGTACACGCCGACGAAGGTGAGGACCATCGGGAAGGCGAAGCTCGTGAAGGACTGGCGCAGCTCCCGGTATTCGGCCGAGTCCTTTGCGGCGACGAAGTTGATGCCGTCCGTGTGGTGTTCGGGGCCGACCTGGCTGAGCTCGGGAAGCGGCCAGTGGTCCTCGGGGAGGTGTGCCTCGACCTCTTCCGAGGTCGAGTGGTGGTGTGGATGCGTCACGTGGGCTCCTGTCGGGGCGCCGAGGATGGTTCCTCGGTGTGTGGCAAGGGGTGTCGACGGATTGTCGGACCTTGGGGACCCGGGGCTCGGGTCATGGTGTGGCGCTCTGCCTGCTCGGACGGGCGACGTTGTCGGTCCGGCGGGCCAGTGGGTTGACAGTGCCACACTTGTGAACCCATGCACAAGAGATTTCGTGAAATTTGTCACACTCCGGCACGCGGTTTCGGCAGCGGATCCCTGCGAGGGTTGCGCGAAACTGGCGCAGATCTGCTGTCCCGGCGGTATCTGACCTGGTGAGGCGAGCTGCCGCCGAAATTTCGCAACGCTCGCAGGGATGTCCACAGAAGGGGCCCGCCGAGGGATTGTCCACAGTCGATCGCGCGAGTGAGTCGCCGGGCGATCCGATCTCCAGCCTCCATGGGCATGAGTGGTCGTGATGAGGTGATGGCCCTGCTGGAGGAGGGTGGGGGAGAAGATCGTCGTGGACGTGGCGATGGAGCAGCTCAAACTGGCCATTGAGGTGCAGTTGGTGGCGCACCACACGGACCCCGTGAGCTTCTGTGCAGACCAGCTGCGCATTGCCAGGCTCGTGGCCAACGGCTGGACCTACTTCCCCGTCACAGTGCCGATGATGGAGGACGAGGCCACCCTGATGGCGCTACTGCAGGCGACGTTCGTCAGGTGTCAGCTTGAGCAGCGGCTTGTGCCGGATGCCGAGCGGTGAAGACCTGGCGGGCTCCTATCGGGCCGCATCTGAAATAGTTGGGGCATGCGCGTACACATTGCCACCGACCATGCCGCCTTCGAGCTCAAGGAGTACCTGCGCGAGCAGCTGAGCGCCGCCGGACACGATGTCGTGGACCACGGCGCCACCAGCTATGACGCGGAGGACGACTACCCGGACACCTGCATCCCCTGCGCCGAGGCCGTCGTTGCGGATCCGGAGAGCCTGGGCATCGTCCTGGGCGGGTCCGGCAATGGCGAGCAGCTGGCCGCCAACCGCGTCAAGGGCTGCCGCGCGATCCTCGCGTACAACACCGAGATCGCCAAGCTTGGCCGCGAGCACAACAACGCCAATGTCATCTCCCTTGGCGGGCGCTTCACCACCAATGAGCAGGCCTTGGAGATCGTCAACGTCTTCCTGACCCAGCCCTTCACGCAGGAGGAGCGTCACGCGCGCCGCGTGCAGAAGATGACCGACTACGAGGACGCACACCTCGCCTGATCAACCCGGGTCCCGATGAACCCAGGTCCGGATCAGCGGCGCCGCCCCTGGGCCCGCGCGACGAGCTGCTGCACGACCTTCTCGGCGGCCAGCTTGTCGGCCGGGGCGGGGCGGCTGACCTCGCGGGCGCGCACGGCTCGTTCCGGTGTGACCAGGCCAGTGGTGCCGTCGCGGCCGAACTCACGCCGGAAGCCCTGTTGAGTGCGTTCGCTTGTCATGCGTGGAATCCTAGACCTGACGTCCACCACACGCCGAGGAGGTCTGATGCCCGAGGGTCACGTGATCCACAGGTTGGCGCGGGCCACCATGGACCACTTCGGGGACAAGGCGGTGCAGGTGAGCTCTCCCCAGGGCCGCTTCGACGGTGCCGCCGCGAGCCTGGACGGGACGGTGCTGCAGGGTGCCAGTGCCTGTGGCAAGCACCTGTTCATCGACTTCGCCAGGCCCCACCCGGAACACATGGTCCACATCCACCTGGGACTGATCGGCAAGTTCTTCTTCGCACCGCTCGCTCCGCCCCGGGGCGCTGTGCGGCTGCGGATCACCGACGGCGTCACCGCCGCGGACCTGCACGGTCCGCAGATGTGCCGGCTGCTCACTCCGCAGGAACAGCAGGCGCAGATCGCGAAGCTGGGGCCAGATCCCATCCGTCCCGACGCCGACCCGGAGATCGCGTGGACACGCATCCAACGTTCCGGACGCAGCATCGCCTCGCTGCTGATGGACCAGCGGATCACGGCCGGCGTGGGCAACATCTACCGGGCCGAGGTCCTCTTCCGTCACCGTGTGAACCCGGCGACGCCCGGAAACACGCTGCGCCGTGCGACGTGGGAGGCCATCTGGGCTGACCTGGTGCTCCTGATGCGCGACGGCGTCACCGTCGGCCGCATCGACACGGTGCGCGAGGAGCATGGCCCCGAGGCACAGGGCCGACCGCCACGGGTGGACCGGCATGGGGGAGAGGTCTACGTCTACCGTCGCGCCGCGCAGCCCTGCCTGGTGTGCGCCAGCCCCGTCAAGGTGGCCACGCTGGAGGGCCGGAATCTCTACTGGTGCTCGCGATGTCAGCGTCGCCGGTGATCGAGTGGGGCGGCCTGGAGATCCACGTCGCTCCTGATGGAGAACTCAGCACCCTCACCCTGGCGGACACGGGTGCCGTCGTCGCGCGAGGCCTGGCAGTGCGCCTTGCGGGCGGTTGGGTCCATGGCCGCACCGAGCTGTTGCTGGACGAGATCGAGCAGCACTTCAGCCTGGAGGCGGGCGGGGCGGTGCAGGCGCGGGCCGTGGTGCGCCACGTCTTCGACGACGTCTGGAGCATCCGGGTCCAGGTGCAGAACCTCACCGACGTCGACCTGGCTGCGCCCGCAGCCTGGCTGGAGATGACCACGCCATGGCCCGCGCGGCGGTGGTTGGCCGGGGCGGAAGGGCAGATCAGTCTGGACGTCGCGGAGCTCGATGGGCGGCTGCTCACCTTCACCCAGTTGCGGGGGCGTAGTCGCCTGTCCGACGGGCTCTGCTGGCTCACTGACATGCCCATGCGCCTGGGCCCGGCCGGCACCCCGCATGCGGGCTACCAGGTGAGCTGGCGCGCGGACTGGTTGCGCGATGAACGGGTCCAGGCTGCGGCACTGCCCACCTGGTGGCCCGAGCGCACCGTGTTGCGGGACGTGGAGGACACCGTGACGCTGGAACTTCCGGATGCCGCCGTCGAGGCCGCAGGGATCTCGATCCTGGAGGATGGGGATGCCCGGGTGCTGACCGCCAAGGAGGGGGTGCACCTGGCGCAGGTGCACGCAGGGCGGGGGACCACCGACGTCGAACTGGCCTGGGCGGGAGACCTCGTGCATGCGCACCTGATCCCGGCGGCCCGTGGACTGCTGGCACGAGACCCGCGGACCTTGGCACCCCATGAGGTCTTCCTGTTGGGGCGGGCGCAGCAGCGCGGTCACCTGGGCGAGGCCCCGGCCGATGCCGTCACCCAGGCGGTGGAGAGCCTTTCTGCCCGTCCCGGGCCCATTGCTCCGCTTGCCTTGGCGGCGGTTGCCGACGAGGTGCTGGCCCATGGCGCACCCGAACTCGTCGAGACGCTACCGGACCTGGCCTCCCGCTGTGCCCTGCAGCCCGGAGCCCTGACCTGTGCCCTGCACGCCACGCTCGCAAGCAGGCTGTCCGGCGGTGCACCGACGCTGCCGCTGCCCTCGGGCGCGGTTCCGGGTGACGACGAGCAGCAGCGGGCTGTGGCGGAGGCGATCATCCACACCGAGATGTTGGCGATGCGGGCGGTGGAGCAGATGCCGGCCGCGACGGTGCGCACCCTGGCGCTGCTGGGAGCCGGGTTGCCGGGGCACACGGCAGACCAGCTCACCCGTGCCGTCGTCTGGGCGGTCAGCGGGAACCTCCCGGAGCACTGGGAGGTGGAGCGGTGGCCGGTGCCGCTGGCACGGGTTCGTGAGGACGCTCGCGCCCGGCTGCTTGCCGAACGATGTGGCGACGAGGTCCTCGCCTGGCTGTTGTGGTGATGGGTCTCCGGCGCCAGATGTAGTCCCTCCTGCCACCACGGGATGATTTTCTGTGCCATCAGGCTGTCATGTGCCGTCGATGACCTTGTGGGGAGCAGGATTGCCCCATGCCGTTGTCGAGCACTACCCGCCGTCGAGTTCCGCAGCTCCTCTCGCGGGTCTTCTACATCGCCGCCTTCCTGGTGATCCTCCGCGAGGTCTTCCGCGGCACGCACTGGGTGCGCGCCGCGGTCGACCTGTTCAGCAGCCTGGTCTTTCCGGTGGACACCGGAGGGTTCGGGTTGGCGGTCTACTGCGGCATCGTGGGGGCGGCCCTGATGCGTCGCAAGCGTGTGGCCTGGTGGATGGCCACCGTGTGGCTGGGGATCTGGTGGTTGGCAGAAGTCGTGGCGTGGGTGGCAATCCTGACCAGCCTGTGGCAGGGCGGGCCGCTCGACCGTGGCCTCAACGGTGAGCTCTTGGAGTACGGCTTCGGCGTGGTCACCACCACCTTGCTGCTGTGGCTGCTGGTGACCAATCGACGCGAGTTCACCGCCCGCCTGACACCCGGTAGCCTGCGCGCCGCCGCCCTCA
Organism: Luteococcus japonicus; assembly: GCF_003752415.1. Taxonomy (NCBI): domain Bacteria; kingdom Bacillati; phylum Actinomycetota; class Actinomycetes; order Propionibacteriales; family Propionibacteriaceae; genus Luteococcus; species Luteococcus japonicus. Next base: position 774,141 of record NZ_RKHG01000001.1, on the reverse strand, counting down.
CGGCGCTGGCGGGCATCGTGGCGTCACTGGGTGCCGGCTATCTGTTGGGGATGGTCGCGGGGCGTACGGGGCGGCCACGCTCGCGGCTGATCAGCATCGTGCAGCACGTCGTCTACGGGCAGAACGCCAGCATGCCCAAGATGGTGCCGGGCTGGGTGCAGAGCGTGGTGGGGCTGCTGATCGGCCTGAGCCTGTTGGCCGGGTTGCTGGTGCTGATGCGCTCCCAGCGCTCGCAGGCGACGTCGACCCTCGAGGACGAGCTGGAGCTGCGGCGCCTCCTGGCCCAGAACCCGGAGGACTCGCTGGGCTACTTCGCGACCCGGCGTGACAAGCAGGTCGTCTTCGCCGGGAATGGTCAGTCGGCCATCACCTATCGCGTGCAGTTCGGGGTGTGCCTGGCCTCTGGGGATCCCATCGGGCGACGTGAGCAGTGGGACGGGGCTGTGTCCGCCTACGTGGGGCTGTGCCACACCTACGGCTGGACCCCCGGCGTGGTGGGCGCGTCGGAGGCGGGCGCCGGAGCCTACGAGCGTGGCGGCCTGCGGGTGATCCGCGTCGGGGACGAGGCAATCCTCAATCCACAGTCCTTCACACTCGAGGCGCGTGAGTTGAAGGCGGTACGGGGCACCGTGACCAGGCTGAAGAACCTGGGCTACACGGTGCGCGTGCGCCGGCATGACGAGATCGCATCGGAGGAGCTGGACCACCTCATTGCCCTGAGCGAGCAGTGGAGGGATGGCGACGACCGGGGCTTCTCGATGGCACTGAACAGACTGGGGGATCCCCTGGATGGCGCGTGTGTGATGGTGCAGGCCATCTTCCCGCCCGGCTCGCACCAGCCCGAGCAGACGGCAGGGCTGCTGTCCTTCGTCCCGTGGGGTGCGGACGGCCTGTCGCTGGACGTGATGCGTCGCAACCCGGAGGCGGACAACGGGATCACCGAGTTCATGGTGGCCGGCCTGATGGGTGTTGGCCGGGAACGCGGCTGGCAGCGGGTGTCGTTGAACTTCGCGGTCTTCCGCAGTGCCTTCGAGGAGGGGGAGCGGATCGGGGCGACGGCCCTGGACCGCGCCAAGCGTCGGGTCTTGATGATCTTCTCCAGGTGGTTCCAGATCGAGCAGCTGTACCGCTCCAATGTGAAGTACGCACCGGCCTGGCAACCACGCTTCCTTGCCTACGAGGATGCCGCAGACATTGGTCAGGTCGGGGCCGCGATGGGGCTGGCGGAGGGATTCCTGGACCTGCCCTGCTGGGGCAATCCGATGCCCGCCATCGAACAGCCACTCACCCGTGCCGATGACCCGGTCATCATGGACTTCCTGGCGCGCCCGGTCCTGGAGCTGCCCACCGCAAGGGTTCCGGAGCAGATGCGTGGCCGGCTGGACAAGCGAGCTGCGTTGCTGGCGGAGGGTCAGCAGCCCTACCCGGTGACGACGGGCGTCGACGCGCAGTGTGCCGATGTCGTCGGCAGGCCAGGGGAGCGGATCACCATCGGCGGACGGATCGTGGGGGTGAGCGATCACGGAGGGGTCTGCTTCGTGCGCCTGCAGGACTTCTCGGGAGCTACCCAGGCCCTGCTGGAGGCCTCGAGGATGGGGCGCGACGAGCTGCGACGCTTCGACGACGTGACCAATCTGGGGGACCAGGTGGCCTTCGGCGGCGTGTGTGGTGCCTCGAAGACCGGAACCCCGTCGCTGCTCGTCGACGAGTGGAGGCTGACCAGCAAGTGCTTGCGTCCGTTGCCGGACAAGTACAAGGGGATCAGCAACCCGGAGGCGTTGGTGCGCCAACGTTACCTGGACATGATCGTGAACCCGGTCAGCAGGGATCGGCTGGCCGTGCGGAGCCGTGCCTTCCAGGCGGTGCGCCAGAACTTCCTCGACGAGGGCTATCTGGAGGTGGAGACCCCGATCCTGCAGACCATCCATGGTGGGGCCAATGCGCGGCCCTTCCGCACCCACATCAATGCCTATGACCTGGACCTGTACCTGCGCATCGCGCCGGAGCTCTACCTGAAGAGGTTGATGGTCGGGGGGTGTGACCGGGTCTTCGAGATTGGGCGCAACTTCCGCAATGAGGGTGCGGATGCCACGCACAATCCGGAGTTCAGCGTTGTGGAGGCCTACCAGGCGCACGCCGACTACCGCTCCATGCAGCGATTGACCGAGACGATGGTGCGTCGCGCTGCCGTGGAGGCCACCGGGAGCAGCATCGTGCGAGGTACTGGAGCCGATGGGGCGGTCCATGAGGTGGACCTTGCCGAGCCGTGGCGCTGGATCTCCGTTCACGACGCCATTTCCGAGGGGCTGGGGGAACAGGTCACTCCGGATACCTCGCGTCAGGAACTGGCCAGGCACGCGTCGCGCCTCGGGCTCGACGTGGTGCCCAGCGATGCCCGCAGCGACGTGCTGGAGAGCCTGTACGACGAATTGTGCGAGAAGCCCACGGTCGCACCCACCTTCTTCTGCGACTTCCCGGCCGACCTGTCGCCACTGACCCGCCCGCATCGGGAGGACGATCGGCTGGCGGAGCGGTGGGACCTGGTGGTCTTCGGCTCCGAGTTGGGCACGGCATATTCCGAGCTGGTGGATCCCGTGATCCAACGCCAGCGCCTGACCGAGCAGTCGCTCCGAGCCGCCAATGGCGATCCGGAGGCGATGGAGATCGACGAGGACTTCCTGGCGGCGCTCGAGTACGGGATGCCCCCGACCGGTGGCTTGGGGATCGGTCTGGACCGGCTGGTGATGTTGCTCACGGGCGCGTCGATCCGGGAGACCATCGCCTTCCCGCTGGTCAGGCCACGGCGCTAGTCTCGGATCGTGGTGGAACCCAAGGGCGATGTGACGTGCTGCGCCGGACGAGAGCTGCACTGGCGGGAGAAGCCGGGCACGGAGCCGGCTGTTGTCCTGATGAATGGATGCGGTCTGGCCATGGAGTTCTGGCGTGACGTCGTGAAGCTCCTCGACGGTGTCCGGGTGCTGCGCTATGACCGGCCTGGCATCGGGGGCACCAGGTGGCCCGGGCATTCGCCGCGTCTGGAGGAGGAGGTCGCCAGCCTGGCGGCCCTGATGGAACTGCGGGGGATTCGGGGGGCGCTGCTCGTGGCGCATTCGATGGCCGCCTTCCACGCCGAGGCACTGGCTCGTGTCCGGCCGGACCTGGTTGGTGGCGTGGTCTTGGTGGACGGGTCCGTGGAGTGGTACTCGTCGGCTCCGGGCGTGCCGGCGCCGACGGTGGCGCGACGCTTGGCCAAGGTCGTCGATGGCATGCGGCTGAACCATGTGGCGGGGTTGGCCTTTCGTTGGGGGTCGTGGTTCCAGTCGCATCGGGAGTTCTCCCGGATGAGCATGGGGCGTTTGACGCAGATCTATCGGGATGCGGATTCGCTTGCCATGAGCACCGCCGAGTCGATGTCCTACGAACGTCAGGGCTGGGACCTGCAGGAACTGCGCGGACGCCATCCGTGGCCCGGGGTGCCGACGCTGCTGTTGACAGCCGCCGATGCCTCGGATGGTCAATGGATCGACGAGCAGGCCCGGCTTGCCCGGCTGCTGGAAGCCCGGCATGTGGTGGTGGAGCAGTCCAAGCACCTGATGATGCTGGACCGGCCGGATGCCATCGTCGGGGCCATCCATGCCATGCGTGCCCAGGCGGGTGAATTCACAGCCCCAGGGGTGCAGCCAGAGGCAGCCGGGCCGGGCTAGCCTGACTGCCCTGACGATGGCATGAGCCTGAGCATGAGGAGCACGGACATGAACTTCATCGACTCCATCGCACTGCGCCTGGTGGAGGGGTATCGGGCCCAGTTGTCGCCGCGCAAGGGGTGGAAGTGCGCGTCGGGTGTGGCTGGTGGCGGCACCTGCTCCACCCTGATCCGCAACTCGATCGCCGAGCGCGGGGCCGTGGCCTCCGCCGGCACCGCGGCACGCCAGTTCGCGACGTGCGCCCGGGCCGCCTCCGCGATCCGCCGGTCGGACATCCGGGTGGAGGGCGTCTGCTGCTGCGGCCCGATCCCGATTCCCTTCCGCTTCTGAGCGGTCAGTGCCAATAGTTCCTGCGCTGGTAGCTGTCGTGGAAGTCAACTTCTTCGCACCACGCTTCATAGATCTCGCCATTGCGAGGACGCTGGGGGCGGTGAGGTGGGGATGGATGTGAGTGTCATGCATCAAGCCTTGACCGCTGTTGGAGCCGTCTCAAGGGCTGGGTGCTGTTCGCTTGTTTGCTGAATGCTGTCGGCCAGCACGGCCGGCCGATTCTTCATGCGACGTGCTGATCGTCTAGACTCGTGGAGTTCGCATCCCGGAGGCTTCACTCCGAGATGCGGCTTCACGGGGCGTAGCGTAGTGGCTAGCGCGCCTGCTTTGGGAGCAGGAGACCGCAGGTTCGAGTCCTGTCGCCCCGACAGATTCAAGAGCTTCATCTGACAAGGCGTTTCTCCTATTTGACTAGGGGAAACGCCTTGTTCCATGTCTCGGTCCGATGAGCACCAAGGGGCCTCCGAGGGACTTGTGGGGACATCTGAACCCCACGTATCTCCCACGACGAGAGGCTCGACATGACTACGAAGCGGACAACCTCATCTCCGACCAGCGATGCGGGAAACGCCAGTGACTTGCGTTCCCCCCAAGGGAAACGCTCCACGCGCCGCGGGCGCTCCAAACGGGGCTTCGGACGGTTGGACAAGCTTCCCTCTGGGAAGTGGCGTGCTCGGTATCTGGGGCCAGATGGTCAGGTGCACTCGGCAGATCACACCTTCGTGGCCAAGATCGACGCCGAAGGTTGGCTCGTCGACGTTGAGCGGTCGATCAGCCGGGGTGAGTGGCAGGCTCTGGTGGCTCCCCGGCCCGCGCTGGTGAAGGAGGAGGCTCCGGTCGAGGTCGTGTTCCGAGACCTGGCCGGCGACGAGGTGGCCCGACGTGACCTGACACCGAGGACGAGGGCACTGTACGAGAGTCTTTTGGATCGGCTGATCCTTCCCGAGTTCGGGGATCAGGCGGTGGCGTCGATCACGCCGAAGCAGGTTCGCGCGTGGTTCGACCGGATGGGGCCGGAACGGGCCGTGCAACGAAGCCACGCGTACGCGCTGCTCAAGTCCTTGCTGGCGGTGTGTGTGGACGAGGAGTTGATTGTCGTTAATCCCTGCCGCATCCGTTCGGTGGGTCGGCGCAAGTCCACCAGGGCGATGCAGCCGGCGACGGTGGCCGAGCTCAACCGTGTGGCCGATCGGTTGCCACCGGGGCAGGCGCTTCCCGTGCTGTTGGCGGCGTGGTGTGGGCTTCGTTCTGGGGAGGTGCGGGCGCTTCGGGTTGGGGACGTCGACACCGTGACCGGGTGGATTCACGTTCGTCAGGGCGTGACGCGGATCAAGGGGCAGGTGATCGTGGGTCCGCCCAAGACGCCTGCGGCGATCCGGGATGTCGGTATCCCGCCGCATCTGCTACCGGCGCTTCGTGAGTGGCGTGCAGGTCTGGGGGAGCGGAGGGCGCGCTCTGCGTACTTCTTTCCTGGTCGCGGTGAGCTGCCGATGAGTGAGAAGGCGCTGCGGTATGCCTTCGACCAGGCACGCGATGTGATGGACCGGCACGATCTCACGTTCCATGACCTGCGTCACACTGCTGCCACCATGGCCGCGCAGAATGGCGCCACGACCGCCGAGTTGATGGCGCGCATGGGGCACACGACGGCCCAGATGGCGATGCGTTACCAGCACGCCAGTCGGCAGCGCGAACAACTCCTGGCAGGGCGATTGGCCGAGCTGGCCCGCGGTGGCGATGGCGCGTCCGAGTAGGTGTCGGTCACGGGAGAGCGCGTGGCGGCTTGGGCGGGCATGGAGCATCCACGGCGAGAGATTGAGGTCGAGACCGTGCAGTCGGCTGCGCGCCGGCTGGGGGTGTGTCCCAAGACGGTGCGTCGGATGATCTCTGACGGGAGACTTCCGGCGTACCGCCTCGGCCCACGGATGCTGCGCTTGGACCCAGCCGACGTCGACCGCCTGTTGCAACGGGCTTCCTGACCTCACGCACTGATTGCCTGTCGGATCTGCGCCACTTGTCGTCGCGCGTCAGCAGTGTCGAAGCCGACCGTTGAAGGAGTCCGGTGCTGGGTATTCCACCCGACTTGTCCAGATGCGTGTCCCGTGCGTGAGCATTCTCAACTGCCGAAAGTCGGACGTTGCGGTTCGCCGAGATTTGCGTTGCCGTGCCCCCGGCGACCCGCGAAACTCGTCGCATGGCGAACACTTCAGACCGCAACGACTGGCGCGAGCGCCTGACCTTCACCCCAATGACCGTCGAGGCAGCCCAGGTGATCGCTGACCACTGGAAGTACGCCGCGCCCTATGACTTCTACGACGCCACGGCTGACATGGGGGACTACAAGGAGTTCGTCACTGCCGCCCAATGGCCCGACCGGTTCTGGCAGGTCCGCCACCACGAAGACCTCGTGGGCTTCTTCACAGCAGACACAGGCGATGACGACCGTTGCGAGATCAGCCTCGGCCTCCGCCCCGATCTGACCGGAGGCGGCCGTGGCCTCAGCTTCCTGCAGGCTGCCTTGGCCCTCTTGGAGACCGAAGGGCTCACGCAGTCACCGGTCACGCTGATCGTTGCGGCATTCAACCAGCGGGCCACAAAGGTCTACGAAGCAGCCGGCTTCGCCACCATCCGGACGTACACGCAGGCCACCAACGGCAGCACCTACGACTTCATCGAGATGGAGCTGCGCAAGCACTGATCGACGCCCGCTCTTGCCGCGGCGGTCTAGTGCCAGCGGGCGAGCGCGTCGGCAATCTCGGGGAGGCTCAGGCGCCCACTGGCCACAGCGATGACCAAGTCGTAGGCGTCGTCATCCGGCGCCTCCACCCAGGCGCCATTGATGTCGAGGAAGACGACGGTGGCGAGCCACCCGAGGCGCTTGTTCCCATCCACGAGAGCGTGGTTGCGGACCAGCGATTCCAACAGTGCAGCAGCCTTCTCGTCCAGACTCGGGTACGCCTCACGACCCCACAGACTTGTTCGCGGCCGATGGGCCGCCGAGTCCAGCAGGCCCAAGTCACGCAATGGACCAACCTGCAGGTCGTCGACCAGCGCGAGCAGGTCCTCCAGGTCGAGGCACTCGGTCACTGCCCGAGTCGCTCCAGCACGTCGGCATAGCGCGCACGAGCTCGACGGGACGAACCCGACACCTTGCGCTCATGCCCCCGCCGCTCGGCCGCCTCGTGAATCGCCCGGATCGTGGCCTCCTGACGGCTGATCCCCTCGTCCTGTGCCAGACGTGCGAGAACTCGCTCATCGTCCTCGGTCAACCGCAGAGTCATTGCCATGACTCCATGATACCAATGTGGTATCGCACTCATGCCGCGATCGGAAAGGCGCGACCGTTTCCCGCGAAATCAGATGGTTCTTACAGCGGAGCGGCTGTTCTCGATGTGCCAGGCCATGAGGGCCGCGTCGTCGAGACCGGTCGGAGTGGGGTTCTTGGCGCTACGAAGCAGCTCGGTGACCCCGCCCAGGGGGAGGCAGTCGACACCGAGGATCCCGTCATAGCCGTCATAGCCCTCGTGCAGGCGAAGGATTCGCCCGTCAGAGCTGAAGACCTGCGCTTCGGAACCGTGCTCTTCGGGGGCTCCCACCGTGGCTATGGCTGCGCCGGCGGTGGAATGGGCGACGAGCCAGCCATCGTCGAAGAGGGCGAACCACGTGGCGGCGGATCCACCACCCGGCAATGCCGGGAACGATGCATCCGGCAGGCGACCTTGGAGGACGAAGCGGCTTCCGAGCCACCATTCGTGGTCGGCGAACCCGACCCGAGTGGAGAAGCGAGAGCGCCAACGGCGCGTGGGGTGGGAAGCCAGAGTCTCCAGAAAGATCTCAACGTGAGCTGCTGAAGCCCAGTGGTGACCCATGCCACAACCGTGCAGATAGGCGTGGATGACATCGTTCTCCCGGTACTGTACCGCCTGCAGTTCCGCGCCATCCGCCCAAGACAGCGTGACCGTTGTGGCCCCGTGCTCCTCCTCGACGGTGGCCGACGCCCCGTCCCTGGGGCGAGTCAGCACTTCCAGTCGAGGGTCCATGCCAGCATCCTAGAGAGGCTAGGCACGCACCATCGACCATCGCACGGACATGCCGCAGACCGTGGGGTGATTGTCCTGGTCCTATTCTCAATGCCGGCGTAGCCACCCGCGTTGCCAGGGGGACTCGACGGCGCCAGGGTCGTACACATCCCGTACCCAAGCGACAGCTGCATCTGCCTCGAGCCCGTCCAGTATGGCCATAGCAGCCAGAGCAGTCCCCGTATGGCCCCGTCCGCCACCGCAGGCCACCTCCACCCGCTCGACCTCCGCCAATCGCCATGCCCGCTCGATTTCAGCCCATGCTGCCTCCCGGGACAGGGGCAGCCCGAAGTCTGGCCATTTCAACCAGGTGTACGGCCATGGGGATTCGGGTCGTGCCACAAGGCGTAGAGGCCGTGCTCGGCGGGAGTAGTGGTGCGTGCTGACCAGCGGCGCCCACGAACCAGGCGCCCGCTCGGCAACTCCGCCACGCCTCGCCGCCGGGCTCCCACTGCATCCAGTGTGCCCGCCAGAAGACACTCTCTTGACGCGTGGTGCGTAGCCTTCGGCTGTCGCGCTCTCTTGCCGCTGCCGGAGCGAGCATTCGCTGGCGGAGCTGTCCATTCCGACGACACTGCTGGCATGACTTGGACCATGACATCTGAAAAACACTGACCGCTGAAGCGGGGAATTGATGGCTGCGGTGGGCCTGTGCCTGCTCGACCATGTCTGGCCGCGCACCACCAGCAACCAGACAAGGCAGTGACCGCGAGTCCGCAGCCTTACTCGCTGTCGCGGGTGTCCACCAACCTCCGCGACCGCCTGTGGCTTGCGGGCGAACGAAGCGCTCCGTTGGACGACGAGCGCGACGGTGCCATCCGCACGGGTCTGGTTCGTCTGGGCGGCAGGAAATGTGTTCGTCCGCTCACAAGGCGCCCAGATGCCCGCCACTGTCACAGACGTGGAGCTGCAGGACTCGCGACCGAGGGATGACGCGGGCACCTCAACCTGGTGGGAGGGTCTGAAGATCGCCGCGTCCCTGAGTCCCACCTGGGAGCCGGACCGTCTGGCAGCATCGCCGTGCGGTCTGCCGCGACGTTGCGGGCGACTGTCTCTGCGAGGGCTTGGCCTATGGGCTGGGTGTTGTCTGGTGCCGCGGTGGCGTCGAGGATCTGGTGGGCGGCTTGGAGGACTCGGCTACCGGTGTCGTGGATGACATCGGCGACGGTGGTGCCGTCGGGGTGGTGGGGGAGCGCTTGCTCTGCCCAGCCGGCGACGTAGGTGAAGGTGTACTGGCTGCTGTCGAGGCCGTGGGCGGCGGTTACGAGGTAGGCGACGGATTCGGCTTCGACCTCGCGCCTGTCCCGACAGACCGGGGCGCCGTCGGTGGTGGGCTGGTGGAGTAGGACGTGACCGAGTTCGTGGGCGAGGGTCTTGACGGCTTGGGCGTCGTCGACGTCGTCGCGGACCTTGACGGTTCGGGTGGTGTAGTCGGTGTATCCGTTCGCGCCGTGGCAGTCGCCCCTCTCGAGGCGGAAGCCCTGCGCGTGGACCAAGCTGGCGAGGGATTGCCAGAGACCCTCCGGGGCCCGGCCGGTCAGCAGGGCGGGGCGGGGCGGTTCCGGGACGGGGTCGCCGGTGGTTTGGCTGATGTCGAAGACGCTGGTCGGCTTGGCCCCGACGATCTGGGTGGCCATCACCGGTTTGCCCTTGTCATCGAGCACGGGTGTGCCGTCGGGCTTGAGTTTGGGTAGGCGGCGTGTGACGGGGGCGAGGATGCGGATGCCGTGTTCGCCGCGGGTGACCTGGCGGTGGAGGCTCTTCTGCCAGGTGGTGTAGCCGGCGACGAGGGTGGCGTCGGGCGTTGGGTCCAGATCAGGATGGTGTTGTTGAAGCTGTACTGGTGGAAGCGGCTGGCGACGCGCAGCCAGGCCTGCCACTGTGCGGAGCTGGTGAGGTTGGCGACTTTGTCGGCGATCTGCGCGTGCAGGTGCTCGAGTTGTTCTGCTCGTTCTGCCTTCTGGTCTTCGGTGGGTGGTCGGCGTGCCATCACTGCACCGCCTGCGTTTGGTCGGTGAGTAGTTCCAGGGCGGTGTTGATGAGGTCGTCGACTTGGTCGTGGGGTGCGTCGGCGGCGCTGAGGTCGTCGGCCTCGAGGAGCAGCTGTTCGATGATGAGGGGACGGTCGGTGCTCAGTTCGTCTGGATGAGTGGTCATGCCCACCCAAGCCGTGGGGGTTCTGACTGTGCCGGCCGGTCAGTACTCCGTCTGGAGCGGCGACTGCTCTGCAGCGGTGACGGCGTGGTGCCAGGCTGCGAGGGTGACGTTGTGGGCTTCTTGGGGAGTGACCTGTGGCTGGCACTGGTGGTTCAAGGAGGTAGACCATTCGTCACTGGATGGGGTGCGTGTGGGCAGGTTCCAGGGCTTGGGGTAGCCGCCGGTCGGGCCGATGCGTCGATAGGTGCGTGCTGCTTCGGCGGTGATGTGTCCGGCGGTGGCCAAGGCCCATAGGTCGTAGAGGTCGCGGGGTGCGTTGCGGGTGGTGTCACTCCACGCCATGGTCTTGGCCACCACGAATCCGGCCGGTGTGGGCGTGGTGAGCTCCAGGTCAGGCAGAGCGTGGTAGCGCTGGTGAACCAGTGCGGTGCAGTGGGGAAGCGGAATGTAGTTGCGTCCATCGATGAGCTGGATACGCAGCTGGGTGTCGCCGATCTGGTAGATGCAGGCCTCGGTGTCTCGCTTCGCCGCAGTGAGGGATGGTTCAGCCGTGACCTTGCCGAAGCTCCGGGCCAGTCGGGTCCGGATCGCGTCGTCCAACGCCTTGGCTACCGTTGGGCGGGGTCCGATGGAGAGTAGGTCGATGTCTTCGCTGAGACGCAGGCCATCAAGGATGGTGCGACTCAGTGCAGTTCCGCCGTAGAAGACGAACTGGTCACGCAGGGGAGCGATGGCTGCCAGGACATGTGAGATGACGAAGTCGTGCTCGATCGACTCGCGGGGAACGCCGTAGTGCTCCATCTGTGCCCGCGCATCCGCGTTCGAGAGCTTGTAGCTCGCTGGGGCGACTGGTTGGCGTGTCACCCGGGCGCGGGGTGGCCGGCGGGCAGGGGGTGTGTTGTTGTCTGGGGTGGTCATGGCAGTGCCTCCTCGACAGCCCGGGCGAGGGTTCTCGCTCGTGGGTTCGCGATACCCAACGCAGTTTCGGGGTCGACGTGCGCGGCCAAGGCCTTGACGGCTGCGCTGGCTTCGTTGGACAGGCCTCCGAGCTGGGGTCGGGCGATCAGGTCGACGAAGGTCTGTTCGGGGGTGGTGACGAGGAAGGCGCCCAGGCGGCCGGTCTCGAGCCGGGCGTCGAGTGCGTCGACGTCGGTGGTGGTGAACGTCACCTGTGTCTGGTCAGTGAGGACGACGGGTCGGTGCTGCTGCGGGACGGCGATGACTGTGGTGGCGATGGCGCGGGGGATGGCGTGGTGGAAGCGGGCGGCGCCGATGCCATACAGGACGGGGATGCGGTCGCCATACTGGGCTGTGGCGTAGGCCATGGCCGCTTCCTCGGGGTTGGGTCGCCAGGGCATGTCAGGGTCGATGTCGTCGGGTTTGACGGTGTAGGTGCCTGGGGCGATGCGCACGACGCGTCCTGTGCGTTGCAGGCGTAGGAGCTCCTTCTCCGGGTTGGCATACAGGTCGCGCAACATCAAGGGGCGCACGGTGCGCAGTGGGGCAGCGGCCAGGGCGGCCGGGACACCTGTCGTCTTCACATCACACCTCCAGTATGCAAAAGACTACCCTGTGGGGGCCTGGATGCATATTGATGGGTGTGAGCGAGGCTTCCTGACCCTGTGGTGCAGGGCCAATTGCCAGGGGTGTGCCATGAATGTCGCCGGTGGCAGGATGGATGCATGCGAAGCGACCTGGCCGACGAGGTCTTGCCCTTGATCCGCTCGAGTGGTGACCTGCATCGGTATCGGGCGGCCAATGAGCACGGCTCCCAGATGCACGAGGCCGTTGACATCCTCGAGGAGGCCGTGGGCGTCGAGGATGCCTCGGTGGTCCATGACGTGTGTCAGCGGGCGTTGATGTCGTCGCTTCGGATCATCATGCGTGCCGATGATTCGGCCGGGATCATCGGGGACGCCTGTCAGCGCCTGATTGCGCTGCATCCGGTGACGGCAACGGCGGCCAAGGTGCCGGTGGCACGGCTGGTGGCGTGGATGATCAAGTTCCAATTCGACGAGGAGTGCGACTTCTTCACCTTGGATCCGGTGGCCTACGCGCCGGTGCTGAGGGAAGCGGGCATCGCGCGTTACCGCGCGGAACTGGCCCGACGACAGTCCGACCTGGCTGGGTGTGCGCAGGCTCGCGACGGCTACTCGCATGAACGTTTCGTGCTGGAACACAATGCCCGCCGGCTCGCCGTGCTCGACCGTGATGTGGAGGCGATCATCGCCACTCACGCCAGAGACGGGTCAGTTTCGGCCTGGGCGCTAAAGACGGCTGAGGCATTCGTTGAGATCGCAGACGTGGAGCGGGCCATTGACTGGGCCCGGCGGGCGGCCCTGATGCCACCCGAGCACCAGGCGCTTCGGGCAGGCAGATTGTGGCGGGACTTGCTGGCAGAACACCGCCCCGGCGAGGTGTTGCCGTCCAGCCTGGAGCTGTTTGAGCGATGGCCGAACCAGAGCACCGCGGCGCAGGTGCACGCAGCTGCGGGCGACAGATGGCCCGGACTGCAGCAGCAGGTGGTTGGACGCCTCAAGGGACGCCCGTGGGAGGCCGTGGCCTTCCTATTACGCCAGCTGGCTGATGTGGATTCCGCGTGGCAAGTGGCCCACGAGCACGCGGACCTGGTGGGCGCTGGCTTGTGGGGTGAACTGGCTGAGGCGAGGGGCCTGTCCCATCCAGACGAGGCTATGCCTGTCCTGGTTCGGCTCGCCGACGATGAGCTCCGCGAGACGGGTGCGCGGCACTACCGCGTCGCAGCGAATCTCTTGGTTCGGGCCCGGCGGTTCGCCGTCGCCGCTGGCCAAGGCGATGATCTCGATGCCGTCGTTCGTGAGATGCGCGAGGTCCATCGCCGTCGTCCGCGGCTGCAACAGGAGTTCGACGCGGCGGGACTGGCACGGTGAGCTGGCCGCAGTGACCTCATCTGGAAGGTCCACGCCGCTGCTCGGGTGAGGCGCTGCAGATCGAGGTGCGGCAGGTCGGCGGCAGCATCAGGGTGCCGGTAGGATCGATTCATGACGATGACTGTGGAGGGCCGGGATGCGCGCGTGCGTCTCGATGCGCATGCTCAGGGCATCGATGAGGTCTTTCGTCGCTATGGCGCGGTCAATCCGCGCCTGTTCGGGTCGGTGGCTTGTGGTGAGGCGACCTCCGAGAACGACATTGACGTGCTGGTTGATCTGGTTCCCGGCCAAGGCAATGACCTGCTCCGAATTGCGGGGCTGACCGGGGAGTTAGGCGGCCTGCTCGGCTGCCGGGTTGACGTCGTGACGGCCTCGATTCTGCGTCACGGGATTGCGGAGACGGCGCTGGCAGATGCGGTGCCGTTGTGAGTCGGTCGGACGAGCGGGGGCTCAGCGACATCGTTGCGAGCATCGACAATGCCGTGAGTACGCGACGCACTTCGGTGACGAGCAGCTCGGCGAAAGGGCATTCGAGGCGGTCCTGCGCGACCTTGCGGTCATGGGCGAGGCAGTTCGCGCTCTGAGCGACGAGACTAAGGACGACATGCCGCAGGTGCCTTGGCCAGCCATTGCGGGTCTGCGCAATGTTGTCATCCACAGGGTGTCTGCGCGGCAGCGTGCGGTCGCTGTCTTCAGTGCGATCTCCTTCGCGAAGATCTGGGATGGACGATGAAGTTCCCGAAAGCGCACTGGCATGCTACGGCGCCGGACTTGGACCTCGATTGGAGGCCCTGTGTGCCGGAGCTCTCTCCTGTCAAACTTATCGCATCTGCTTGGTTACTAACATAATGAATGTTAGTATTCCAGCATGAAGAGTGGTGAGGTGCGCAGGACCCTGGCTGAGATCACCGGGTCTCAGTGGGGTCTGGTGACGTCTCGGCAGGCGCTTGCGCGCGGCGTCAGTCACATGCAGCTGAGCCGGCTCGCTGACACGGGCGACTTGGTGAGGCTTGCCCATGGCGTCTACCGGGATGGCGGAACTCCTTCTGGTGAACTTGACGATCTCCGTGCTGCGTGGCTTTCCACGAAGCCAACCGCGCTGGCCTATGAACGGCTGGCCCACCATCGGTCGGAGGTTGTCGTCTCGCTGGCGTCCGCGGCGAACCTGCTCGAGATTGGCGGCTTTCGCCCCACGATAGTGAGCTTCACCACCGCGGCACGGCGGCAGACACAGAAGACCGACATCCGCTACCGGACACGCAAGCTTCCCGACAGTGACATCGCCATCGCCGGAGGCCTGCCCGTCACGACGGTGGAACGTACCATCGCCGACCTGGTCGAGACGAACGAGGACCTGAGCACTGTTTCCGATGCCTACCGAGACGCGAGCCTGCGCATGACCGTCAACCGCGACCGCCTGGAGGAGCTCCTGGGGCCGCTGGCTCAACGCAACGGGTTTCCCCAGGGTGGCGGCGCTGCTCTGCTGCATCGGCTCGAGGAACTCGCTGGCCTCGACATCGACAGCGTCGCGGCCCGCGTCTCTTCTGCGCCGGAACTGGCTGCCCGCGTTCTGGGGAACCTGTTCCCCGATCTCGCAGCCATGAAGCCAGTCGTCACGCCGCTCAGGATTCAGGGTCTGGAGCAGTTTGCCCCAGCGCTGGCGGCCCTGACCATCCCCCAGAACCTCCTGAAGGATCAGCAGGAAGCCACCTCGAAGATGCTCCAGCCCATCCGTGAAGCACTGGCGAGCAACATCCCGTCCCAAGTGAGGAAGCTGGAACCATGATCCCCGAGCCATACCCGACGCCAGTCGCGGTAGAAGCCGCCATCAAGGACGCCGCCCGGAAGGCAGCCAAGCTGGAACCCGATCGTAGTGTCGGTGATTTGATCCAGCAGCCCTGATTGGCAAGCTGGTTGTGAGTCAGGGAGGTGCCGTGATGATTGAGCAGCGGACCGCGAGGGAGCGGGCGGAGTTGGTGGCTGAGTACTTGGTGTTGCCGCAGGGGTCGAAGGGGCGGTGGCTGGATGAGCATGGGGTTTCCCAGCGGCGGATGCAGTCGTGGCGTCGGCAGTACTTGTATGGGGACTTGGAGTTGGGGTTGGAGCCTCGCGATACTGCGCGTATGAGTGCCACGGATGGGGCGGAGTTCGCCCGGTTGAAGGCGCAGTTGGCCATCGAGCGTCAGGCTCGTGAGGAAGAGGCGCGGCAGGCTCGGGAGCAGATCGAGTCGTTGACCCGGGCCAATGATGCGTTGGGAAAAGCTATCGGGCTCTTGCAGCAGCTGTCCGTCAGGCAGGGGCCCACCAACGGCGAGTGACGGGGCAGGTCAGCGCCGAGCAGGAGCGGTTCTTGGCGGCCGAACAGGCGCTGGTGGACGACCTGCGCCAGGCGGGTTGGAGCCTGCGGCGATCGTTGTCGGTGATCGGGTTGTCGCGTTCGTCGTGGCACTACCGCAGTCATCCCCGTCCCGGGATCGCCAGCCCGACACCACACCGGGGGCGGGCCTACCCGAACCGGGTCGGGGAGCAGGACCAGCAGCGCATCATCGGCCTGTTGCGCTCGGCGGCGCAGCAGGGAATCAGCGCGTATCAGGCGTGGTTCGACGCGTTGGACGCCGGGGATCCGGTGGCGTCGTTGTCGACCTGGTACCGCATCGCCCGCGCCGAACGGATCCGTTGCACCACTGCTCGACGTTCCCGCAAGCGCTCGTCGGCGATGCCGCAGTGGCATGCCACCGGCCCCAACCAGGTGTGGTGCTGGGACATCACCAAGCTGCCCGGCCGGTACAAGGGCCAATGGTTCAACCTGTATGCCGTCATTGACGTGTTCTCCCGCCGGATCATGGCTTGGCGTGTCGAGGACTGCGAGGATGACCAGCTGGCTGCCGACATGTTCACCACCGCATTCACCACGCACGGCGTCCATCCCCGCATCGTCCACTCCGATGGAGGTCCGTCGATGATGTCCGACGAACTCGCCCGCGTGTTCCGCGCGATGGGCATCACCCGCTCCCGCAACCGGCCGCGGGTCTCCAACGACAACCCCCACATGGAGTCATGGTTCAAGACCGCGAAGTACCACCGTGACTGGCCCGGATACTTCACCGACCTCGACGCCGCCCGGTCTTGGGCCGCACGTCGGGTCACCGACTACAACCAGCACCACGCCCACTCATCCCTGGCCGGCCACACGCCCCAGTCGGTTCACGACGGCACCTGGCACCAGGTCCACCACCGACGCCAAGCCACTCTTGAGGCCCTCGCCCACCGATATCCCCAACGATTCACTCAGCCACCCCACCTGGCCACACCACCCGCACATGCCTGGCTCAACCCCGACGGCATCCTCGACGAGCAAACCCGCCGCGAGTGTCTCCACACAGGTTGACAGCTTCCGCAGGCGTACTTCGACAGATTCTTGACCCGTCTCTTCCTCTCGGACGGGGGTTGGATGCTGAAGGGCGGGGCCAGCCTGCTGGCGCGGGTTCCCGCGGCACGGTCGACGACGGACCTCGATCTGTTCCTGAAGGGTCGCGGCCTGGACGATGCGCTTGCAGAGCTTCGTGCGGCTGCCGGTCGTGATCTAGGTGATTGGTTTCGTTTCGAGTATGTCGGCCACCGGACCACCCTTGGTGGTGACCAGCAGCCCTACGCTGAGGGCTATCGCGTCAGCTTCGAGGTCTACATTGGCGCCGCCAGACGCGGGAGGTTGAACGTGAATTTGGTGGTCAAGGTGGCCACCACAGTGCCGCCGGAGATCCAGCACCCCGCCAATGCGCTCGACCTGCCCCGGCTGCCCTCGGCTGCCTACCGGCTCTATCCCCTGGTGGACCAGATCGCGGGCAAGGCCTGCGCGACGTTGGAAGGCCACAGGGGCCGGCCATCGTCGCGGGAGAAGGACCTCGTGGACCTTGTCCTCATCGCCGCCACTTACGACATCAACGGTGACCAGCTACGCATTGCCCTGGCGGCCGAGGCCTTGATGCGCAGACTCGACCTTCCCAGCGCCTTCATGGTCCCCGCGGCCTGGGGACGCGTCTACGCAGCCAAGGCGAAGACGATCCCCGCCATCCGCGCGTACGACGCCGCAGCTGCACGAGCGCTCATGGCAAAGTTCCTGGACCCGGTCCTTGATGGTTCCTGCGTGAGCAAGATGTGGATAGCCGACGAAGGCGCATGGTTGCTGATGCCGTGAGGCAGTCATGCTCGCAATGAGCCTGCCGAAGGTGCAGGTCTGGTGTGTACCACCGCCCACTGTGTCCCACATATGTCCCACGGCGCCGCAATGGGTTCCGGGTCCACGGGGGAAACGCCTAGTCAACCGGGGGAACGCGGGTGAAGTGCTTTGGTTCGAGTCCTGTCGCCCCGACCGGTATAAATGGTTTTTTGAGAAGGCATCTTTCCCCGGTGTGACTAGGGGAGATGCCTTCTTCGTTTTGTCCGTCTTGAGTGGGGCCCAATGTGGGGCATGTTCGGCCCACGCGTATGCCCCACGCATCTCCCACGGTCGCGTGGTGTCGACCGCCTGCTCGTTCGGTCGCGGCGGGGCCTGCCAGAGTGGCCGGGTGGTTGTGCGACTGGCTCTTCATGTCCATCACTACGCGGTGGGGTCCATTTCGGTGCTCATTGGCTGGGGGAGTGTGGCGTGAATTTGTCGCGGCCCTCGCAGGTGAACCACCCCAGCATGTCGGAGACGCCGACAGTCCCGTCACGAGGACTCAACACACCACGGAATGATGATGCCGGGCACCGAGGAGGGGAGGGCTTGGGGACGCGCCAGGCATGAGGGGCGCCCTCCTTGGCGATCGAGCAGGTGCTGTCCCGCGTCAAGCAGTTGGCAGGATTTTCGGGCTCGGGAAAGTTGGGGATGTCGGGTCCGCCAGCCCGCGGTGGACATCTGAAGGCCGGTTCCAGGACAGGCGTTCGTGTGCTCGCACGGTGTTGAAGTCGACGCGGTATGCATCGGCTTCCCGGACCAGGTCGAGGGCGTCGTCGATCTGCTCGCGGTGCAGCCGCTCGTACCTCAGGCCCTGGAAGGTTCGTTCGCGGACGCCGTTCTGGCCCGGCGTCCTGACGCGAGTCCGAACATGCCTCAGCTCAGGATGTGCCGTGATGAAGTGTTCGAACCGGAACGAGCGGAACAGTCCGCCGTTGGCGGTGACCAGCGTGATCGGGACGATCTCACCCGTATCGGGATCAGTCAGATGCTCGGCCATGGACACGCCGTCGAGCATCGCTCGGCCTCCGCGAGTCGCATTCGACCCCGGCGATCGCGTCGTGCTGGTTCGCGGTGGGTGACCAGTGCCAGCCGAACTCGTACTTCGAGTAATAGTCCGCGACCCCAGCTATCCGCCAGGTCCCACCATCGACAGTCTCGTAGTCACGGAAGTCGGATTGCCAGACCTGGTTCGGCCCCGTGGGTATGGGCCAGGACTACAGGCCCAGCAGGGCCTCCACAACCACGACGGTTCCTGCGGCTGCGACGGTGACCTCGCCAAGGCTCCGTCCGCGCATGGCGACCAGGCTCGCCACGATCAGGGCCGCCAGGCCCGAGACCGGGCTGCGGGTGGCCAGCACCATGGCCGGCACCGTCATCGCGGTGAGCACGGCGTAGGGCAGGTAGAGCAGGAAGGACTGCCACCACACGCTGGTGATCTCACGCTTGATCAGCAGCAAGGGAATCACGCGGAGCGAATAGGTGACACCGGCCATCACCAGGATCCACACAGCCAGGCTCATGCCTCCACCCCGCTCTCGGGTGCCGGCGGGCCGATTCGAGCCTCCGGACGAGGCCACATCGTGGCCGCCCACGCCGAGGCGATCAGGGTGACGATGATGATCTGCCATCCCGTCGGGATGTGGCGCACCACGGGGAGCCAGTGCATCAGGCAGCTCAGCCCCGCCGCGGCCAGCACGGTCCACAGCACCGGGCGCGAGGACTTCGCGACCGGAACCACGATCGAGACGAACATGGCATAGAGAACCACACCGAAGGCGGCATTGAGCAGCGGCGGGAGGATGGAACCGAGCAGCACGCCCACCACTGCTCCCGACGTCCAGCCAAGGATCGGCAGCACCATCATCGACAGGTAGCTCGTCACGGTGACCCGGGGACGTCGGATTGCCAGGGCGTAGATCTCATCGGTGATGCCGGCCGCGATCAACATGCGCTGCCACCACGTCACGGAGGTGTCCAGGCGTTGCCCGAGTGAGATGGACATCAGTAGGTATCGCAGGTTGATCAGGAAGATGGCGACGCCCACTTCGAGCAGCCCCGCGTGATCGGTCCAGAGCGTGACACCGACGAACTGCCCGGAGCTCGACAGGTTGGTCATCGAGATCACCGCGGCGCCGAGCGCTTCGATCCCGGCATGGGCACAGTAGACACCGAATGCGAGCGACGTCGCGAAGTACCCCACCGCGATCGGGATTGAGTCCCGGAGCCCGGTGCTTACCTCCGATGGCAAGGGCGTCTGTGGCACGGAATGGAGCCTAGCCCTT
The DNA here is from genome assembly GCF_003752415.1 of Luteococcus japonicus. Taxonomy (NCBI): domain Bacteria; kingdom Bacillati; phylum Actinomycetota; class Actinomycetes; order Propionibacteriales; family Propionibacteriaceae; genus Luteococcus; species Luteococcus japonicus. Next base: position 754,461 of record NZ_RKHG01000001.1, on the reverse strand, counting down.
TCTGGTACGCACGTATCATTTGGGGTTGCCCCAAGAGGGGAGCAGGTCGTCTTCCCAGTTGGTGCGTGTGGTTGTGAGCGGCGAAGTCCAGCCAGCGACGGCGGGTCTTCCTGAGCCGTCCCAAGGGCTTTGGTGACCGATGGGAATCGGGCTAGCCTGCAGGAATCCAAGCCCCAGGAGGTGAAACGGTGATCACAACGGTGGACGGTCCTATCGTGATTCCGCTCCAGGAGGGGCGTCGCGAACGTCGCCTCGCAGCCGGTCGTCTCCTGCTCCTTCCCCTTGCCGTGGCGGCTTCGGCCTTCTTCCACCCCGTTGCGTGGTGGGGCTGGCTCTCAGCGGCCATCTGGGTCGCGGGTACGGCCTACTACGTGCTGCGCCGCCCCGACGTCGAATCATGTCGGTTGGAAGGCGAGGAGTTTGTGCTCGACGGTAGCTCTGGTCAGCGGCGGATTGCTGCCCGGAAGGTTGCCAGGGTGGTGAGCTTCAACGATCAGGAGTTCCCTGTGCTGGTTCTGGAGGACGGGCGAACCCTGCCCCTGTCCGCCAAGCCGCTCTGGCGGGACACCGCCTACCCGACGGCCAGGGTCTTGGCGGAATGGGTCAAGCAGCTGGGTGGCGGTTCGGGTCAGTTGGTGGACCCGAGGATCCAGCGGATGTCCTGGAGGCCGGCAGTGGGGCTCATGTTGGGCATGGCAATTCTGCTGTCCTGCTGCCTCAGCGCCATCGCGAACCATCCGACGCCCAGGATCGCCCAGAGCCTCGGCTACTTCACGGGATTTGTCCTGGTCCGGGTGCTTCAAGCGCGCAGAGAACCCACCATCACCAAGGACTGGACCGGTACCCCCAGGCCTTGGTGAGCGATCCCATTCAGACGTCGGCGTGCTCCATGCACCGGGTGGACCACGGGCGGAAGTCCAGGCGCGCCTCGCCAATCGGTTGGCGACACACGTCGCAGTTGCCATAACTGCCCTCGTCGAACTTCGCCTGGGCGCGCTGCACCTGGTCGAGCACCTCGGCGAGCGCCTGCGCTGCGGAGGCGTCCTCCATCTGCTGAATGGCCTGGGTGGTTCCCTCGCCGATCCGCTTGCCGAAGCCAATGGTGGCGCCGCCCTCCACCGGGCGGGTCAGCTCGGAGATCCGGGAACGCAACTCGGCGGCCTTTACGGCCAGTTCCGCCCGGACGGTGGTCTCGTCGATGGATGGATCGGACATGCCCAGACCCTAGCTCGCACACCGCCTGACGATCTCGCGGAGACGGTGTCATTTCGTCCTCCGACATGCGGGCACCCTTCACTCCGGCCTGCGGCCCGGGTTAGTTTCGAGAGGTTGAGTCATCGACGAACTGTCCGAACGGGGGAGTGATGGACATGCAGAACATGACGAACGGCCCAGAAGGAGAGGAGCGGGTGGCCGCCCAGCGGTGGTGGGTGGAGCGGCTGGCGCAGCGGTGGCCCGGCATCGACGTGATCCGGGAAGACCGGCAGACCAATCACGGCATGAAGACCCCGGGAGCCCAGACCGTCGTCTTCCACCGGCTCGCGAACTGGGGCCAGATGCCCGGGGCAACCCGGGCAGGGGCCGCAGTACTGTCACGCGTGGGCAGGGCCGGGCTGCTGATGGCGCGCAATGTCTACGGTATCGAGCTCCCCGCAGAGACGACGGTTGGCCGGCGCGTGAAGCTGGCCCACCAGAGCGGCATCGTCATCCATCGCGACGCGGTGATCGGCAATGACGTGGTGATCCGTCAGAACGTGACCATCGGCCTTCGCGGCGACGTGGACGGTGACCAGGCCGCGCACGTCCCGCAGCTCGCGGACGGGGTCGACGTCGGCGCCGGGGCCGTCCTCGTCGGGCCGATCCACATCGGGGAGAAGGCCGCGATCGGTGCCAACGCCGTCGTCACCCACGATGTCTCGGATCATGGTCGTGCGGTCGCGCCCCGCACGGTGATCCAGGACGCCAACTCCGTGCCCCAGTGAGTCGCGTCGGCTTGGCTGCCGGGCATGGGCGAATTTCAGTCAGAGACCAGTGATGCAGACCGTGGCCGAGGTCAGCGGGGTCCACTTCCCAGCGAAAGCGCCCTCGAGGAGGCGTGCGTGAGGGGCGCCATTGATGGTCGACAGGGCATCGGCGCGGGCCATGCTGTTACGGGTCCATCTTCTGGTGACGCGGGATGTGACGCGGCCCGCAGGATCGTAGGTGTATGCGGTGATGTTGGTGTTCGCCTTGAATGTCAGGGGTATCGGTCGGTGGGTGAATGGCAAAAAATCAGGTCGTTCGCGGTCGAGTGCTTCTCCCCGGAGAGTCATGCCCCTCACCGACGCTGCCTGTCGTGCCCGACCCGGCTGTTCGGCCACCCACCAGCCAGTGAGCGGGCCGTTTGCCATTTGACTCCACACCGGCTGTCCGGGCCCGTAGCGCCACCGAGTCTTGGTGGTCAAGAGCAGTTCGCGGGGTGTGGACCATCGCTTGGCGGCCAGGGGCGTCCCATCGGAGCGGGTCTGGCGCACGTAGAGGATTGTCCGACTCGGAAGGAACAGCGCGTGGGGCCGACCACGGGAGAACTCGTTCCAGGTAAAGCCTTGATTGACGTTCCAGTCACACATCAGCCCATCCATCACATGGGCAAACGGCAGATGACCTGAGACCTGCCACATCGATGAGAAGGTAGCCAGATTCACCAAGTGGTACAGCCGCGATGCGTAGTTGCCTTCAGCGAAGTAGCGGCTGATCATGCCCGGCTGCCGCACCACGTCAGCGCAGTGCATCATCGTTGCGCAGACCCCGGCGTTCACCTTTCGGATCAGGTCGTTCTCCCCGATCAGCTCCCCGTAGGCCTGGACTCCCCACCAACCGGAAGGGGTGCCGTTGATCACCTTCGTGATCCCGCCGTCCTGCAGCGGGTATTCCTCCGGCCACAGATAGCCGTCAGAGTCCACGGCCATGAACCATGGCAAGGAGGGATCGTTCTTGTCCTGGCCGACCGAGTAGGCGGCCAACAGCTGATCCGCGAACGTCTTGAACTCGGGCGCCTTGGTCAGGTAGTAGATGCGAGTGGCCTGGTTCAGCACCCGCGAGTTGGCAAAGCTGGTGTACCACGGGTTGGGCATCGTCCCGGTCAGGCCACCCCCAAGACGGTAGGGAAACTCGTACTTGGGGAACAGAGCAGTGCCATGGGGAGTCGGACGACGAGTGGCACGCTTGCAAAGTCCACGAATCACTCCCATGGCCTTTTCGAGCCATTCCCGGCGACCTGTCTCGACGTAGTTGTTGAGCCAGTCCCCCGAGATGGTGGTGGCGTGGATGACGTGCAAGGCCCACTCCCGACCGGTCATCTTGGGGTGAACCGCCCCGGGGTGTCCGGAGACTTGGTTTGGTGGCTCAGGCGGTGAGCTTGAGCCGATGGTAGTGGAGGTCTTCGGCCTGCATCGGGGTGAGGTCGTCCAGGGCTTCGTGGGGGCGGATCGTGTTGTAGAAGTCGACCCAGCGCAGGGTCTCGAGCTCGACGTGCTCGACATTGCGCCAGGGGCCCTCGGGCCGGATCAGCTCCGCTTTGAACAGCCCGATCGTGGACTCGGCCAAGGCATTGTCGTAGGGGTCGTGGTTCGACCCGACCGACGGATCGACGCCGGCCTCGACCAGCCGTTGGGTGAGGGCAAAACTGACGTACTGGGACCCGGCGTCGGTGTGGTGGACCAGTCCCGTGAAGCTGGTGATGCCTTGCTGTTTGCGTGACCACAGGGCCTGTTCCAGCGCGTCGAGGACGAGGTCGGTGGTCATGCGCGTGGCAGCGCGCCAGCCCACGATCTGGCGGCTGAACACGTCGATCACGAACGCGACGTAGACCATCCCCGACCACGTCGGCACGTAGGAGAAGTCCGCGACCCACAACCGGTTGGGCCGGGCAGCCCAGAACCCCCGATCGACCAGGTCAGCCGGTCGCGGTGTCCCGTCCGAGGGCATGGGCTTGAACCTGCGCCGACGTGTTGCTCCTTGCCAGCCCTGGGCGCGGTAGAGCCGCTCGATGGTGCAGCGGGCTACGTCATGGCCTTGCGAGCGCAGGAAGATCCACATCTTGCGCGCACCGAAGCGGGTCAGGAACCGGTTGGCTTCGCGCAGCTGGCGCATCAGCTCGACCAGCTGCTGGTCCCGACGGGCCCTGGCCGAGGATCTGCGTTGGCGGGCCTCGTAGTAGCTGCTCGGGGCGATCTGGTAGCCGTGCTCACGCAAGACCTTGCAGATCGGCTCGACCCCGAACCGGTCACGCTGGGCGTCGACGAAATCGACTAGTACCTGCCGGGGCGGTCGAGCTCCGCCGCGAAGAAAGGCTTGATATGTAGGTGATCTTGACCCCGGTGGAACAGCGCGGCGACGCGGCGGTGACGATGGTGGTGTCGTCGAGCGGCTGGGGGCCGGTCATGGTTGGGTTCGTGCCGAAGCTGGTTTTCGTGGAGGGGCAGCCACCCAGGTTGGGTGAGCCGTGGACCGACGAGTACCTGAAGTTCACCGCGGCCCGCCTACGACCGAATTCGGTGCTGGCTCAGGCGTTCGACTTGAAGGTCTTCTTCACCATCGTGGGCAAACCCCCGGTCGAGGTCGACACGGCGGATGTGTTGGCCTTCATCGAACAGCAGCGTGAACCTCGCCACGGCGGCAACGTGGTCCGGCTGGTCGACGGCGAGCCAGGCCTGGCAGCTTCGACCATCAAGCGCCGGCTGGCGACGGTCACGTCGTTGTTCGACTACTTGGTCACCCGCGGTGTCTGTGAACGTCAGCCGGTTCCACGGTCGATGACGCCCCGGTCACGGTCGTTGCGGGGCTCGCCTCTGGTCCGGGCTCCGAAACGGCTGCCACAGGTGCTGCCGCCGGGTGAGGCGGTCGCGTTGATGGGCGCATTGCGCACCGAGCGGGACCGGGCGATGGTCACGCTGATGCTGCATGCCGGGCTGCGACGCTGTGAGGTGCTGGGCCTGCGTCTGGCAGACATCCAGCTGGGCGATGGACGGGTGTTCGTCCATCAGGGCAAGGGCGGCCACGAACGTATCGTCCCTGTCGTTGATGCGTTCTTCACCCACCTGGCCGCCTACTTGACCACCGAACGGCCACCGGGGTGTGACACCGGGCTGGTGTTCGTGGTGTTGAAGGGGCCCCGCCGCGGCATGCCGTTGAGCGCAGCAGGGCTGGATGAAGTCCTTGCTGGGGCCCGTCAACGGGCGGGGTTACGCCACGCGACCTGCCATGAGCTGCGTCACACATGCTTCACCCGGCTGAGGGAGGCGGGCATGGCCTTGGAGGCGATCCAGGCGCAGGCCGGCCACGCCAACCTGGAGACGACCCGCATCTACCTCCACTTGTCCAACGACTGGCTCGCTGACCAGTACCGCGACGCCATGCACGTCCTGGCCGACATCTACCCACCCATCGTCGAAGGGCCACGCCCATGACTGCTGTTGCCCCTGTCAGCACCAGTGCGGCTCTCGATGAGGTGACGGCCTCCTATGTTGCGGCTGCTTCCAGTTCAGCGTCGGCGAAGGGCCGGCGCTTGGCGGCACAGCGCTTCGGACGGCTGTTCGGTGATCTCGACGGCTGGAACCACGCCAGTGTCGAGCAACGCCGCCAGGTCCGCACCGAGGTGATGTCATTCGCAGCGCATGCTGCCATCGCCACCAGCCTGCCGGTCACCCCGGACTTCGTCTCCCAGTCATGCTGTCACTGGGGCATCTACATCGCTGACGCCTACCCCGAGCAGCGCGACAGGTTCGCCACCCAAGCGCTCGAGCTGGGCTTCACCACGAAACAGAGCCGACGCATGTGGTCCCACCTGGCGCGCATCTGCGCGATCGCCGGCACCAGCCCTGATGCCCTGACCACACAGACCTACCAGCAGGCGCGCACCAGCTACTTCGATGGCGTGATGGCCTCCCGAGCGAGCGCGCCGCCCCGATGCTTGTCGACGCCGCTGTTCGGCCTCGACGCGGTGATGTTCCACCGCGGTCAAGCACCCCTACCAGCCATCCGCCGGCCATGGGCGGCGCGCAGCGCCGCCGAGGTCGACTGGGAACAGATCACCACCCATGTCCCCGTGATGGCGGCCACGATGCGCCGCTACCTGCAGCAATGCCACGCCTCGCTGCGGCCCTCATCAGTGGCACTGTTCGAGACCACGCTGCGGCAGTTCGCCGGATACCTCATCGCCCACCACCCCGATGCCGAGCGCATCGCCGACCTGCACCGCTGCCACATCGAGGGCTACCGGGACTGGCTCGACCAACGACCCGGCTACCGCGGCCAGCCCGGGTTGTCGAAGACCACACTGGGCATGCGGATGGGTCACCTGCACACCTTCTTCACCCGCATCACCGAATGGGACTACCCCGATGTCCCCACCCGCGCTCTAGTCTTCCGGGAAGACCGTCCACGCTTGGACAAGCCCCTGCCGAAGTTCCTCGACGATGCCCGCGCTACCGCGTTCATGGCCGCCGCAGCCCAGCTACCCGACGAACTCGACCGGTTGATGATCCAGATCCTGGCCCGCACCGGCATGCGCCGCGGCGAACTACTCGGCCTGCGCATCAACGCCGTCGTCCAGATCGGCACCGGCTACTGGCTTCGCACCCCGGTCGGGAAACTCCACACCGACCGCTACATCCCCCTCGACCCGGCCCTCAAGACCCTCATCGACACCTGGATCGCCCACCGCCCGTCCTGGCAGGCCAGCGACCTGCTCCTGCTCGAACGCGGACGGCCCATCCCACCAACCCGCGTCGACAAAGCTGTCCAGAAAGCCGCCACCGCCGCCGGTATCGGCCACGTCCACCCCCACCAGCTGCGACACACCCTCGCCACCCAAGCCATCAACCGAGGCATGAGCCTCGAAGCGATCGCCGCGCTGCTCGGCCACGCCGACTTGTCGATGACGATGGTCTACGCCCGCATCGGTGACCGCACCGTCGCCGACCAGTACTTCCAGGTCACCAACAAGATCGAAGCCCTCTACCAAGCCACCGAGCCCGCCATCCCCGTCCTGCCCGCCGAGGCCGCCGGTCCAGCCATGACCGCCCTGCACGCCGAAGTCGACAAACGCCTGTTGGGCAACGGCTACTGCCGCCGCCCCGTCGAGCTCGACTGCCGCTACGAAACGATCTGCGAAACCTGCCCCATGTTCTTCACCACCCACCACCACCGGCCCACCCTCATCGCCCAACGAAACGACGCCTGCGCCAAAGGACAAACCCGCCGCGCCGAGATCTACACCCACCTACTCGAAGACCTCGATCACGCCACCGCTTGACACCGATCACCCACATAAGCCGAGGCTGCCTTCAAGATCTCGTTCGCGCGGCGCAGTTCGGCGTTCTCCCGCTTCAGCCGTTTCAACTCGGCCGACTCCTGACTGGTCACCCCAGGACGGACGCCTTGGTCGATCTCGGCCTGGCGCAGCCACTTGCGCAGCGTCTCGGGCGAGGTGATCCCCAACTTGGCGGCCACCGACCTGATCGCGGCGAACTCAGTCTCGTGCTCCTCGCGGGACTCCATCACCAGCCGGACAGCCCGCTGGCGCAACTCGGGCGGGTACTTCGAAGGACGTGCCATGAGAGTGATCCTTTCAACGAATTCACTCTCCGGACATGCCGGGGCGGTTCAGGGTTGTTGTAGAGCGGGATGCCGTCGATCTGATGACTCATGGCATCCGCGTGGACGAACTCCGGTGGAATGACATGGGAAGGGCGATTCTTGACCGTCAGTTCGCTCCGCAGGCTCTTGTCGAGCGTGAGTGGGAGGCTATGGAAGGTGCCAATCCCCGGGAGCGTGCTCTTCCCGAATGACTGGTGCGGGAGGATGAGTTGGTCTGGGGATTCCTGGGCTGCTGCCTCGAACGCGGAGCAATACGGCAGGACGGAGGCGATGCTCATACCAACGGCTGAGCCAAGTACGGTGCGTCGCGTGGGGCCATTGGCTGCGTTCATTGTCTGGGGCTGCTCCTCGGAGGGTGTTGCGCTAACCACAGACCACGGTGCAGCGGTCAATGATGCACTGTCTGCTCCCCCGAGCTGTCTTCGACATCCTAAACAGCGACAGCTGCAGGCGGTGTCGCTTCAGCCCTCCGACACGCGCAGCCTCACGATGCGTTCAGGCGCGCTTCAGGAATGGGGTGAATTTCTATCCGCGGGGACGTGCTGGGCACCCCACGCCAACTCCTTGCCCCAGTGACGGGCGCGTCGGCTGGGCTGACGGCTACTGCAGCCCGGAGACGCGCAGCGTGATGTTGATCCGCCCCGGAGGTAGACCGAGACCGGCCGGGGCGGTGTCCGGCATGATCCGGGTCACCCCATGGAAGGCCAGTCGCGACGGGCCACCGAAGACGAACAGGTCCCCCGAGCGCAGTTCCAGGTCCACATAGGGCTTGTTGCGGGTCTCGGTGTTGCCGAAGCGGAAGCGGCAGGAGTCTCCGATGGAGAAGGAGACCACGGGTGCCGGGGCGCGTTCCTCCTTGTCCTGGTGCATTCCCATCCGCGCCGACGGCTCGTACCAGTTGACCAGGGCACAGTCGGGCACATAGCTGCGGGCAGCCTCGTCGTCGCCGGTGGCGCGCAGCAGGGCACGTTGCCCCAGCCGCACCATCCAGTCAGGTACCGGGGGGACGAGCTCACCGTTCTGGTCGACCGCCCGTCGGGTGAGTCGGCCGGGATTCCAGTGCCACCCCAGGCACACGCTCTGCACGCTCATTGGGTGCCCACCGATCAACGGGTAGCGGGGCGGCACGGGCCCGCGTCCCCATTCGTCGAATCGTTCGACCAGCCACCGTTGTTCGTCCAGTGACAGGAATCCCGGCACGTGATGCGCCCCGTCGGGCAGGTCCACGACGGGGCGGGGTGCCTCCTCGAAGAGCGGATCCATGGACATCACCCCCTCATCTTGCCAAGCGCAGGAAATGGGCAACCGAGTGGTCGCCAGAAAATCGGTGGCGCGTTCTCCTGTCGGGAGGCACAGTGGTGCGGGTACCGCGTCCCGGCGTTCAGGAGGCCCATGTGTTCATCGATCCCGGTTCTTCCCACCAAGGAGCACACCTGCGGATCGATGGATTGTCCAAGTCCTATGCGGGCCGCCGGGTGCTCACCAATGTCAGCTTCGCGGTTGCGGCGGGGGACTGCGCTGCACTGATCGGCGAGAACGGACGAGGCAAGTCCACCATCCTGCGGCTGGTCGCGGGTCTGGACCAGCCGGACGGGGGTGAGATCGATCGTCCCGCCAACTGGGCGCTCCACCATCAGCAGCCGCCCTTCGCCGGAACAGACAGTCTGGCCGCCATCCAGCGGCTGGCCCTGGCTCCCGTGCGGCACCATGCCGACGAGGTCACCCGCATCGGCGAGGCGATGGCGCATCGTCCCGAGGACGAGTCCCTGGCGCTGGCGCTGTCCCAGGCCATCGTGGATGCCGAACGCACCGACGCCTGGCAGGTGGACCACCGCTGGGAAGTGCTGCTCGACGGCCTCGGCCTGGCGGGACTCGCCCCGGACCGGACTGCCGGTGAACTGTCGGGTGGCCAGAGGGCCCGGCTGTCCCTGGCGTGGGTCCTGGTGCGTCGCAGTGAGTTGCTGTTGCTGGACGAACCCACCAACCACCTGGATGACCGCGCCACGGAGCTGGTCAGCCAGACCATTCGCGACTGGCCGGGCCCGGTCCTGCTGGCCAGTCATGATCGCGCCTTCCTGGACGAGACGGTGACCAGCCTGGTGGATCTGGATCCTGCACCGCGGCCGCATCGCGGGGAGGGTGCCGCCGCCCCGGGCATCACGCGCTTCACCGGAAGCTTCACCGAATACCTCTCCCATCGTGCCGGCCAGCGTGAGCGGTGGCAGCGGCAGTACGAGCAGGAGCAGGCTGAACTCGACCGGCTGCGAGGCCGGGTCAGGCAGGACCAGCAGGTGGGGCACACCAACCGTGAGATCCAGGTGGAGGGCAGGGGCTCCAAGAAGTTCTACAGCGACAAGAATGGGACGGTCGTCTCCCGTCGCGTCAATGATGCACGTACTGCCCTTGACCGGCTGGAGCAGGAACAATTGCGCAAGCCACCACGTGAACTGCGCTTCCGCGGACTGGATGCCGCGAGGACACAGGCTGGCGCCACCGGAGGATCGGCGCAGGACCGCTCTGCGCAAGGTGGTCCGGTGTTGGTGGCCACGCAGGTGGCCGTCGACGGGCGTCTTGCTCCCGTCAGCCTGTCGATCGGCGGGCGTGACCGCTGGTTGGTGGAGGGGGCAAATGGCAGCGGCAAGTCCACGCTGCTGCGAGTGCTGGCGGGCCATCTGGTCCCGGACCATGGGAGCGTCAGTGCCCCGTCGGGCTTGAGCATCGGCTTGCTGGGTCAGGAGCCGGAGCCGGGAGATCCAGAGCCCACTGCCAGGCAGACCTATGCCTTGCGGGTCGGGGAGCAGGTCGCTGAGCAGGTTCCGCTGGGCACCTTTGGCCTGCTCCCGGGCCGCGACGAGAACCGTCCGGTCGGGCAGCTGAGCGTCGGTCAGCGACGTCGGCTGGACCTCGCCTGCGTGCTGGCCAGTCCACCCGACGTGCTGTTGCTCGACGAGCCCACCAACCACTTCTCGCTGCAGCTGGCCACCGAACTGGAGGACTCCCTGCCCGACTATCCGGGGGCCATCGTCGTCGCCAGCCATGACCGCTGGCTGAGGAGACGCTGGCAAGGGATGCGCCTGGTCCTGTGAAGTGCGGCTGAGGACCCCGGAACAGCAAGAATGATCCCGTGGTGAAGCGGCTGGGGACGGGATGCCTGGGAGTGGTGGGCGCGCTGCTGCTCGCCATCCTGCTGATTCCCTGGCCCGAGGTACCCCCGGTTGACCAGCCGCAAACTCCCCGGAGCGCTGCTCCGCGAGAAGCCGGAGATGGTCAACCGCCGCAGATGTGGCGCCCCTCCTTCGCTGTCCTGCCCCAAGGCCGGTGGAAATCCGGCACAAAGACCTCACTGCTGGACTACCACCCTGATTGGCAAGCTGGTTGTGAGTCAGGGAGGTGCCGTGATGATTGAGCAGCGGACCGCGAGGGAGCGGGCGGAGTTGGTGGCTGAGTACTTGGTGTTGCCGCAGGGGTCGAAGGGGCGGTGGCTGGATGAGCATGGGGTTTCCCAGCGGCGGATGCAGTCGTGGCGTCGGCAGTACTTGTATGGGGACTTGGAGTTGGGGTTGGAGCCTCGCGATACTGCGCGTATGAGTGCCACGGATGGGGCGGAGTTCGCCCGGTTGAAGGCGCAGTTGGCCATCGAGCGTCAGGCTCGTGAGGAAGAGGCGCGGCAGGCTCGGGAGCAGATCGAGTCGTTGACCCGGGCCAATGATGCGTTGGGAAAAGCTATCGGGCTCTTGCAGCAGCTGTCCGTCAGGCAGGGGCCCACCAACGGCGAGTGACGGGGCAGGTCAGCGCCGAGCAGGAGCGGTTCTTGGCGGCCGAACAGGCGCTGGTGGACGACCTGCGCCAGGCGGGTTGGAGCCTGCGGCGATCGTTGTCGGTGATCGGGTTGTCGCGTTCGTCGTGGCACTACCGCAGTCATCCCCGTCCCGGGATCGCCAGCCCGACACCACACCGGGGGCGGGCCTACCCGAACCGGGTCGGGGAGCAGGACCAGCAGCGCATCATCGGCCTGTTGCGCTCGGCGGCGCAGCAGGGAATCAGCGCGTATCAGGCGTGGTTCGACGCGTTGGACGCCGGGGATCCGGTGGCGTCGTTGTCGACCTGGTACCGCATCGCCCGCGCCGAACGGATCCGTTGCACCACTGCTCGACGTTCCCGCAAGCGCTCGTCGGCGATGCCGCAGTGGCATGCCACCGGCCCCAACCAGGTGTGGTGCTGGGACATCACCAAGCTGCCCGGCCGGTACAAGGGCCAATGGTTCAACCTGTATGCCGTCATTGACGTGTTCTCCCGCCGGATCATGGCTTGGCGTGTCGAGGACTGCGAGGATGACCAGCTGGCTGCCGACATGTTCACCACCGCATTCACCACGCACGGCGTCCATCCCCGCATCGTCCACTCCGATGGAGGTCCGTCGATGATGTCCGACGAACTCGCCCGCGTGTTCCGCGCGATGGGCATCACCCGCTCCCGCAACCGGCCGCGGGTCTCCAACGACAACCCCCACATGGAGTCATGGTTCAAGACCGCGAAGTACCACCGTGACTGGCCCGGATACTTCACCGACCTCGACGCCGCCCGGTCTTGGGCCGCACGTCGGGTCACCGACTACAACCAGCACCACGCCCACTCATCCCTGGCCGGCCACACGCCCCAGTCGGTTCACGACGGCACCTGGCACCAGGTCCACCACCGACGCCAAGCCACTCTTGAGGCCCTCGCCCACCGATATCCCCAACGATTCACTCAGCCACCCCACCTGGCCACACCACCCGCACATGCCTGGCTCAACCCCGACGGCATCCTCGACGAGCAAACCCGCCGCGAGTGTCTCCACACAGGTTGACAGCTTCCGCCACGGCGTGGACACGGTCTCGTTGCGGCTGGCCAACCAGGTGAATCGGATGCCCTTCCCCACGCACCATTGCCGCCTGCAACTCGGGCGGGACGCAGACCTCGCCACGACGGAAGCCCAGACCGAGCGCTATGCCGCCTGCCTGATGGCGGCCTGGCAACCCTGGTTGGCGCAGCACGGAGCGGCTTCCCTGACCCTCGTCCGGTTGAAGCACTGCGGACGTCCGGGCGCCACGAAGCTTCGTGCTTGCCGGGATGCAGACTCCTTCCTGGGCAGGGCTGACCGCGACACGATCTACCTTTCGCCACGGGCCGTGCCCCAGCGCCGTGACCTGGTGGACCTGGAACTGGTCGTTGCGCACGAGGTGGGGCACCTGCTCCAGCACCAGGTGCGGCCTCGCGAGGGTGGGGAGCAGGCGCTGGTCCTGGCCGTCGCCGACCGCGACGACAAGCGCTTGTCGCGTCGGTTCGAACTGCAGGTGGAGTGCATGTCCGTCGCCATGGTGGCCGCCGACGGTCGTCATCCCGGATTGGCGGAGCGCAATGCCGCCCTGGCCTTCACCTCCGACGACGAGCACTGGGACGCCGCACGTCACCGCGAGTGGTCACGTCGCGCCACCCGCGGCATCGTGGGGGAGTGCAATGCCACCTTGGCCCAGGACGCACTGGTCGCGCACAACGGGGCCAGACGATGAAGGGCTGTCTGCGCTGGCTCCTGGTGTTCGTGGCGGGCATCGTGACCCTGTTGTCGGGTCTCCTCTGGCTGGGGAACAGGCTGCCAGATGTCCCCGAGGAGAAGGCCGTCGCTCCCTACCGGCCATCGTTCGCGACGCTGGGATTCGGTGAGGATGACGGCACGGGGGCCCCGGAGGTGGACTACTCGGCGCAGTCCCCGGTCAGCCAACAGCTCGGGCAGCGTCTCCGTGCGGCCCGCTTCCCGTCGGCGAACTGCATCGCACCAGTGGAAGGACCCAATTCCTTTGTCCACGTGCAGGAGTCCTCACAGCGCTATGTGAACTGCCTGCTGGATGCCTGGCGTCCCTGGTTGCGCGAGAACGGAGCATCCGAGATGGGCCAGGTGCAGGTGCGCCACTGTTCCTTGGCGCCATGGGCTGGCACGAGGCAGTGCACCGATCCCCGGGGCGTCACGTGGGACGCCGAACATGGCATCTACTACTTGACCCCTGGCATGGGACCCGCCTGGTACGGCGCCGCCGACCACGCTGCGGGGCTGACCCAGATCGCCGCCCACATGGTGCAGCGCCAGGTCCGGACCCCCTCGGACCAGACAGGCGTGCTGCTGCAGGGAGTGAAGGACGAGAGCACGGTCCAGGCACTCCGGGAGGATCTGCAGAACGAATGTCTTGCAGCCGGGATCCTGGCCGCTTCTCGCGACCCGGCCGCCAAGCGGTTGGTGGCGCAGCGCAGCATCTACGACACGGGAGGGGCCCGGTGGGATGCCACGGCGCAGCGCTTCTGGCGCAAGCAGGCCACCAAGGGTGTCGTGGGGGAGTGCGACGAGATGGTGGCGGCACCAAAATTGGTCCGGCGCGCCCATTGAGCCGCGGATTGGGCACCGCGGACAAGGATCGGCTAGACTGCATGAGCCCTTTCGGGGCGTGCGGATGTAGCTCAATGGTAGAGCCCTAGTCTTCCAAACTAGCTACGCGGGTTCGATTCCCGTCATCCGCTCGGCAAGGGGATCTGGCGCACTGCGTCGGATCCCCTTCTGCATTCCCGGGGCCGACGAGTCCTCGTCGTGGCATCCCGCTCGTCGCGCGTCGCTTTGCCACTGACCACGTGCTCGCTACGATGGGGCAGTCTGCCATTTGCGCAAAATACTTACGATCAGGAGAACCTGTGCCCAGCACTGTTGAGCAGCTCAGCCCGTCCCGGGTCAAGCTCACGATTGACATGCCCTTCGAAGAACTGAAGCCGAGCCTGGACAAGGCATACGCGGAGATCGCCCAGCAGGTGACCATCCCCGGCTTCCGCAAGGGCAAGGTTCCCGCGGCCATCATCGACCAGCGCTACGGGCGCGGCATGGTGCTGCAGGAGGCCATCAACGACGCCCTTCCCAATGCCTACGGCCAGGCCGTGGTGGAGCACAAGCTGGTCCCGCTGGGTCAGCCGGAGATCGACGTCACCAACCTTGAGGACGGCAAGTCCGTGCAGTTCACCGCCGAGGTGGACGTGCGTCCCGAGTTCGACCTGCCCGCCTTCGAGGAGGTCTCGGTCGAGGTGGACCCGATCGAGGTCAGCGACGACGACTTCAACCAGCGCCTGGACATGCTGCGTGAGCGTTTCGCCACCAACAAGGACGTCGAGCGGACCGCCAAGGATGGCGACCTCGTGACCGTGGACCTCGAGGGCTCGCAGAATGGTGAGGCCCTGGAGGATGCCACCGCCGAGGGCATCCAGTACAAGCTGGGCTCGGGCGGCATGCTCGAGGGCATGGACGAGGCCATCGCCGGCCTGAAGGTGGGCGAGAGCAAGACCTTCACCTCCAAGCTGCTGGGCGGCGCCCACCGCGACGAGGATGCCGACATCAAGGTGACCGTCACCAAGGTGCAGGAGCAGGAGCTGCCCGAGATCGACGACGAGTTCGCCCAGATGGTCAGCCAGTTCGACACCGCCGACGAGATGCGTGCCGACCTGCGCAAGAGCCTGGAGAACATGGCCCGCATGGAGCAGGCCGCCGACGCCCGTGACAAGGTCCTCGAGGCTGTCATCGCCAAGACCGACTTCGAGCTGCCGAAGAACCTCGTCGAGGCCGAGGTCGAGGCGCGCAAGAACCAGGTCAACCAGCAGCTGGCCTCCGCCGGCCTGAGCGTCGAGCAGTACCTGAAGGACGCCGAGGACGAGACCGCCGAGACCGAGGAAGACTTCTGGGCCGAGATCGAGAAGCGTTCGATGGACGCCCTCAAGGCACAGATCGTCCTCGACAAGATGGCCGATGACAATGAGTACGAGGTGGGCCAGGAAGAGCTCACCCAGATGATCTTCACCAAGGCGCAGCAGAATGGCACCTCGCCCGAGCAGGAGATCCAGCACATGCAGGAGCACAACCACCTGCCCGAGTGGATGCAGGAGATCCGTCGCTCGAAGGCCCTGGCCGACATGGTGAGCGCCGCCAGTGTGAGCGACACCGCCGGTGCCAGCATCGACCTGGCCAAGATGGGTCCGGACGGCTCGCTGGTCGAGTCCGACGAGGACGACGCCGAGGCGAAGCCCGCCGCGAAGAAGGCTCCGGCGAAGAAGGCCCCCGCCAAGAAGGCCGCTGCCAAGAAGGCTCCGGCCAAGAAGTCCGCCACGAAGACGGCTGCCGCTGACGAGGAGAAGGCCGAGGCTCCGGCCAAGAAGGCCGCAGTCAAGAAGGCTCCGGCCAAGAAGGCCGCCGCGAAGAAGGCGGCCCCGGCCGCAGAGAAGGCCGACGAGGCCTGAGCCGAACAGCCCTAGACTGGACGCTGCGCACCTGGTGCGCGGCGTCCAGTCTTTTTTGTGCCTTCCCCCGACCCATCCTCAGGAGTAACCGTGCTCGAGCGCTTGCAGCGTCGGATCCGTGGCGGCGCTCATGCCGTGCCCCGCGATGTCCGGGACCAGATCTCCGCCGAACGACCCTTCGGCCCGGAGACACCCGAGGAGGCCGCCGCTCGGGTGACGGATCGCAACGCTGCCCTCCAGCGCGTCGTCGTCCACGAGGAGAGCGGCGCCGCCTCGCCATCGACCCCGGTTCGTCCGTCGTCGCCCGGGACATGGTCCGCGCTGCGGCCGTCGTCGGTGCCGCGCCTGGTCCTCGTGATGATCGGTCTGGCCGGTGCGCTGGTGGCGCTGAGGGAATTGCGGGAGCTGTCCAGCCTGGTGGCGCCGGTCTTCTTCGCGCTGAACCTGATGATCACAGCCTATCCGCTGCAGCGTGTCCTGGTTCGGCGTGGGGCTCCCAAGTGGCTGGGTTCCATCGTGGCCGGATTGGCCGTCCTGCTGGCTCTGGGCTTCGTCATCTTCGGCCTGAGCTATGGCGTGGCCGCCATGGTGGGGGAGCTGCCGAAGTACGACGACCAGTTCACGGCGCTCTACAACCAGACGTTGGCCTGGCTGACCCGTCTGGGCTTCGACCAGACGGTCTTGGTGAAGGCGCTGAAGGGGATAGACCCCAGCAGTGTGCTCACCGTCGTCACGAACCTGCTGAGCAATGCTTCCGGCGTGGCGTCCCTGGTGGTCGTGGTTCTGACCACGCTGATCTTCATGGTGATGGATGCGGCCCAGATCGAGCAGCGGATGGGGGCTGCGCGACGCTCGCACCCCAGCTTCGTGATGGGTCTGGAGAGCTTCGCCCAGGGCATCCGCAAGTACTGGTTGGTGAGCACCGCCTTCGGCTTGGTGGTTGCAGCCGTGGACTACGTGATCCTGATCGGCGTGGGTGTTCCCCTGGCGCTGGTCTGGGCGCTGTTCAGCTTCCTGACCAACTACATCCCCAACATCGGTTTCGTGATCGGCGTCGTCCCTCCGGCCCTGCTGGCCCTGGTCGAGGGGGGTTGGAAGCCGGCGGTGATCGTGGTGGTGGCCTACAGCCTGGTGAACTTCATCATCCAGTCCATCATCCAGCCCCGCGTCGCCGGCGATGCCGTGGGCCTGACCCCGACGCTGTCCTTCCTGTCCCTGCTGCTGTGGGGCTGGGTCTTCGGTGGTCTGGGGGCCCTGATCGCGCTGCCGCTCTCGCTGCTGGTCAAGGCCTTGCTGGTGGATGTGGACCCGCAGGTGCGGTGGGCCAACACGCTCATCTCGTCGCGGATCAGCGACGGGGACCCACTGCCCGCGGTGCCTACACCAGAAAGTGTGTGATCTCCTTCAGCGAACAGGGTATGGGCGCCATTGTTTTGTCCCTGCCACCGGGTAGGTTTCAGGGGTGAACGATTTCGCGACTGACCACACGATCCGCGCCGCCGGTGGCGTCGGCAGCGGTTTTGGCATGACGGACAACGTCTACCAGGCCCTGCTCGCCAACCGCATCGTCTTCCTCGGCGACGAGGTGAAGGACGAGAACGCCAATGCCATCTGCGCCCAGCTGCTGCTGCTGAACGCGGAGGACCCGCACAAGGACATCTATCTCTACATCAATTCTCCCGGTGGTTCGGTGACCGCCGGCATGGCCATCTTCGACACCATGCAGTGGATCAGCAATGACGTGGCCACGGTGGCAATGGGCCTGGCCGCCTCAATGGGCCAGTTCCTGCTGAGCGCCGGCACCAAGAGCAAGCGCTACGCCCTGCCGCACAGCCGCATCATGATGCACCAGCCCTCGGGCGGCATCGGCGGCACGGCCTCGGACATCCGGATCCAGGCCGAGCAGTCCCTGCACATCAAGAAGCAGATGGCCGAGCTGATCAGCGAGCACACCGGCCAGCCGCTGGAGCAGATCGAGGCGGACTCGGATCGGGACCGCTGGTTCACCGCCCAGCAGGCGCTGGAGTACGGCTTCATCGACAACGTCTACGAGCGCGCGTCGCAGATCACCGCCGACGCCCCGAACCAGTGAGGACCACCATGAGCATGCCCCAGCTTCCCGGCGGCCTGGCTCCGGCCGGGCCCTCCATGGAGTACTACATCCCGCAGTGGGAGGAGCGCACCTCCTACGGCATGCGTCGGGTTGACCCGTACACCAAGCTCTTCGAGGAGCGCATCATCTTCCTCGGCACGCCGATCACCGACGACATCGCCAATGCGGTGATGGCGCAGCTGCTGTGCCTGCAGCAGATGGACTCGGAGCGCCCGATCAGCATGTACATCAACAGCCCCGGCGGCTCCTTCACCGCGCTGACGGCCATCTACGACACGATGCAGTACATCAAGCCCGATGTGCAGACCGTCTGCCTCGGCCAGGCGGCCTCCGCCGCGGCCGTGCTGCTGGCCGCCGGCACCAAGGGCCGCCGGATGGCACTGCCGAACTCCCGGATCCTGATCCACCAGCCCGCCACCGAGGGCACCTACGGCCAGAGCTCGGACCTGGAGATCCAGGCCAACGAGATCCTGCGCATCCGCAGCCTGATGGAGAACATGCTGGCGGCGGACACCGGCCAGAGCATCGAGAAGGTCAGCAAGGACATCGAGCGTGACAAGTTCCTGACGGCCCAGGAAGCCGTCGAGTACGGCATCGTCGACGACATCCTGACCTCGCTGAAGGAACTCGACTGAGCCACCGATGATCGCCCCGGTGGATCTTCCACCGGGGCGACCCCCGTCGGTTAGGGTGGCCCAAGAGTTGAAAGGAAGTGGCATGGCGCGCATCGGGGAATCGGGTGACCTGTTCACCTGCTCCTTCTGTGGCAAGAGCCAGAAGCAGGTGAAGAAGCTGATTGCAGGCTCCGGCGTGTACATCTGCGACGAGTGCATCGATCTGTGCAACGAGATCATCGAGGAGGAGTTCAGCCAGGGCAGTGATGTCGGCCTGCTGGATGACCTGCCCAAGCCGCTCGAGATCCGCGACTTCCTCGACTCCTACGTGATCGGGCAGGACGCCGCGAAGAAGACCCTCGCCGTCGCCGTCTACAACCACTACAAGCGCGTCCAGGCCAGCGCCACGCTCGCGCCCACCCGCCGTGCGGGCGAGGATGAGGGCGTCGAGCTGGGCAAGTCCAACATTCTGATGGTCGGCCCCACTGGCTGCGGCAAGACCTACCTGGCGCAGACCCTGGCGAAGATGCTCAACGTGCCCTTCGCGATGGCCGATGCCACCGCACTCACCGAGGCCGGCTATGTGGGTGAGGACGTCGAGAACATCCTGCTCAAGCTGATTCAGGCGGCGGATTTCGACGTCAAGAAGGCCGAGACGGGCATCATCTACATCGACGAGATCGACAAGGTGGCTCGCAAGAGCGAGAACCCGTCGATCACCCGGGACGTCTCGGGCGAGGGCGTGCAGCAGGCCCTGCTCAAGATCCTTGAGGGCACTGTTGCCTCCGTGCCGCCGCAGGGTGGGCGCAAGCACCCTCACCAGGAATTCATCCAGATCGACACCACCAATGTGCTGTTCATCGTGGGTGGTGCGTTCGCGGGCCTGGAGGACATCATCAATGACCGGATCGGCAAGCGTCCGCTGGGCTTCAACACCCCCCAGAGCGCCCGCGAGGAGCTGGAGGATCCTTTCAGCCAGGTCTCGCCGGAGGACCTGCACAAGTTTGGTCTGATCCCGGAGTTCATTGGTCGGCTGCCGATGACCGCGACGGTCTCCCCGCTGGACAGAGCCGCGCTGACCCGGATCCTCACCGAGCCCCGTAATGCCCTGATCAAGCAGTTCCGCAAGATGTTCGAGCTGGACGGCGTCCAGCTGGAGTTCACCGACGATGCCGTGGAGGCGATCGCGGACAAGGCCCTGGAACGGGGCACCGGTGCCCGAGGTCTGCGCTCCATCTTGGAGGAGACGCTGCTGGACGTGATGTTCGAGGTGCCCAGCCAGGACAGCATCAGCCAGGTGGTCATCACCGGTGCCTGCGTGCGCGGTGAGGGCTCGCCCACGCTGGTGGCCCGCAGCACCTCCCGCAAGAGCGCTTGATGGGCAAGCAGCGTCCGGCCGCAGATGCGCCTCTGGGGACCGGGGTCCTCGGCCTGTTCATTGGCGGGCTCGCGGGGGTTCCCGCCTATCTGGGCGCGGTGCACGCCGGTCACGGTGGCACCTCCTTGGTCCTCGGCGTGGCCGCAGTCCTGTCCTTGGCGATGGTCGGTTCCGCCTTCCTGACCACCGGCAAGGTTCGAGACCGCGACCGCACCTATGGCCGGGTCTTCCTGACCTGCTTCGGCATCACCCTCGCACTGCTGGCTGCCCTGGTGACCATGGCGATGATCCAGGACACCCCGCTCGGCGACGCGGCACTCACCGCGCTGGCCTTCTTGGCGGCACCCGTTCTGGGCGCGATCGCGCTGGTGGTGGAGCGCACCATCGGTCGCTGACCTCGCTCGGGTTCCGGACGGATCCCGCAACGGTCTGTCCAAAGGCGGTCCGGCGCGGCAGGATGGATCCATGAGTCAGTCGATCCCCGTCATCACCCTGCCCACCCAGGAACTGCTCGACCGGATGCAAGAGGTCCTCGGCGAGCGCGCCGAACTGCACCTGTGGCCGATGGAGGGGCTCTCCGGCCTCGACCACATCGATCTGGCCGTCCAGCCCTACATGTCGGCTCCCAGCGTGCTGGACGTCCTCGCCGACGAGGACGTCTCCGCCGTGCAGGCCCAGTCCCTGGGCTTCGACAACGTGGACAAGCACCTCCCGCAGGGCGTCACGTACAGCAATGCCGTCGGCGTGCATGAAGGAGCCACCGCGGAAATCGCCCTGGGGCTTGTGCTTGCGGCGCAGCGCGACCTGCACATCCACTTCGCGGACCAGACGAAGGGGGAGTGGAACCAGCGCTTCACTCCCGGTCTGATGGGCCTCACGGTGCTGTGTGTGGGCGTCGGCGGCGTCGGGACCGCAATTGCCCATCGCCTGTTGCCCTTCGAGGTGACGCTGCTGCGCTCCGCGTCACGCGCCCGCACCGATGACCTGGGGCAGGTGTACGGCCCCGAATCCCTTCCGGAGCTGGTGGGGCAGGCCGACGTGGTCATCGTGGGCGCCCCGCTCACGGACCAGACGCGCCACATGTTCGACGACGAAATGATCGGCCGGATGAAGCCGGGTTCGCTGCTGGTCAACATTGGCCGCGGCCCCCTGGTGGACACCGATGCCCTCACCCGCGCCACGCAGGAGGGACGCATCCGCGCAGCCCTCGACGTCGTCGACCCGGAGCCGCTGCCGTCGGACCACCCGCTGTGGACCACACCGGGCGTGCTGATCACCCCGCACGTCGGCGGCCGCTCCACCAGCATGCTGGACCGCGTCGTCAGGCTGCTGGAGGCCCAGGTGCGGCACCTGGCGGCCGGGGAGCCGTTGGAGCACCGGGTGCTCTGAGGATGGCGGCTCAGCCGCGGCGGAAGACCACGAAGCGCATCATCGTGTACATGAAGATGGCTTCGGCCGTCGCGGCACACAGCCGTGCGAGCTGGAACTGCACGCCGACACGGTGCAGGAGCCAGGAGAAGCCCAGGACCAGCACGGTGTAGTTGACCACGACGACGATGACATAGCGGACCAGCTCCCCGCCGACGGGGGAGTGGGACTCGAAGTTGAGCGCCCGGTTCAGGACATAGGCCAGCCCCAGGGCGATGATGTAGCCGGTGCTGACGCTGACGCCATAGGGCAGGCGGAAGACGCGGTAACACAGCGTCAGCAGCCCCATGTCGGTGGAGAAGGTGAAAAGGTTGATCAGGCAGTAGCCCACCAGCGTGTTGGGGATCCACCTCCGCACGGTTGCGGGGAGCAGGCCCCACAACCCGTCGCGGATCCGGTCGAAGCGTTGGCGCACGCTGCCAGCCTATCCGGGCCCTTCGGGGGTCAGCGTTCCTCCTCGGTGACCTCGTCGTCGCGGGTGAAGGCGTGCTGCTCGTGGACGACGCCACGGGTTGTTCCGCGGTAGCCGGTCTGGTCCACGGCCACCTCGTCGCGGGCGGTCCCGCGGTAGTCACTCTGGTCCAGTTCAACCGCTCCACGTTCGACGTCGTTGTACTGCTCGTCGCTCTGGTCGGTCATCGGCGTGGGATCGGTGCTCATCTGTTCATCCTCCGGTCGGGTCGCCGGGGCGGGCGACGTCGGTGTCTTCCACTCCACGCTACCGCGCGGGCCAGGACGAGGACAGGGGAAGGGCCCCGAACCACCCAGCGGCGGTTCGAGGCCCTTGCGGTGCCCGTCAGGGGACAGGTCATCCGACCTTGCCGTCGTTGTCACGGTCAAGCTTGTCCTTGACCTTGTCGCCGAGGCCACGCTCGTCGCGCAGGTCGCCGTCGCGAGGGTCACGGTCACGCAGGTTGCCGTCCACGTCACCCTCGACCTCGATGCGCTCCTTGGCGACATTCTGGGTCACGGTCCGGTTCTCGGTCACCTGCTCCTTGCCGACGCTCACCTTCTCCACTCCGACGGTCTCCTTGGAGACAACGGGGCGCTCCTCGTGCAGCACGACCTCGGTCTCGCCCTCACCCAGACGACCGCCGTCGACGACCTCGCCGTCGGTGATGGGGGTGCGCTCCACGCGCAGCTCCTCGCGAGTCACGGGGACCTGGACGCTCTGCTGCTCGTTGACCACGTGCTTGCGAATGTGGACGCGGCCGGTCTCCACCTGCTCCTTGCCGACGTTCAGACGCTCCTCATGGCGCACGACCTCACCGTCGGCGAGGTTGGTGTCGCGGTCCATGTCGGCGCGCTCACCGACGGCCCGCTCGCCCGCGGCGGTCTCGGTGCCCACGGTGGTGGTGTCGCGGTCCTGGTAGGCGCTGAGGTTCTGCTCGATGGAGTAGTAGCGGTAGAGCTCCGCCTCCTCGGCCTCGGTGATGTGACCCTCCGGATCGATCGAGGGAGCACCCTTGATCTGGTCCTTGGTGTAGGGGACCCGGATCTCACCATTGGTCACGGTCTCGCCGCGCAGCGGGACGAAGGTCTCGTTCATGCCGAACAGACCCGTCTTGACGGTGACCCACTCGGGGCGACCGGTGTCGTCGTCGAGGTAGACCTGGCCGACGTCACCGACCTTGCTGCCCTCGGAATCAATGACGGTTCCGTAGTAGCGGTCGTAGTCGTTGACGTTGTTGTTGCGGTCGAACTGGGTGTTGTCAGTCATGTCGTGTTCTCCTTCGGCCCGGGGGCCTGTCGGTGAAACGCTGGTGCTCCGGGGGAGCCCATGTCGTTCGGACACCAATCACGCTAGGCAGGATCTCGCCGTCACACCAAGTGATTTCGCTCTCAGGGCGAAGACCTTGGCCGTGAGTGAAATCCTCATGCCTGCGGGTCAATGTCCACGAAGTATTGCCGCCCTGAGGGTGGGGTGAGGGCGTTCTGGGACCCCTATCCTGCCCTCGTGAAGCCGACGCGTGTGAAGCCGACGCCGCCAAGGTCGCTACAATCACCAAGGCCCACTTCACGGCAGGGCCGATGACCAAGGGGAGCAGATGCCAGTACGGGACAGTGGGGACTTCGTCGACCAGGTGAGCGCGGTGAAGGCCTGGGCACAGGCAGCGCATGAGATCCTGGTGGAGACCGCGGCTCAGCAGGGCACCATCGAGTACGCCAAGCTGGCACGGCAGGTGCAGCAGCGTTGCGGCATCAGCACCAAGCAGCCCACCAGCAAGTGGATCGGTCCGCTGTTGGGCATGATCGCTCGCAAGTGTGCCGCGGAGAACCTGCCCCTCCTCACGGCTCTCGCGGTACGTCGCGACGGCAATGTGGGACCGGCCTATGAGGAGATCCTTCGCTATGCACGCATCCCGGCGGTGATCGGGGATGTGGAGGAGCATGCGCTGGAGCAGCGACGAGACTGCTACCGGCAGTGGCGCGGCGTCCAGCCCACCGCGGCCACCAGCGCCCCGGCCGGCCCCACCACCGTGGTGGGCAAGCAGCCCGTCGTGAAGAGCAGTGGCGGCCGTACCCCGAAGCGCGAACCGCTCCAGGGCAACACCTGTCCCAGCTGTTTCATGCAGATGTCCCTGACGGGTGTCTGCGACAACTGCGACTGAGGAAACTAATCAGGCCGGTTCCACCGGTAGCCAGCGGCCCCCGGAGCGTCGAAGGATCCATTCCCGCCCCAGCACCGCGACCCGGTCGACGGCTTCGTGGGCCGCGGCGCAGGCCAACGTCGCGAGACTGACCTCTTCGGCATCCGAGCTGTCCGGCACAGTGAAGCGGACGGTGATGCGCGGGCTTCCGGCCACGACGTCCACCTGCTGGTCGTCGACGTGGAAGTTCTCACGGATGGCCTTGACGGCACCGTCGAGGACGGCCTCTGGCCGGTGCCCGGGGCGAAGGCCCATGATCTCGAACTGCACTCTGTAGGACGGCACCCACCAGATTCTAGGCCGAGGGTGCATCCTGCTGTCGTGTCTGGTCAGGATCAGGCCTCCAGGCGTTCTCCGCTCCAGACCACGATGGCGAGCACGAGCACGCTGGTCACCAGCAGCACGAAGGACAGCCCGACGGCCGCACCGAGGTTCTGTTCGAAGCCGATGAAGATTGCCAGCGGCATCGTCTGCGCGCTCAGCCGACGCGTTCGGCGAGCTCGTTGGGAACGGCGTCGCCGCAGGCGGTCACGAGTTCCTCACGCGCCCGGGCGACCCGGGAGCGGATGGTGCCGATCCGCACGCCGCAGACCTCGGCGGCCTGTTCGTAGGTGAAGCCCAGCAGCTGGGTCAGGATGAAGGCCTCGCGACGCTCGGTGCTCAAGGTCTGGAAGACATGCGCGGCTTCCACCAGCACCGTCGCATCGGGGCCGCTGGCGGCGTGTTCGGCCAGCCAGTCGGGGGAGTAGGGGGTCTGTGGCCGGCCCAGGTCACGACGCACCGCATCGGCCACCACCCGACGGGCGATGGTCAACAGCCACGAACGTGCGGTGGAACGCCCCTCGAAGCTGGGCAAGGAATCCATGGCACGAAGGTAGGTGTCCTGCGTGAGGTCGTCGGCGGCCGCGGTGCCGGCCAGATGGGCGACGAAGCGCCACACGTCGGGCTGGGTGAGCCGGATGAACTCGCCGAGTGCGGGGCGGTCCCCGTCACCAGCCAGGAGCGCCAGTTCCGTGACGCGGGCATCAAGCTCGGCCCGCCCCGCGGGACCGACGCGCTTGAGAGGCCGGACAGTCACGTGGGCAGCATATCGGCGCGGGCGCCCGCTGGGTTAGTCTGCTGCCATGAACACGTGCTGGCAGCCGGAACGGTGGCGATCCTCGCTCTCGGCCGTCCTCGACGGGGAGGACCCGGAAATCCCCCTCGAGCAACTCGACGCGCATCTGGCAGGCTGTGCCCCCTGCGACGAGTGGTTCGAGCAGGCAAGTCAGCAGCAGACGCTGCTGCGCAGCGCGGGCGGCCCACTGAGAGACATCACCGCGCACCTGATCGGCGTCACCGAGGCCCACATCTGCAGCTGCCACACCGGGGGTGACTGCGAGTGCACGGACTGCGTGTGCCCGACGTGCACCTGTCACGACCGAGCCAGCTGACCTCAGCGAATCAGAGCCCGAGCAGTTCTTCCATCACCATCATCACGCCGGAATCCTCGCCACTCGGGGCACGGAACTTGGCGGCGTCGATGGCCTGCTGCTGCGCGTCCCCCATGGCATAGCTGGTGCCGGCCGCGGCCAGCATCTCCACGTCATTGCCGGAGTCACCGAAGGCCACGAGGTCCGCGAAGCTGCGCCCCCAGCGCTCCAGCAGGAAGCTGAGTCCCCAGGCCTTGTGCCGGCCGGGGACGATCAGGTCCATGCCCTGGTGCCCCGTGGTCACGGGAACGAGGGCTCCGCCGAGGGTCTGGGACAGCTCCGCGGCGATTCGCTCGGACTGTCCGTCGCGGGTGACCAGCGCGAACTTGCTCACCGGCCCGTCGATCTCGTGCAGGCTGGTGACAGTCTTCAGGTTCTCGTAGGCGCTGTTCATCAGCACCCGCATTCGGTCCGGGACCTCGCCGGCCATCCAGCCGCCCTCGGGGCCGCTGGCCACCGAACGGATCTCCGGGTGGTCGTCGATCAACGAGATGACCGTGGCAACGACCTCGTCGTCCAGCACGGCCGCGTGGACCACCTCATGATGGCGGTCCACCACCGTGGATCCGTTGTCCCCGACGAAGGCCAGCCGGTCCGGCTCGTCGAACATGGTCCGCATGCTCAGGTACTGCCGCCCGCTGGCAATCACGACACGGATGTCGCGCTCCTCGCAGGCGTCCAGCATCCGCGTGAAGCGGGCGTGGTCATAGTCCCGTTGGCTGGTGAACAGGGTGCCGTCCAGATCGATTGCGACGGTGGTGAAGGACACTGGACGGCTCCCTGATGGTGCGGTGGTGATGGTGATCAGGCCTTGGGCTGCTTCAGGGCCGGCTCGCCCAGCTTGACGGCGACGTGCAGGTCCTCGTCGGCCTCGACCCAGAAGACCTCGCCGGTGATCCGGCCGACGGCCCGCAGGTCGCCCTCGGTGTCCTTGAGGCGGTCGAGCACCTCGCCGCGGCCCACCAGCTCGGCCTTGAGCACCTCGGTCTTCATGCTGACCTTGGCGGAGCTCTTCGCGCCACGCAGGGCAATCAGCACGGTGGCCAGGTCGTCCAGCAGCAGGGCATCGCCGCCGGTGGGCAGCTCGTCGGCCTTCGGCCAGCTGACGGTGTGCACCGAGCCGGGCTTGAACCAGCTCCACACCTCCTCGGTGACGAAGGGCAGGAAGGGCGCGAACAGGCGGAGCATCACGTCGAGCGCCAGGCGAAGCGCACCCTGGGCGCTGGCGGCCTCCTCTTCGCCCTGGGCGCCGTAGGCCCGCTCCTTGACGGTCTCCAGGTAGTCGTCGCAGAAGCTCCAGAAGAAGCTCTCGGCGGTCTCCAGGGCCGTGGTGTAGTCGTAGGCCTCGAAGGCCTCGGTGGCCACCACGACAACGCGTGCCAGCGACGAGAGCATGGCGAGGTCGAGCGCGTTCTTCACCACGCGACCGCTCTGGCCCATGGCCTTGGGCTCCTCGGAGCTCATGCCCAGCACGAACTTGGAGGCGTTCAGCACCTTCATCGCCAGACGACGACCCACCTTCATCTGGGTCTCGTCGAAGGGGGAGTCCATGCCCGGACGAGCCATGGCGGCGCGCCAGCGGACGGCGTCGGCGCCGAACTTGTCCAGGATCTCGGTGGGGACCACCACATTGCCCTTGGACTTGCTCATCTTCTTGCGGTCAGGGTCGGTCACGAAGCCACTGATGGTGGCTCGCTTCCACGGCAGCTCACCGTGTTCCAGCTGCGCACGCACCACGCGGCTGAACAGCCAGGTGCGGATGATGTCGTGGGCCTGCGGGGCCATGTCCATCGGGAAGGTCAGGTCGAAGAGCTCCGGGTCCCGCTCCCAGCCGCACACGATCTGCGGGCTCAGCGAGCTGGTGGCCCAGGTGTCCATCACGTCGGGGTCGGCAATGAAGCCACCGGCCACGCCTCGCTGGGACTCCTCGAAGCCGGGCGGGCACTGGCTGGCGGGATCCACCGGCAGGCTCGCGGCATCGGCGACGATGGGCGCGTCGGTCATCGGCTCACCCTCGGCATCCAGCTTGTACCAGACGGGGAAGGGCACGCCGAAGAAGCGCTGGCGGCTGACCAGCCAGTCCCCATTGAGGCCGTTGACCCAGTTGGAGTAGCGGTGCTTCATGTGCTCCGGGGTCCACTCCAGTTGCTCGCCGCGTTCCAGCAGCACCTTCTTCAGGTCCTCGTCGCGGCCGCCATTGGTGATGTACCACTGGCGCGTGGAGACGATCTCCAACGGCTTGTCGCCCTTCTCGTAGAAGTTCGCCATGCGCTGGGTCGGCTTGGGCTCGCCGTCCATGTCACCCGTCTCGGCGAGCTTCTCGACGATGTTCTTGCGTGCCGTGAAGGTGGTCTTGGTGGCCATCTGCTCGGTGTAGAAGTCGGTGTTGACCAGCCATTCGGGGGTCTCGGCCTGCAGGCGGCCGTCGCGGTTGATGATGGTGCGCATCGGCAGCTGCAGCTCGCGCCACCAGATCACGTCGGTCAGGTCACCGAAAGTGCAGCACATGGCGATGCCTGCGCCCTTGTCCTTCTCGGCGGCCGAGTGGGCCAGGACGGGGATCTCGACGCCGAAGATGGGCGAGGTCACGGTCTTGCCGAACAGGTGCTGGTAGCGCTCGTCGTCGGGGTGGGCGATCAGGGCGCAGACCGACGGGAGCAGCTCGGGACGGGTGGTCTCGATCCACACCTTGCCGTCGGTGAAGAGCTCGGCATCGAGCCCGTCGTTGCTCCTCAGGGCGAAGCCGATGCGGTGGTAGGCACCGGGGTAGTCACGGGCCTCCAGTTCGGCCTGGGCGACGGCGGTCTGGAAGGTGACGTCCCACATGGTGGGGGCCTCGGACAGGTAGGCCTCGCCGCGCTCCAGGTTCTTCAGGAAGGCCAGCTGCGCGGTGCGCTGGGACTCGTCGCTGATGGTGGCGTACAGGGTGTCCCAGTCCACCGACAGGCCCAGGGTGCGCCACAGGTCCTCGAAGACCTTCTCGTCCACCTGGGTGAGTTCGTGGCACAGCTCGATGAAGTTCTTGCGGCTGATCGCCACCTGCTTCTTGGGGTCCGGCTTGGCCGGGGGAGTGAAGTCGGGGTCGTAGGCGATCGACGGATCGCAGCGAACGCCGTAGAAGTTCTGCACGCGACGCTCGGTGGGCAGGCCGTTGTCGTCCCAGCCCATCGGGTAGAAGACCTGCTTGCCGGTCATGCGCTGGTAGCGCGCGATGGTATCGGTGTGGGTGTAGCTGAAGACGTGGCCGACGTGCAGCGAACCGGAGACCGTGGGCGGCGGGGTGTCGATGGAGAAGACCTGGTCCCTGCTGTCCGGACGCTGGAAGGCGTAGGTCTTGTCCTGCTGCCACTGCGCGGCCCACTTCTTCTCCAGGCCCTCCAGGACGGGCTTGTCCGGTACCTGGCCCGCGGAGGGGGCTGGTGCGGACGTGGTGCTGGAGGGATCTGTAGTCATGGGCGTGATTCTAGTGAGTGCCACCGACAGTCGGCGAACCGGAATGGTCGGGACATCAAAAGTGTGGATGGTTGCCACCGAGCTCGGTGGCAACCATCCACACTTTTGCGTGGGGGCCGTCAAGTCAGGCGGCGGCCTTCTTGATGGCTGCGAGCAGGCTCTCCTTGGTGGTGCCGATGGACTGCATGTCGAGGTCCTTGCCGTTGACCCGGTACTTCGGGGTGGCATCGACGCCGGCCTGGGCGGCCTTCTCGTTGGTGCCCTTGATGTAGTCCCCGGTGGCCTTGGTGTCGTAGCAGGCCTGGAAGTCGGTCAGCGTCTGACCGGACAGGCCCAGCTTCGTGGGGATGGTCTCGCGCAGCAGGGCGTCGGGGTAGGCGTCAGTCCCCTTGACTTCCTGCTGCGGTTGGTTCGCGAAGACCTCGTCGTGGTAGCTCTTGTAGATGCCGGCCGTGTCCGCGCAGGCTGCGCCGATGGCGGCCTTCGTGGAGGAGTCATTGCCCAGGTTGGTGTCCATGAAGTTCATGGTCCGGTACTCCACCTGGATCTCACCGGACTCGGCCAGCGGGGTGATCAGCGGGCCGAGTTGGGCCTCGGCCTGCTTGCAGACGGGGCACTGGTAGTCCTGGTAGACCTGCAGCACCGGGGCACCATCCTTGGCCTTGTCCGGATTGACGATGATGCCGGACTTGTCGGCATTCGCATGGGGAGGGGTTCCAGCCGCGCTGACGGCGGCGGACTTGGTCTTGTTGTTGTTGACCACGACGGTGGCCACGACGGCGACGATCACCAGGGCGAGCACGGCCGCGGCGATGCCGAGGATCCTCATGGTGCGGGCACGCTTGGCCTCCGCCTCCTGCTGCAGCCGCAGCTGTTCGCGGCGATTGGGTGCCGCGGACGAGCCGGTGGCCTTGTTCTTGTTGCTCATCGGGGGGTGTCCTCTCCGACGAGGGCGTCCTCGTCAGCGTCGATGTCGTCGAATCGGGTGGTGATGGGGCGGAAGAGCCAGTTGTCCACGCTGAACGCGGACTTCGGGCGCCAGACCAACCAGAGGCCGGCCAGCGCGAAGATGGTGTCTCGGATGATCTCGCTCAGGTACTTCGGGTCGTCGGTCTGGCCGCCTTGGCTGAAACAGCCGCAGTCGATGGACAGTCCCCGTGCCCAGGCCTGCGAGATGCCCGCGATGAAGACCAGCATCATCAGGGTGCCGATGGCGGCGGAGACCCGAGTGAAGAGTCCGATGATGATGATCAGGCCCAACGCGATCTCCAGGATGGGCAGGCCGTAACCGATGGCCTTCTCCAGGGAGTAGGGGAGGAAGTCCAGCTGGTAGGCGCGCACCGAGAGCACGCTTCCCTCGAGGTTGCCGATCTTGGTCAGACCCGCGTACAGCAGTGCCCCGCCCAGGACGAGCCGGGCCAACAGCCCGATCCAGTCGCGGGAAGTTGTCTTTTCAATCACAGGGTCATGATATCCGGCTGTTCCAAGGTCCCCCTCGCGGCGCGCACTCATGCGGCCGCCTTGATGGCGGTCAGAAGCTCTTCCTCGGTGGGATTGCGCTGGCCCATCAGGGTCTTGAGATCCAGTTGGTTCTTGAGCTCGCCCTTCTCGTCGGCGGCCCAGTACTGCGGGGTCGAGGTGTCCCGGTCGGCGTCACGGGCGGCGTCCAGCACCTTCTGCACGGCGTCGTGGGTCTGGCGCTGGTCGTAGCAGGTCTGGAAGGCCGTCAGGTCCTTGACCCCGGCGCTGGCGGCGAAGTCCTGGCGGAGCTGTTGGTCGGTGTAACCCGTGCCTTCCTTCTGCGGCTGGTTGGCGAAGACGGTGTCGCGGTACTTCGTGTGCGTGCCA
This sequence comes from Luteococcus japonicus, assembly GCF_003752415.1. Lineage (NCBI taxonomy): Bacteria > Bacillati > Actinomycetota > Actinomycetes > Propionibacteriales > Propionibacteriaceae > Luteococcus > Luteococcus japonicus. The sequence goes on along the minus strand of NZ_RKHG01000001.1, from coordinate 723,565 downwards.
TCCACGTCGGCGCAGGCAGCGGCGGTGGCGGCCCGCAGGGAGGCGTCATTATTCAGCCCGGCGTCGAGCATGTCCAGGGTGCGGACCTCCACGCCGATCTCGCCCTTCGCCACCAGGGCGTCGATCTGCGGCCCCATGCCGTCATGGGCCACCTTGCACCAGGGGCACTGGTAGTCCTCGTAGACCACCAGGGTGGGCTTTCCCGTGGGAGTCTTGGCCACGGTGATCCCGCGGCCCTGATTGCTGGCGTGCGGCACCGCCACCTGGCTGCCGACGGCGACGGGTTCGGGCTGGTTGCGGACATTCCACCACCAGGCCAGACCGGCGGCCAGCAGCAGGCCGCACAGGGCCCCCACAAGACCGCCGATCATCCGTCCTCGACGCCGGGAGGCGAGCGCCGCCTGGCGTTGCGCCTCGAGGGCTGCTCGTCGGCTGGCGGGGTTGGGCTTGCCCATGGATTCTCCTCGGCATCTGCGGGCGCACTGTTGTGTGCGCGTGCACAAGCCTGCCACGCCGCACGGTCCGGGTAGGCTGGGGCCACCATGACAAGACCCGCGCAGAATGCGTCCAGCAGGCACTCCCAGATCGTCGACGAGCTGATCGGCCGCTGGCCCGAACACCGCATCGCACCCTCTCTGGGCCGCATCCAGGCCCTGATGGACCTGCTGGGGAGCCCGGAGAAGTGCGCGCCCGTGATCCAGATCGCCGGCACGAATGGCAAGGGCAGTACCGCCATCATGGTCGACGCGTTGCTGCGGGCCAATGGCCTGCGCACCGGGCGATTCTCCTCGCCGCATCTGGTGGACGTCACCGAGCGGATCTGCGTCGACGGCGATCCCATCAGCCATGAGCGTTTCGACGAGCTGTGGGCCGATGTGAAGCCCTATGTGGAGATGGTCGACGCCCAGCAGATCGAGGGCGTCAGCATGACCTTCTTCGAGGTCATCACCGGCCTGGCCTATGCGGCCTTCGCCGACGCTCCCGTCGACGTGATGGTGATCGAGGTGGGCCTGGGTGGTACCTGGGATGCCACCAGCGTCTGCGAGCCGCAGGTCAGCGTCGTCTGCCCGATCGACCTGGACCACACCCACATCCTGGGCGACAACCTGCACGACATCGCCATCGAGAAGGCCGGCATCATCAAGCCGGGCAGCACCGCCGTGATCGCGGCCCAGCAGGAGGATGCCGCCGAGGTTCTCGTCGAGCGGGCCACCGAGGTGGGCGCCAAGTTGGTCCTGGAGGGGCGCGACTTCGCGTTGCTGGAGCGCACTCCCGCCGTGGGCGGCCAGCTGTTGCGCCTGCAGGGCGCCGAGGGGCCCGTCGGCGACGTGCACCTGCCGCTCTTCGGTGAGCACATGGCGCGCAATGCCGCCCTCGCGATGGCTGCCGTGGAGTCCCTGCTGGGTGGGCGTGCGCTGAACCCCGAGGTCGTGATCGACGGCTTCGCCGCGGTGGAGGCGCCGGCGCGGATGGAACTCGTGCGTACTTCGCCGCCCGTCGTGCTGGACACCTGCCACAACCCACACGGTGCCACCGCGACGATGACCGCCATGGCGGAGAACTACGCCTTCAACCCGATGATCGGCGTCGTGGCCATGATGGCCGACAAGGATGTCGACACCGTCCTGCGGATCTTCGGTGAGCAGATGAGCACCCTCATCTGCACCCGGGTCTCGTCCACGGATCGTGGTCTGGGCGTCGACGAGCTGGCGGAGCGTGCCGCGGGGATCATCGGGGCGGACCGGGTGCGCAAGGCGCCCGACGTCGCCACAGCCCTGGAAATCGCCACCCTGCTGGCCGACGAGGAGCCCGGTGCCGGGGTGATGGTCGCCGGTTCGGTGATCCTCGCCGGTGAGGCCCGGGCCATCCTCAAGAGCAAGCCGTCGGACGCCGAGCCGGTGACGGACCGCGCCGCGTTGACCACCCCCTTCGACCTGGATGGAGACAACCAGTGGTGAACATCGCGCTGACCCCGAGCAATCCGATGAACCGGGCAATGGCCTCCTGCCTGATCTGTGAGGTCGTCGTCTTCGGTCTGGCCTTCCCCGGCATGGTGATGGTCTCGAAGACCCCCGTCTGGCTGGCCGCCGCCGGCTGTCTGCTGGCGGTGGCACTGTGCATCCTCGCGTCCGCCAGGCTGCGCACCCCGGCCGGCTACGCCCTGGGCTGGGCTGCGCAGTTGGTGGGCATCGCGCTGGGCTTCCTGACCCCGATGATGTTCGGCGTCGGCCTGATGTTCCTGGTGATCTGGGGTGCCTCCTTCGTGATGGGGCGCCGCCTGGAGGAGCAGAACGCCTGAGCCGGGCCCGGACTCCACGTTGAGGCCTTCGCATGCACATTGAGGTGGTCCCATGCGCCTCAGTGTGCACGCAAGCCCCTCGACGTGCCGGCGGGCTCAGTCCCGTCGCAGGCCGCACACGCCCACAGTCGACAGCTTGTAGGGTCTGACGCATGACGACTGAACGCACCCTGGTACTGCTCAAGCCCGACGCCGTGGCCCGTGGCCTGATCGGCGAGATCATCCGACGCTATGAGGCCAAGGGCCTCACCGTCGCCGCCCTCGAGCTGCGCACTGCCGACGTCGCCATCGCCCAGCAGCACTACGCCGAGCACGTCGGACGGGACTACTACCCGACGCTTGAGGAGTTCATCACCTCCGGACCGCTGGTCGCCGTCGTGCTGGAGGGCGAGCGCGCAATCGAGGCCGTGCGCAGCATCAACGGCACGACGGATTCCGCTGTTGCCGCTCCGGGCACGATCCGGGGTGACCTCAGCCTGTTCAAGAACCGCAACCTGGTGCACGCCTCGGATGCCCCGGAGAGCGCCGCGCGCGAAATCGAGATCTGGTTCCCCCAGCTGGCGGGCTGATCGCGTGACCGAGTTGCCGATGCCCTCCACCCCCATGCCGAAGGTGGAGCTGCCCGTCCAGGACAGTGCGCACCACCAGTTCTGGCGCACACCACTGTGGAGCTGGTGGCGGCCCATGGTTGCGGTGGTCCTGGGTCTGCTGGCCTTCTTCGTCCTCTCGATGATCGCCGGGATGGTCGCCATCGGGCTGGACATGGCCTCGGGTCGCACCACGGTCGAGGACCTGCAGAACATGGACGCGGAGTCCATCAAGGCCACACCCGCGCTCTTCCTGGTGAACAACATCTCGCTGGCCCTGCTGATCCCCCTGGCCATCCTGCTGTCGGTCTGGCTCTTCCGGCAGAAGGGCGGCTGGCTGGTCAGCGTCACGGGCCGGATCCGCTGGGGCTGGATGGGCCGGTGCTTCGCGGTGCTCGGGCCGCTGTGGTTGGTCTACGTCGGTCTCGACACCTGGCTGCGAGCCCGCAGCGGTGAGGGTCTGGGTCTCCACGTGAACTCCGACACCTGGCTCCTGCTCTTCGGGATCCTGCTCACCACGCCCTTCCAGGCGGCGGGGGAGGAGTACGGCTTCCGGGCCGTCCTGATGAGGTCGGCAGCCAGCTTCTTCCGGCACCGCTGGCTCGGTTTCGCCGTGGGTGCCATCTTCAGCTCGGTGTTGTTCATGTTCGCCCACGGGGCCGGCGACATGTGGCTCAACATCTTCTACTTCTGCTTCGGCCTGATCGCCTGCGGCATGACGCTGCGCACCGGCGGCATCGAGGCGGCGATCGCCATGCATGTGGTGAACAACGTGCTCAGCGAGCTCACCATGCCGTTCACCGACATCTCCGGCATCTTCAACCGGGAGGCAGGCACCGCGGACGCCACGGTCCTGGTCGGGGTGCTGGTGCCGCTGATCGGATGGGCCCTGGTCGAGTGGCAGGCGCGCAAGTCCGACGTGGTCGCGTCGGCAGCACCGGGGCTGGCAAGGCAGCAGGAGCTCGACGAGCAACTGGCCACCTGGCAGCAGCAGATGATCACCTGGCAGCGGGCCCAGGCCGGCCCTGGTTCCACGCTGTAGCCAACTGTGCTGGTGGGCGGGTGGTGTACCGAGAACGGTGCGCCGCCCGCTCGCTTCGTTCTGGGGTGACTGCTCAACTACCCTTGGACCATCATGACGACAGATCTCACCGCCACGTCCACCGCCCCCGAGAGCCTCTTCGGCCGTCTCGAGCCGCTGCTTGCCCAGGTGAGCAAGCCCATCCAGTACGTCGGTGGGGAGCACAACAGCGTCGTCAAGCAGTGGGACGACGTCGAGGTGCGCTGGGCCCTGATGTACCCCGATGCCTACGAGGTTGGCCAGCCCAACCAGGGCGTCGCGATCCTCTACGAGATCCTCAACGAGCGTGACTGGATCCTGGCCGAGCGCAGCTACGCGGTCTGGCCGGACCTGGAGAAGCTGATGCGTGCCCAGGGCCTGCCCCAGTTCACCCTCGACGCGCACCGTCCGGTCGGCGCCTTCGACGTGCTCGGCCTGAGTTTCTCCACCGAGCTCACCTACACCAACATGCTCAACTCCCTGGACCTGGCCGGCATCCCTGTCCACAGCGCGGATCGTCGCGAGCAGGACCCGATCGTACTGGCCGGCGGCCACGCCGCCTTCAACCCGGAACCGATCGCCGACTTCATCGACGCCGCCGTGCTGGGCGACGGCGAGGAGGCCACGCTGCTGATCAGCGAGATCATCCGGGAGTGGAAGGCCCAGGACCGCCCCGGTGGACGGGACGGCCTGCTGCAGCGTCTGGCCGAGACCGGCGAGGTCTACATCCCGCGCTTCTACGACGTCAGCTACTTGCCCGACGGGCGCATCCAGCGCGTGGCGCCCAACCGCCCCGGGATTCCCTTCCAGGTGCGCAAGCACACCCTGATGGACCTTGACCAGTGGCCCTATCCGGCCAAGCCCCTGGTGCCCCTGGCGGAGACCGTCCACGAGCGTTACTCGGTGGAGATCTTCCGCGGCTGCACTCGTGGTTGCCGCTTCTGCCAGGCGGGCATGATCACCCGTCCGGTGCGGGAGCGCAGCATCGAGACCATTGGCCAGATGGTGGCCGGCGGCCTGGAGGCCACGGGTCTGGAGGAGGTGGGCCTGCTCAGCCTGAGTTCTGCCGACCACTCCGAGATCGCGGAGGTCACCAAGCAGCTGGCCGACCGGTACGAGGGCACCAATGTCTCGCTCTCGCTGCCGTCCACCCGCGTCGACGCCTTCAACATCGACCTGGCCAATGAGCTCTCCCGCAACGGCCGCCGGTCCGGCCTCACCTTCGCCCCCGAGGGCGGCAGCGAGCGGATGCGCAAGGTGATCAACAAGATGGTCAGCGAGGACGACCTGATCAACACCGTCGCCACCGCCTTCGGCAATGGCTGGCGCCAGGTGAAGCTGTACTTCATGTGCGGCCTGCCCACCGAGACCGACGAGGATGTGCTGGGCATCTACCACATGGCCAAGCGCGTGATCGAGACCGGCCGTCAGGTCGCCGGCACCCGCGACATCCGCTGCACCATCTCGATCGGCGGCTTCGTGCCGAAGAGCCACACCCCCTTCCAATGGGCGGCCCAGGCCTCGCCCGAGACCATCGACCACCGCCTGCAACTGCTGCGGGACACGGTGCGGGCGGACCGCCAGTTCGGCAAGGCCATCGGCATGCGTTACCACGACGGCAAGCCGGGCCAGATCGAGGGCCTGCTGAGCCGTGGTGACCGTCGCGTCGGCCGGATCATCGAGGCCGTGTGGCGTGACGGCGGGCACTTCGACGGGTGGAGCGAACACTTCAGCTACGACCGCTGGCTCGCCTGCAGCGAATCCGCCCTGGCCGATGAGCCCGTGGACCTGGCCTGGTACACCACCCGCGAGCGTGACTACGACGAGGTCCTGCCGTGGGACCACCTGGACTCGGGGCTGGACCGGGACTGGTTGTGGGAGGACTGGCAGGACGCGATCGACGGCAGCGACGTGGAGGACTGCCGCTGGACGCCCTGCTACGACTGTGGTGTCTGCCCGCAGATGGACACCACCATCCAGATCGGCCCCACGGGAGCGACCCTGATCCCACTCGAGGTCGTCAAGCGCGACCTGTCCGCCGAGACCTCGAACTGACAAGGTAGGAATCCCGCATGGCTCGTCAGCAACCCGAACAGCAGGCCCCGCCGGCCCAGTGGCTCCGCGTCCAGTACGCCAAACGCGGCCCTGCCCGTTTCACGAGCACCCGTGACTTCGGGCGCGCCTTCGAGCGCGCCCTGCGTCGGGCCCAGATCCCGATGGCCTACTCATCAGGATTCAATCCGCATCCACGGATCTCCTACGCGAACGCCTCCCCAACCTCTGCCGCCACCGAGGCGGAGTACCTGGAGATCGGGCTCAGCGAGGTGTGCGACCCACAGAAGGTGTGCACCGCGCTGGACGAGGCGCTGCCGCCCGGCCTCGAGGTGGTGAACGTGGTGGTCTCGGACCGTCGTGCCTTGTCCGAAGTGCTGACCGCGTCGCTGTGGCGGATCGAGCTGGACTCCGCGGGGGAGGGTGACATCGACGAAGGCGCCCTCGGCAGGGCGGTCTCCGGACTGCTGGCCGAGCAGGAGTTCACGATCAGCCGGATGACCAAGTCCGGCATGCGGCACTTCGATGTGCGTGAACCGATCCTGGAGCTGAGCGTGGTGGAGGCCACCACGCTGGAACTGTTCATCCGTCACACGACGCCGCTGGTGCGTCCGGACGACGTGGTGAATGCGCTCCGACAGCTCGAACCGGTGCTGTCCGTGAGCCGGCCGGCGATGCTCACCCGGCGTGCCCAGGGCGAGCTGGTCGACGGTGGGCTGCGCGACGCGATGGTGCCCGCCTGAACAGTTGCCTGGCGCGTCGTGGTGGGCATCGAGTCGTCGATCCTGTGACATGTGCCATACTGGCAGGCAGGTAAGCAAGCCTTTGCGGGCCTGCTCACTCGGAATGGCGAGCACTGCCAACCGCGACGACGTCTTCGACCGCGGGGTGGTGCCGGCCGGTCCGACATCCGCCAGCTTTTCGGTCGCAGCTCATCAAGGCTGCGATCGATCTACCGCACCCGCAGGGTGCCGAGGAGCACGTCATGCTCGATGTTTTTTCCGTTGATCCTGACCAGCCGAATGACTCGGCAGCAGAACAGGTAAGCACCCCCGTCACACCGCCCAGGCGTCGCCGAGCTGCCTCCCGCCCGGCCGGACCCCCCAAGGAGGTCCAGGTGAGCGAGGCCGAGGTGCCCATCACCCAGGCCGCTGGTACTGCGAGCGTCGTGGTTGCCCAGAACACGCCGTCCGAGGAGCCCGAGAAGCCCAAGCGTCGCCGCGCGACCCGCAAGGCCGGCGCCGTGGCCACCAAGGTGGCCCAGACCCCGTCATCCAGCCCGGAGACGGTGGAGATGCCCGCCGAGGCGAACACACCGGCCGAGCCTGCCATGGCTGAGCCCACCAACGCGGTTGCTGAGCCCGCCACGTCGGCCGAGCCCGTCGAAGCCCGGCCCACTCGCCGTCGCACCCGCAAGACGGCTCCCAAGGTCGAGGCCGTCGAGGCGCCGGGCGAGCCGTCCGTCGAGACCACCGAGCCGGCCGCAGCACCCGCCGACATGCAGTCGACCGTTTCCCAGACGCAGGAGGCGGCTGCTCCGGCCGAGCCTGCCGAGACGAGGCCCACGCGTCGTCGCCGTAGCCGCAAGAGCGTCGAGGCGCCGGCGGAGAATGCTCCTGCCGACGTCGATGAGGCCCTGGCTGCCGTGACCGCTGCAGTCGGTGAGCGTCCGCGCCGCGGCCGGCGGGTCGCGAAGTCCGTGGCCAACCCCTTCGTCAGCCCGCAGCTGCCCGTCGACGAGAACGGTGAGGTGGACGCGCAGGCTGTCCTGGACTCCCTGGCAGCCAGCATCGCTGCCGGCGACCAGGCCCCCGTCGTGCCGGATGCGCCCGTTGCGGAGCAGGTCGCCGTCGATCCCGAGGACATCGAGCCAGAGCACGTCGAGGCAGAGGACATCGAGGCAGAGGACATCGAGGCAGAGGACATCGAGGCAGAGGACGTCGAGTCGGAGTCTGACCAGGACGTAGAGGACGTCGAGGAGACCGAGGCCGCCACTGCAGACGAGGAGTCGTCCGAGCAGGATGGCGACGAGGATTCCGATGACGAGTCGTCCGAGGACAACTCCGACGACTCGGCCAGCGATGAGGAGGAGGGCGGCTCGCGCCGCCGTCGCCGCCGTCGCGGGGGTCGTCGTCGCCGTCGTGGGCAGGACCAGTCCGAGGATGCCCAGGACCAGGACTCCGACGAGTCGGGAGACCAGAACGCATCCGAGTCGGATGACGACCGGGACTCCGAGGACCAGGACAATGGGAACCAGTCCAAGGGGGAGGAGAGCGACGAGCAGGGCTCCGAGTCCGGCCGTCGTCGTCGCCGTCGCCGCCGCCGCCGCGGGGAGGATGCCGGCGCGGCCGAGGATGATCCCAGCGAGGTCGTGGTGCGCGTGCGCGAACCTCGTCGGATCCGCACCGCCGCACAGGCCAATGACGAAGTCACCGGCATCGACGGCTCCACCCGCATGGAGGCCAAGAAGCAGCGCCGCCGCGAAGGCCGGGCCGCCGGGCGCCGTCGTACCCCGATCCTGAGCGAGGCCGAGTTCCTGGCGCGTCGCGAGGCCGTGGACCGCCGCATGGTGATCCGTCAGAATGACGAGTACACGCAGTTGGCCGTTCTGGAGGACGACATCCTCGTGGAGCACTATGTCGACCGCGCCAGCTCCAGCTCCCTGATCGGCAACATCTACCTGGGTCGTGTGCAGAACGTGCTGCCCAGCATGGAGGCCGCCTTCATCGACATCGGCCGCGGCCGCAATGCGGTGCTCTACGCCGGTGAGATCGACTGGGACCAGTACGGGGCCGCTGGTGAGCACAAGAAGGTCGAGCAGGTCCTCAAGAGCGGCCAGACGGTGCTGGTGCAGGTGAGCAAGGATCCGGTGGGCGCCAAGGGTGCACGCCTGACCAGCCACATCTCGCTGCCAGGTCGCTACGTCGTCTACTCGCCCGGCGGTCACCTGTCCGGCATCAGCCGCAAGCTGGCCGACGCCGAGCGACACCGTCTGAAGGACATCCTGGGCGACCTGATCGACGACAAGTCCTCGGTGATCGTCCGGACTGCCGCCGAGGGCGCCAGCGAGGACGAGCTGGTGCGCGACGTGAACCGGCTGAAGGCGCAGTGGGAGATCATCGAGAAGAAGTCGAAGAGTTCCAGCGCCCCGGCCCAGCTCTACGCGGAGCCGGACCTGACCGTTCGCATCGTGCGTGACCTGTTCACCGAGGACTTCAGTGAGCTAGTCGTGTCCGGCAATGGTGGCCCCGAGGACGCCTATGAGGCGATCAACGGCTACGTCACCCACGTCGCCCCTCATCTGGCCGAGCGTCTGACCAAGTGGGACACGGCCGAGCAGGGTGACCCCTTCGCCAAGCACAAGATCGACGAGCAGATCGCCAAGGCCCTGGAGCGCAAGGTCTTCCTGCCCAGCGGTGGTTCGCTGGTCATCGACCGCACTGAGGCCATGACGGTGATCGACGTCAACACCGGGAAGTTCACCGGCACCGGCGGCAACCTGGAGGCCACGGTCACGAGCAACAACCTGGAGGCGGCCGAGGAGGTCGTGCGCCAGCTGCGGCTGCGTGACATCGGGGGCATCATCGTCATCGACTTCATCGACATGGTCCTGCCGAGCAACCGTGAGCTGCTTCTGCGGCGCCTGGTGGAATGCCTGGGCCGCGACCGTACCCGCCACCAGGTGGCGGAGGTGACCAGTCTTGGCCTGGTGCAGATGACGCGCAAGAAGATCGGCACCGGTCTGGCCGAGGCCTTCACCGAGGAGTGCAGCTACTGTGGGGGCCGGGGCTACGCCCGGCACGACCACCCGGTGGAGACCCAGGCTCCGGCCGACGGTGGTGACCGTCATCACGGCGGTGGCGGCCGTCGCGGACGCCGCAGCAACAACCACTGATCTTCCCCTCGACAGGCTCGGGGATCGTTGTCCGAGCCTCGTGACACGTTGTCCGAGCCTGTCGAGGACCCGCCAGTTTGACCCAGTCCCAAGGAATTGGGTAGAGTTGGCGGTCGGTCCGGGTTGTGGGCGTGATGCTTCGTTTGCATCGCAGTCGAGCACCCGCCGCAAGACTTTCAGCTGGCCAGGCGCCAGCTGGATTTTTCCTCACGACATCGAACGAGAGTAGGTCAGGCGTGTACGCGATCGTGCGCAGTGGCGGCCGCCAGCACAAGGTTGCCGTTGGCGACGTTGTCGAGATCGACAAGGGATCGGCCAAGGCAGGGGACAGCGTCGAGCTGTCTCCCATCCTGCTGGTCGACGGCGAGTCCGTCACCTCTGACAAGGGCGCCCTTGAGAAGGCCTCGGTTTCGGCCGAGGTGCTGGGAGAGACCAAGGGTCCGAAGATCCGCATCATGAAGTACAAGAACAAGACCGGTTACAAGAAGCGCCAGGGGCACCGTCAGAAGTACACCCAGGTGAAGATCACCGGCATCAAGGCCTGAGGAGCTGACATGGCACACAAGAAGGGCGCATCTTCGTCCAAGAATGGTCGCGACTCGAACGCGCAGCGCCTCGGCGTGAAGCGTTTCGGTGGCGAGCTCGTCAATGCTGGTGAGATCATCGTTCGCCAGCGCGGAACCCACTTCCACCCGGGCAATGGCGTCGGTCGCGGTGGCGACGACACCCTGTTCGCCCTGGTCGAGGGCAATGTCGAGTTCGGCACCCGTCGTGGTCGCCGCGTCGTCAACATCCAGCCGGTCGAGGCCGCTGCGGTCTGACGCACACTGGTCTGAGCAAGACTCTTCACGAGGGCAGTCCCGTCCGGGGCTGCCCTCGTGGCATGTCCACGTAGAGTGGGGGCGCACCATTCCAACCGCGAAGAACGGGGACCGCGTTGACCGAGCGCACCACACCGTCGTCCGGCGCCACAGCCGCACCCCAGCCAAGGCGTCGTGGCCGACGCCCGCTCGTGGTTGGTGCGTCCCTGACCGCGGCGTCCCTGGCCGGCGGACTGATCGTCGTGGACCCGATGGGCCTGCGTGGCAAGGGGCCCGAGTCGGCCGCCGAGGTACTGCCGGCCTCGACGAGCGCGGTGGTGGAGTTCGACGTCGAGCCCGACCTGCTGCAGGTGGCCGAGCTGGCCACCTTCGCCGGCAAGGTGAAGCCCCTGCAGCAGTGGGCGCCCCCCGGCGACGGCGGGGACCTCCGGGAGAAGTTGTGGAAGTCCGTGGCTGGCCCCTGCGCAGGCGTCGACTACGCGACGAAGGTCAAGCCGTGGCTGGGTCGCAAGGTCGCCGTCGCGACGGTCGACGGGTCCGACGCACGGGTCTGGACCGTGCAGGTGCGCGACGAACAGGCCGCACGTGGGGGAGTGGCGGAGCTCGCGTCCTGCGGACTCGTCCCCGACGGGGTGGCGGTGCGCGACGATTTCCTCGTGCTGGCACAGGACGACGCCACCGCGCTGCGGCTGGTCGACGAGGGGCGGCAGGAGCCGTTGGCGCAGCGGGCGGAGTACGCGGAGGACACGCGTCGCACTGCCCAGTCCGGGCTGGTGAAGTTCTGGACCACCAAGCAACAGCTCGTCGCGCTGTCCCGCACGTCGCAGGCCGACGCGCTCACCCGCCGCCTGGGTTCCGTGGCTCCCCGCCTCGTCGAGGAGGGCCGCGCTGCCGATTGGCGCAGTGGAGCCGGCGTGCTGCGCTTCAGCGGCGGTGTCCCCGAGGTGAAGCTCGTCGTGAAGTCCAACCAGCCGCACAAGGCCAGCACCACCGAGATGGGCCTTGCGAGCCTCCCGCATGACAGCGTGCTGGGCTTCGGCATCAGCGACGGTGACGAGGTGCTCCGGCACTCCTGGCCGCAGGTTCAGCATGTGCTCGCCCGGTTGGGCGTCGACGTGCCTCAGCTGGCGAAGCGTCACCACCTCGAGGCGCCCGGAGACGTGGAGACGGTGCTCGGCAAGGACTTCAAGGTCTCCTTCTCGCCAGCCGAGCGGCCGGTCGAGCGGGTGCAGGAACTCCCGATGCAGCTGCAGAGCATCGGCCGCAGCCGCAAGTCCCCGGACGCCGTCGAGTCGATCGTGCAGAAGTCCGGGGTGCAGGAGCAGGGCTGGCAGCCCGCTCGTCGCAGGCGGACCCTGGCCCTGTCAAAGGACCCCCAGCGCTCGGCCATGGTGCTGCGGACGAAGAAGAGGCTCACCCAGGACGAGACCTTCCGCAGTGCCTATCCCAAGCCGGAACAGGCCCAGGTGGGCGTCTATGCCAATCTGCAGGCCCTGGGCCCCATCGCGGTCAACGCTGCACCACCGACGCTGAAGCCGTGGGTGGAGGCGCTGGGAGCCGTCGGTGCCAATGCGCACAACGAGGACGCCAACTACAGCGTGATGCGCGTCGCCGTCACCCCGCGCGGCTGAGGACCTTCCAGAAGCTGCGGAACCGCTGTGTGTGTCGGTGCGTCACAGCTTGCGTGACCCATTCCACGCCTAGGGTCGCGTCCAGATGTGACATCAGAGAGGACTTCCCATGACCGAGCAGCGCCCCGACGGCTATCTTTCCCCTCAGTCCCCGCCCGAGAGCGCCACTGCGGCGCCTGGCCAGATCGAACAGGGTCCCCAGAAGAAGACCGGTACCGGTGTCAAGGCCGCCATTGCCGGCCTGGCCGTGCTGGCGCTGGGCGGTGGCCTTGCCATCGCCGATCCGCTGGACATGCGCAAGGACAATGCCTCGGCCAAGGGGGCAGCGGCCGTGCTGCCCGCCGACGTGCTCGGCTTCTCCGAGGTCAACTTCAACCCGGAACTCTCGCAGAAGGCGGAGATGGTGCGCTTCGCGATGAAGTTCCCCGGCCTGAAGTCCAAGATCAACCTCACCGAGGACGGCGACCTGAAGCAGGAGCTGTGGCAGTCCATGTCCAAGGACAGCACCTGCCTGAAGGGCGTGAACTACGACGCGGACATCAAGTCCTGGCTGGGTGATCGGATGGGCGTCGCAGTTCGTCCGGGTGCCAAGACTCCGGTCATTGCCATCGAGGCCACTGATGAGGCCAAGGCACGCGCCGGCTACGAGAAGCTGAACGCCTGTGACAAGGGCAATGACAAGCTGATGGGGCTGGCATACAGCGACGGCTACCTGGTGGCGGCCAAGACCCAGGCCGATGCGGACAAGGCCATCGTCGATGCGAAGGCCGGTGCCCTGAAGGACCGGGCGGAGTTCAAGGAGGACTTCGAGAAGCTGGGCACGCAGGGCATCTTGTCGCTGTGGGGCAGCAAGGAGGGTCTGGTTGAGATCAGCAAGCAGTCGTCGGTGGATGATGAGCTGGCGAGCAAGAGCCCGGCCTCCGCCGACGTGCAGAAGCAGATCGAGGAGACGCCGCTGCGCTCCGCCGCGGCGACCCTGCGCTTCAGCGATGGCAACCCCGAGTTCCTGCTGATGGCCAAGTCCACCAAGGACATCTCCGCCGAAGGCACCACCGCCGTGGGCAACCTGCCCGGGGACACCGCCGTGGCCATCGGCATCGCCGACGGTGCAAACCAGCTGGACAAGAACTGGGACCAGGTGAAGAAGAGCATCGAGGACCAGGGCACCCAGGTGTCCGACATCGAGAGTCGGCTGAAGCTGAAGCTGCCCGATGATCTGAAGACCCTGCTCGGCAAGGACCTGCGGATGAGCGTCGGCAAGTTCGATCCGGATGCCGTGCAGGGGCCGGCCGACCTGCCGATCGCGATCGCCATGGACACCGAGAAGGCCAAGGTGGAGGACATCGTGACCCGCACCGGTCTGGGTGCCCAGGGGCTCCAGGTCAGCGGCGAGGACACCGCCCCTGTGGTCGGGATCAGCACTGACTGGGCCAACCAGGTCAGCCAGCCCAGCAGCAAGCTGTCCGACGATGCCGCGTTCAAGGCCGCCGTCGCCAGCCCTGACAAGGCCCAGTCGGTGGTCTACTTCAACCTGGACGCCTTCAAGGACGCGATCACGAAGAACATGTCCTCCTCCGAGATGGAGAATGTGGAGCCGCTGCAGGCAGTGGGCGTGAGCTCCCGCATCGAGGCCGACAACTACTCGGCAGTGCAGATGCGCGTCACTGCCAAGTGACCTGAAGACTGCACCCACGATGGGGCGCCTCCTCACGGGGGCGCCTCGTTGCCATGGGCGGTAGACTTGCCCGGCTGGACCGTGTGCCTCGCGGCACCGCCGGCACCCCTGACTCCTGCAAGAGAGACGTATCCATGGCCATTCCCTCTTTCGTCGACCGCGTGACGCTGACCGTCATCGCCGGAAACGGCGGCCACGGCTGTTCCTCCGTGCATCGCGAGAAGTTCAAGCCACTCGGCGGGCCCGACGGTGGCAACGGCGGCGACGGCGGCTCGATCATCCTGCGCGTGGACCCGCAGGTCACCACCCTCGTCGAATACCACCGCCAGAGTGTGCGCAAGGCCGGAAATGGCGAGCCGGGCGTGGGGGACCACAAGAACGGTTCCCGTGGTGAGGACAATGTGCTCGGGGTGCCGGAGGGCACGATCGTCACCGATGCGGAGACCGGCGAGCTGCTCGCGGACCTGACCGGTGACAATGTCGAGGCCGTGGTGTCCGCCGGCGGGCGTGGTGGGCTGGGCAATGCTGCGCTGGCGTCGACCTCCCGCAAGGCTCCCGGCTTCGCCCTGCTCGGCGAGCCGGGCGAAGAACGCAAGATCATGCTCGAGCTCAAGGTCGTGGCCGATGTCGGCCTGGTGGGCTTCCCGAGCGCCGGCAAGAGTTCGCTCATTGCCGCCATCAGCCGTGCCCGGCCCAAGATCGCCGACTACCCGTTCACCACCCTGGTCCCGAACCTGGGCGTCGTCGTGGCCGGCGACGTCACCTACACAGTGGCCGACGTGCCGGGCCTGATCGAGGGCGCCAGCATGGGCAAGGGCCTCGGTTTCGACTTCCTGCGCCACATCGAGCGGTGCCAGGCGATCGTGCACGTCGTCGACTGCGCGACCTTCGAGCCCGGCCGGGACCCGCTGACGGACCTCGACATCATCGAGGCCGAGCTTGCGGCCCACGGAGGGCTCGAAGACCGCCCGCGGATGGTGGCCCTGAACAAGGTGGACATCCCCGACGCGGCCCAGATCGCGGAGATGGTCAAGGCCGACGTCGAGGCGCGGGGATACAAGACCTTCGTGATCTCCACGAAGTCCGGCGAGGGGCTCAATGGGCTCACCTTTGCCATGGCAGACTTGGTGGAGCAGCGTCGTGCGCTGCTGCCGCCGCCCGCGCCGAAGAAGATCGTGATCCGGCCGCAGGCCGTCGCCGAGAAGGATCCCTTCACCATCAAGAAGATGGGCGACGGGGAGGGCGGCTTCGTCTGGCGTGTGCGCGGCGAGAAGCCCGAACGCTGGGTGCGCCAGACCGACTTCAACAATGGCGAGGCCGTTGGCTACCTCGCCGACCGCCTGAACCGGTTGGGCATCGAGGACAAGCTGCTGGAGATCGGCGCCCGCACTGGCGATGCCGTTGCCATCGGCGGCGGGGATGATCCCGTGGTCTTCGACTTCGCTCCGCAGGTGGAGACCGGCGCCGAGCTGCTCAGCCGCCGCGGCGAGGACCAGCGCTTCGACCAGGAGCGCCCGGCTGTGGCCCGCCGTCGCGAGAAGGACGCCGAGTACCAGGAGGCACGTGGCGGCATGCACCGCGACGCCTGGCGCGCCGTCAATGCCGCCACCGACGGCTACTACGACGGTGGCGACTTCGACGGCGCCGACGACAACGGCTTCGAACAGGACTACGCCGCGACGGGAGAGCCGATCACCGACGATCACGAGGATGAGGGCCGCTGACCATGCGTGACGCGCTGCGCCAGGCCAACCGCATCGTGGTCAAGGTCGGCTCGTCGTCATTGACGACGGCCGAGGGAGGTATCGACCCGGCGCGCATGCAACGTCTGGTGGATGCCATCGTCGACGTCCGGGCGCACGGCACCCAGGTGGTGTTGATCAGCTCCGGTGCCATCGCGGCCGGCCTTTCGCCCCTGGGCTTCGCGAGCCGCCCGAAGGACCTTGCGAGCCAGCAGGCCGCCGCCAGCGTGGGACAGGGCCTGTTGGTGCAGGAGTATGCGGAGCGCTTCGGGCAGCACGGGCTTCGGGTGGGGCAGCTGCTGCTCACCGTCGATGACGTGACGCGACGCACCAGTTACCGCAATGCCCTGCGGACGCTCGGCAAGCTGCTCACCCTGCAGGCAGTGCCCATCGTGAACGAGAACGACACCGTGGCAACCCACGAGATCCGCTTTGGTGACAACGACCGGTTGGCTGCCCTGGTGGCCCAGATGGTGCGCGCCGATGCCCTGATCCTGCTCAGCGACGTCGACGGGCTCTACACCGCCCATCCCGATGACCCGGGCTCCCAGCGGATCGTGCAGGTCAGCGACATCGACATGCTCCAGGTGGACACCCACAAGGCGGGAACGTCCATCGGGTCGGGTGGGATGACCACCAAGCTGCAGGCCGCCCACATTGCCACCAGCGCGGGCATCCCGGTGGTGCTCGCCCGGGCGGACCAGGCGCTGGATGCGATGACGGGCAAGGATGTCGGGACCGTCTTCGCGCCCACCGGCAAGCGGCGTCCCCGACGGCTGTTGTGGATGGCCCACGCCACCCACGCCCGTGGGCGCCTGGTGGTGGACGAGGGAGCAGTGCGTGCCGTCGTCGAGCGGAAGGCCTCGCTGTTGGCCGCCGGCATCACAGAGGTCGAGGGCGACTTCGTCGCGGGCGATCCGGTGGACGTGGTGGCACCGTCCGGCAAGGTGGTTGCGCGCGGCCTGGTCGGTTTCAGCTCGGAGGAGCTGCCCACGATGCTGGGCCGCAATTCCCATGAGTTGGCGGAGCACCTGGGCCAACAGTACGAGCGCGAGGTGGTGCACCGCGACGCCCTGGCGGTCCTGGTGCGCCGGCTGCGCTGAGTCTCCTTCACCCGGTTCGAAGATCGGGATCGCGGAGCTGCTGTCATCCGGGACGTCTACGATGGCCGCCATGAGCCAGACACCCTTCATTGCCCAGGCTACGGCTGCCCGCACCGCTGCGCGCGAGCTGGCCACCTTGCCACGTGGCCGCAAGGATGCCGCTCTCCATGCGATGGCTGATGCGCTCGCCAGCGCGGCGGGCGACGTGCTGGCGGCCAACGCCGTCGACGTCGAGACGGCGCGTGCGGAAGGCACCTCCCAGGCGATGATCGACCGGCTCTGCCTGGACACGCCGCGGGTCGACGGCATGGTCCAGGGGCTGCGTGACCTGGCCGGTCTAGCAGATCCCGTCGGCGATGTGGTCAGGGGATTCACCACCGCCGCAGGTGTGCGGATCAGCCAGGTGCGAGTGCCCTTCGGTGTGGTCGGGATCATCTACGAGGCCCGTCCGAATGTCACCGCCGACGCGGCCGGAATCTGCCTCAAGAGTGGTAATGCCGCCCTGCTGCGGGGATCCTCGTCGGCCGTGAACTCGAACCGCGCCGTGGTCAAGGCCCTGCGTTCGGGGCTGGAGGAGCAGGGCCTCAACCCGGATGCCGTCTGCCTCGTCGAAGGGGATCGCACGGTCACCCAGGAGATGATGACGGCACGCGGACTGGTGGACGTGCTGATCCCGAGAGGAGGCGCCGGGCTGATCAACGCCGTGGTCACCGGGGCCAGCGTGCCGGTGATCGAGACGGGAACCGGGAACTGCCACCTCTTCGTGGACCGGTCAGCGGACCAGGAGATGGCCCTGCAGATCATGCTCAATGCCAAGACCCAGCGGCCCAGCGTGTGCAATGCGCTGGAGACGCTGCTGGTCCACCGCGAGATCGCGGAGGACTTCGTGCCGAAGGCCATGGCGGCACTGGGCGAGGCGGGCGTGACGGTGCACGGTGACGAGTCGATCCAGGGCCTCGACGGACGGATCGTGCCCGCAACGCCCACGGAATTCGACGCCGAGTACCTGTCCCTGGACCTCGCGGCACGCGTCGTGGAGGGCCTAGAGGAGGCACTGGAACACATCCGCACACACACCTCGGGGCATTCCGAGACCATCATCACGAATGACCTGGTGACGGCGAACCGGTTCACTGCCGAGGTGGATGCCGCGGCCGTTCTGGTGAACGCATCCAGCCGCTTCGTGGATGGTGGGGAGTTCGGTTTCGGGGCCGAGATCGGCATCTCGACCCAGAAACTGCATGCTCGGGGTCCGATGGGACTGCTCGAGATGACCTCGACGAAGTACGTCGTCGTCGGTGTTGGCCAGATCCGAGGCTGATTCGGGTAGGCTGCCGCCATGTCTTTGGTGCTTCTCGAATCCGAAATCCCCACCTGGGTTGCAGGGGTCCTCATGCTGGCCACCATGCTGGGGGCCCTGGCCTTCGTCCTGAACTTCGGTGGCAACCGTCCGCACAGCTGAGAACCGGGTGACTTCCGAGGGAGTGCCAGCGGCGCTCGGTATTGTGCACCCCGACAACGCCGGACGCAATTGGCGTCTGGGCGTGATGGGTGGCACCTTCGACCCGATCCACCATGGCCACCTGGTGGCAGCCAGTGAGGTCGCGGCGCGCTTCGGTCTGGACGAGGTGGTCTTCGTGCCCACCGGTGTGCCGTGGCAGAAGGCGGGCCGCGAGGTCTCCATGCCCGAGGACCGCTATCTCATGACGGTCATCGCCACGGCCTCCAATCCACGGTTCAGCGTGTCCCGGGTGGACATCGACCGTCCGGGGGACACCTACACGGTGGACACGCTCAAGGACCTACGCCGGCTCCGCGGGGACAAGCTGGAGCTCTTCTTCATCACCGGTGCCGATGCCTTGGCGAAGATCCTCACCTGGCGTGGGGCCGAGGAGCTGTTCGACCTGGCGCACTTCATCGGTGTCAGTCGTCCCGGTGTGCCATTGGGCGAGGAGGACATCAAGCACCTCCCGTCGGACAAGGTGACCCTTCTGGAGGTGCCGGCCATGGCCATCTCCTCCACCGACTGTCGCACCCGGGTCCGCGAGGACCTGCCCATCTGGTACCTGGTTCCTGACGGCATCGTGCAGTACATCGCCAAGCGCGGCCTCTACGGGGGTGGCGCAGCGAGCGGCCCGAAGCAGGCTGTGGACATCAGCCTCAGCGCCGATGAGCTGGGTTCCCTCGCGGCCGCCCAGAATGCCCGCATGAACCACCAGGGTGGCAAGCCTGCCACCCCGACGACAACGAAAGACAACGCGTGAGCGCAACCGAGAACGCCATCACCATCGCCAAGCTGGCCGCCCAGGCGGCTGCCGACAAGCTGGGCACTGACATCGTCGCCTTCGATGTCAGCGAACACCTGGCCATCACCGACATCTTCCTGGTGGTCAGCGCCAGCAATGAACGCCAGGTGGGCGCCGTCGTCGACGGTGTGGAGGAGCAACTGCTCAAGCACCAGATCAAGCCCGTGCGGCGCGAAGGAGACCGCGAGAACCGCTGGGTGCTGCTGGACTACATCGACGTCGTGGTGCACGTGCAGCACACCGAAGAGCGCGAGCTGTACTCCCTGGAGCGGCTGTGGAAGGACTGCCCGCACATCGAACTCGACGTCAACTACGGCCGCCCGGACGAGGCGGACCAGAGCCAGGCCTGACGGCATGAGCAGCAGCATCATCCACTCGACAGCACCAGCCACTCGGCTGGTGCTGTTGCGTCACGGGCAGACGGACTGGAATGTCGCCGGGCGTTTCCAGGGGCAGCTGGACGTGGGGCTCAACGACGTCGGCCGAGCCCAGGCCGAAGCCGCGGCCACCGCGGTGCAGGCCCTCGCCCCCGACGTGGTCTACTCCTCCAACCTGTCCCGGGCCTTGGACACGGCCCGGCTGGTGACCCGCACAACCGGTCTGGAGGTCAATGCCGACGAGCGCCTGCAGGAGATCAACGTCGGGACCTGGGGCGGCCTCACGGGCACGGAAATGGCCGACCGCGAGCCGGGGTTCGCGGCCGCACTGCGCAATGGCACGGACTTCAGGCGCTCCCCGCAAGGGGAGACCGCTGACGAGGTCGGCACGCGGATGCGTCTCGCCCTCACCGACATCGTCGGCCGGCACGAAGGCAGAACCATTCTCGTGGTCTCGCACGGCCTGGCCATCCGGATGGCGTGCGGCTACTTGCTCGGCTGGGACTTCGCCCATACCTGGCAGCTCGGCCCGATGGGCAACTGCGGGTGGTCGGTCCTGGTCCGCACCGCCGAGCGACCGTGGCGCCTCGAGGCCTACAACCGCGTTGCCGACGTGGGCTGAGACGCGGAGCCCGATTTGCGTCGTCTCCATCCGCCGGGTAGAGTTCTACGAGTCGCAAAGAGCGGGTAACTGCTCAGAGGGGCACCCAATCTGGGGCTATGGCGCAGTTGGTAGCGCGCTTCCATGGCATGGAAGAGGCCAGGGGTTCGAATCCCCTTAGCTCCACCAGAGTGCGTTACCGTGGAATGCCACGGCGTCAGTGCCAGTCTCCTTGAGACTGGCACTTTTGGTGTTCCGGGACTGGCAACGCGCAATTTGCACTCAAAGTGACACTGGGGTAATTTCTTCACGTCGCTTCGGCGATGCGGGGCTATGGCGCAGTTGGTAGCGCGCTTCCATGGCATGGAAGAGGCCAGGGGTTCGAATCCCCTTAGCTCCACCAGAGTGTCTTCCGAAGGAAGACCGCTCAGTGCGGTGCCGGCCTCCTTGAGGCTGGCACTTTTGCGTGTCCGGCTGGGCGTCAGATCCAGGTGTCGACGTCGTGTCCCTCGGTGAAGGCGGCGAACATCATCGCGGAGTTGTGACACAGGAAGACCTGACGATTCCCGGTGACCGCGATCAGGCCGTCCGTCGAGCCACGCCTGTCGCATTCCGCGGCGAAGGTGTCCGTTGCTGCGGATGCGACGTCCTGGCCGCCGTAGGCCATCCGGGCGAAGACGTCGTGCGCCACGGCGCCCTGGATGAAGGCCTCGCCGTCGCCGGTGCAGGAGATGGCCACCACGCCATCCTTCGCCCAGGTTCCGGCGCCGATGATCGGGCTGTCTCCCACTCGTCCCTGGAGCTGCTTCGAGATGCCGCCCGTCGATGTGGCCGCCGCCAGCCGTCCCATGGCATCCGCTGCGACGCACCCGACGGTGCCGTGCTTGAGCGGGGCCTCCTCGGTGGTCAGGATGCGCTCCAACTGGCGACGCCTGGCATCACGAAGTACTCGGCGTCCATGAGCTCCACACCTGCCGCCGAGCCCAGGTCATCGGAGGGTCCCACGAAGAGCATGTGTGGTGTGGACTCCATCACGAGCCGCGCCACTCGAACCGGGTTCTTGGCGCGGGTGGTCACAGCCACAGCGCCGCCCCCGGCCGGCATTGAACAGGGGATTGTCCTCAAAGCTGACGCCCGCGCACACGGGCACGATGGCCGCTCCACCGGCGCGCAGGATCTCATCGCCCGCACGGTGCGCCGCGGCCCGGCAATCACGCAAGGCCTATTCCTGTTCCTGTGAGAGTTCAGAGATGCGGCCGTCGGCACCGCCGTGGACCACCAGGGTGTGACTGGCAGCGGAGGAGGGGACCAGATGTGTGCGAACCAGTGGCATGAGGGACGAGCTACCCGGGGACCCGGTCAGCTCAGGGCTCCAGGGCACCCACGTAGACCCCGTCCCGCAGGGGTACGATGGCCCATCGATCAGTCCTCGGCCTTGGCTCCCAGCTTCTCGGCGGCCGCCAACATGTGGCTGTTGAGCACCTTGCGCACCTGGAGGGCATCACCGGTGCGCAGGGCATCAATGATTGGCTGGTGATGGGCAACGGTCATCAGGGAGGCCGCTGTTTCGTCCGCCCAGGCCAGGGCCGCAATGCGCATCATGTCCTTGATGCCGGACCACATGTTCAACAGCATCGCATTGCCGGTGGATTCGACGAGGATCTGGTGGAAGGTCAGGTCGATCTCGAAGCGTTGCGCATAGGTCATCGACTCGGTCGTCTCGGGGAGCTGACGCTCCATGGCGTCGACCACGTCCTGGGCACTGGGAAGTTGCAGCAACAACTCCACGGCCTTGCCTTCCAGGGCATCGCGCACCTGGAAGAGTTCGTCGATGTCGCGTCGCGAGAGCCGACGTACGTACAGGCTGTTGCGCTCCCGGCCCTCGAGCAGCCCGCTGTTCTGCAGGGTGCGCAGCGCCTCGCGCACGGTGCCGCGGCTGACTCCGAACTGGGTGGACAGCTCCACCTCGGCCATCCGGGACCCCGGAGGGAAGGTTCCGTCCAGGATGCCTTCACGCAGACGGTCGAGCAGCTGTTCGCGCAGGGTGCTGCGGTTGAGGGCGGCCAGAGACACGAGGGTCCTTACGTTCGGGGATGACATGATTTTACACTCTTCAAGTGGGCTTGCCTCCCGTTGCGACTGCAGACGTGCAAGGGCGCGCGACGGAGGGGGCGGAACCATCCACCCCCTCCGGGCCACCGGCACTGCCGCCTCATCGTCCCTGCGGTTGTACCTCCACGTGGCCGCCGGCCGGGTCCAGGGCGAGCAGTTCGCGCGCGGTGGCCACGATGTTCGTGGCTGTGATCCCGTTCAGCTCCAGGAGCTCCTCGTAGGTGGCCGACTGGCCGAACTGGTCCTGCACCCCGATCCGGCGCACCATCGCTCCACCGTGCTCGGCGACGACCTCGCTCACGGCGCTGCCCAGACCGCCCATGATGGTGTGGTCCTCGACGGTGATCACCCGTCCGTGGCACTGCATGGAACGGCGCACCTCGTCCACGTCGAGTGGCTTGATGGTGTGCATGTCCACCACACGGGCCTGGACACCCTCGGTCGCCAACAGTTCGGCCGCCTCCAGGGCCAGTCGCACCGTGTCGCCATTGGCGATGATGGCAAGGTCCTCGCCCTCGCGCAGTACTTTTGCCTTGCCGATCTCGAACTCCTCGTCGGGACCGTAGATGGTGGGCATGGCGTCACGGGTGAAGCGCAGGAACATCGGCCCTTGCCATTCGGCGGCCTTGCGGGTCAGGGCTCGGGTGGCGTTGTAGTCGGCCGGCATCACGACGGTCATCCCCGGGAAGGTCCGCAGTACGCCCATGTCCTCGATGGCCTGGTGGCTGCCGCCGTCATTGCCCGGTGTCAGTCCGCCATGGCTGCACGCGATCTTCACGTTCAGCTTCGGGTAGCAGATGGACTGGCGAATCTGCTCGCCCATCCGCAGCGAGCCGAAGACCGCATAGGTGGCCACGAAGGGGATCTTGCCCGTGGTGGCGAGCCCGGCCGCCAGACCCGCCGCGTTCTGTTCGGCGATCCCGACATTGACATGCTGCTGGGGGAGTTGCTTGGCGAAGGAATCGGTCTTGCAGGACTTGGCGATGTCCACGTCGATCACGTAGATGTCCGGATTCTCCTTGCCCAGTGCCACGATCTCGTCGCCGAAGCCATTGCGGGTGGGCTTCTTGTTGTCGTTGTCGACGGTGTACGTCATCGGTCCGGCCCTTCCTCGATGTCCTCGATTGCTTCCTCGTACTGTTCGCGGTCCGGGGGAGTGTCCAGCTCGCGCAGCGCCTGGTTCCACTGCTCCTCATTGGGGGCCGTACCGTGCCAGGAAGCGACATCCTCCATGTAGGAGACTCCCTTGCCCTTGATGGTGTGCAGCACGATGCCCTTGGGACGTCCGTCCTTCCTGTCGCGGAGCTTGTCGAAGAGGTCCGCGATCGCCTGCATGTCGTGCCCGTCGACCTCATGGGCGTCGTAGCCGAAGGCCTCCAGCTTCTTCACGAAGTCCAGGTTGGGGCTGACCTCGTCGGTGTGACCATCGATCTGCAGGTTGTTCTGGTCGATGATGGCGAAGAAGTTGTCCAGCTGGTATGTGTGGGCGCACTGCAGCGCCTCCCAGACCTGACCCTCCTGGCATTCCCCGTCACCGAGCAGGCAGAAGACGCGGTAGTCCTTGCCGTCGCGCTTGCCGGCCAGGGCCATGCCGACGGCGGGGGAGATGCCCTGGCCCAGCGAGCCGGTGGAGATCTCGACGCCTGGGCACTTCTTGCTGTCCGGGTGGCCCTGGAACGGGGAGCCCATCTTGCGCAGGGTGTGGATGGTCTCCATCGGCACGAAGCCGGTCTGGGCGAGTGCCGAGTAGAGGATGGGCGCCACGTGGCCCTTGGAGAGTACGAATCGGTCCCGGTCCGGCCAGGCCGGTTCCTGCGGACGGTAGTCCATCTCCCGGAAGTACAGGTAGGAGACGAGGTCGGCCGCCGAGAGCGAACCACCCGGGTGGCCTGACTGTGCCTCGTAGACCATGGTCACCGCAGTCTTGCGGAGCTCCTTGGCGTGTTCCTTGAGCTGCTGGATGCTGGTGTTCTGCACTGTTCTCACCTTCTGTCGTGGTCGCCGCTCAGGCGATGTAGGTCCCGCCGTTGATGGAGTGGGTGCACCCGGTGATGTAGCCCGAGTCCTCACTGGACAGCCAGCACACGAGGGCCGCGATCTCCCAGGGCTGCGCCTGGCGCTTGAGCGGAACGGCCTCGGCGAGTGCCCTTTCGGTCTCGTCGGAGGACCCGATGCGGATCTCGGTGTCCACGACGCCGGGTGCGACGGCGTTGACGGTGATTCCGTACTGGGCGAGCTCGCGAGCCATGCCACGGGTCAGGCCCAGCACACCCGCCTTGGCTGCGGCATAGGAGGTCTTGCTGAAGACGCCGCCGCCGTGCTGGGCGGTGACCGACGACATGTTCACCACGCGGCCATAGCCGCCCTCGATCATCTGGGGGACCAGCGCCTGGCCCAGCAGGAAGCTGCCGGTCAGGTTCACCGCCAGCACGCGGTTCCACTCGTCCAGACCGATCTCCAGGAAGCCCTTGGGGGACGGAATGCCCGCGATGTTCGCGAGGGCGCCCACCGGCGGCAGTCCCGACTCCTTGATGGCCTGGGCCGCCTGTTCGACGGAGGCCGGATCGGCCACATTGGCCACGAAGGACTCCACCTGGGCGCCGGGCACCTCGTCCTTCACCGCCTGCGCCGCCGTGCGGACGCCGTCCTCGTTGATGTCGAGCATGGCAACTGCCCAACCCTCCCGCGCAAAGCGGAGGGCGGCGTTGTAGCCGATGCCCTTGAGAGATGAGGCCCCTGTGACGACCGCTGTTCGGGTGCCCACACCAGTTCCGTAGCCCATGACGACTCTTCCTCCTTGATGACGCCTCGTTGCTGTCATCTGCGTTGTTGAGTGTCAACAGTCAACCTCGGCAAAGTCAGTGGAGTCAAGGGGTCGGTGATGTGAATTACTGCACGGCGTCGACTGTTGACACTCAACTGTCGAGTTGGTTAGCGTCGCTTCATCGCGCCGGCTGATGGTGATGCTCCTTGGGGCCAGATGGTCCGTCGGGTGTCAGGGAAATCGGTTCGACACCAGGTCCAAGAACAATGTCGTTCATCGATCGGAGACACCGTGGATCTCGCAATTCTCATCCATCTCGCCATAGCCATCGTCGGCATCGTGGCACTCATTGTCGGGGGTAAGATCAACCCCGTCATCTCGCTGGTCGTCGGCGCCCTCTACCTGGGTGTCGCCGGCGGCCTCGGCCCCACCGACTCGGTGACGGCCGTCAGCAAGGGCTTCGGCAACCTGATGTTCGAGGTCGGCCTGATCATCGGCTTCGGCGTCATGATCGGCGCGGTCCTGTCCGCGAACGGGACCATGAAGCGGGTGGTGGACGGTCTGCTCAAGATGGGCGGCCCCAAGGCCTCCTCCTACATCCTGGGCCTGTCCTCGGGCATCATCTTCCCCGCCATCTACTTCGACGTCGCGCTGGTGATCATGGCCCCCATCGCCAAGGCCATTGCCGTGCGGAGCCGCAAGAACGTCGCACCGATCGCCGGTGCGCTGGCCATCGGCCTTGAGGTTGCCCTGCTCATGGTGATCCCCGGAGCCGCGGCGCTGGCCATGGCTGCCTCACTCAAGATCGACATGGGCACCATGCTGATCTGGGGCATCCCGTCGGGCATCTTCCTGATCGTCAGCAGCATCTTCGTGCACACCTTCGTCACTGACCGCACCTGGGAGCCGGAGAAGGACGAGCTGCCCGACGCCGGATACCCGCACGACGTGGAGGGTTCCCTGCAGACCTCCACGGTGCAGTCCCGGTTCGAGGCCGGCGAGACCATCGGCACGGACCTGCGTGCGGCCAGTGATGACCTGGAGAGCATCGACCTGGTGGCTGCCTCTCTGGTGGATGACGCGGCGGATGCGAGCAGCGACGCCAAGACGCTCAACCTGCCCATCGTGGTCGCCATGCTGCCGATCATCGTGCCGATCGTGCTGATCATCATCGACACGGCCTACCGGCTGATCGCGGGCAACTCCCCGGCCATCTTCAAGTTCCTGGGCAATCCCGTCGTCGCCCTGCTGATCGGGCTGGGCATCGGCATCATCGAGACGATCCCGCTGGTCACCCGCGACGGGGTGGAGGACATCATCACGCGTGGTGCCCAGACTTCTGGTTCCATCCTGCTGTTCACCGGCGTTGCCGGTTCGTTGGGGCAGGTGATCACCGAGGTGGGGATCGGCGACATGCTGGGCAAGCTCTTCGAGGCCAATGCCGGCATCCCGATCCTGCTGGCCTGGCTGGTTGCGGCCATCCTGCGCATCGCCCAGGGGTCGGGATCCGTGGCCGCCATGACCGGAGCCAGCATCCTGGCGCCCGTCGTCGCAGCCACCGGACTGCCTCCCGTCCTGATCCTGATGGCGGCTTCCTGCGGTGCTGCCTTCGGTGGCAACGTGACGGACAACACCTTCTGGATCTTCAAGCAGATGCTGGGCCTGACGACGCGTGGCGCCTTCCAGGTGTACACACTGGCCCAGTCCATCCTGGCCATCATCGGCCTTGCCTACTGCAGCCTCTTGGCCCTGGTCTTCTGATCCGGCAATCCTCCAAGTCAGCTGCGGCCGGCCCCTTCGGACGGGCCGGCCGCAGCACTACGTCATGGGCGAAATGCCTTGTCCCATGCGTGCGGATCGGTCAGGGTGGAGCCATGAGCACAAATGATCTTGAGAATGCCGAGACCATGCGGGATGACCTGGACCGTGACCTCGACGGGCTGGAGGATCTGCAGTCCTTGGAGGAGAGCGCCGACGCCAATCGGCCCTATGGCGAGGTGACGGCACAGGACCTGGGGACACAGGACCTCGTCGATGACGGGGCGGACCTGGCGCGCTCCTTGGACGACGATGACCAGATCTCGCACCGGACTGATGCCGTGGTTCCCCTGGACGAAGCGATCACGGTGGATGACATGCCGCACCGGGACTCGATCGAGGAGCGGATCCAGCAGGAGGTTCCCGACGAAGGAAGCGACATCGTGCCTCCGGACGCGGGGCGCCGCTTCTGAGCCTCAGCCGGCCGTCAGCTGGATGCCCAGCTCGGCGGCCATCTCCTGGGCGATGGTGGTGATGTCGTCCGCGTGGATTGTGGCGCCCTTGAGACCGCCCAGTCCCCGGATGCCTTCGAGTTCCCCGCCGTGCAGCAGCACCCGGTTGCTGGTGGCATGGCTGAAGGTGGCTCCCTCGAGGCGACAACCGAGGAAGCTCACTTCCTGGAGCCTGGCATTGGTGAAGTCTGCGCCGCTCAGGTCGCAGTCGACGAACTCGACGCGCTGCAGATGGGCGAAGCGGAAGTTGGCCATCGTCGCGATGCAGTCCAGGTGTGCCACGTCGTGCAAGGTGCAGCCCGACAGGCCGATGCCCACCAGGCGGCTGTTGCGCCATGCAATGCGTTTGAGGCCGGATTCGGTGAAGGCGGCATTGGCGGCATCCACACCCTCCAGGGCGACGTCGACCCAGTTGGTGCGGTACCAGTCCGAGTCGGCCAAGCTTCCCCCACAGACTTCTAGGCTCGCGAATTCCACGAACTGGCTGGTGTGGGAGTCCAGGACCACTCGCGCAAAGCGCTGCTCGGTGACCAGCTCGTCATCGCCAACCTGGGAAGGGGCCAGCTCATCGGCATCGGTCAGGCTGACATGACCGGCTGCCAGCTTCGGGCCCGTGGCCACGCGGGGAAGGACGTGCATGCGGTCATCCTAGCCACGCAGGCGTGGGCCGTGGGGCGGTGTCCAGAAGCGCCATTGTGGCTTGGCGAGCCCGACGGGTTAAACTGTCCTGCCGGACTCTCGGCAGACGCTTTGGAAAGGGAAGTACGTGGCTTCGACCAATGATCTGAAGAATGGCATGGTCCTCGACCTGGACGGCCAGCTGTGGCAGGTGCAGTGGTTCCAGCACCACAAGCCCGGCAAGGGCAACACCGTCGTGCGCACCAAGCTCAAGCACGTGCTCACCGGCAAGGTGGTCGACAAGACCTTCAACTCCGACACCAAGGTGGACACTGCCACCGTCGACCGTCGGGACATGCAGTACCTGTACCACGATGGCGACGGCTTCGTCTTCATGGACACCACCACCTATGACCAGATGACCCTCCCCGAGGACACCGTCGGCGACGCGAAGGACTACCTGCTGGAGAACACGGTGGCCACGGTCGCGATCCACGAGGACAACCCGCTGTTCCTCGAGATGCCCGCCTCCGTCGAGCTGGAGATCACCTACACCGAGCCCGGCCTCCAGGGCGACCGCTCCACCGGTGGCACCAAGCCCGCCACGCTGGAGACCGGCAAGCAGGTCAACGTGCCGCTGTTCATCACCACCGGCGAGAAGATCAAGGTCGACACCCGCACGGGCGAGTACCTGTCTCGCGTCAGCAACTGATGAGCGAGTCCGAGATCGTCGGAACCCCCGTCCCGGGGCGTCCCGACCTCCTCAAGATCTCCGCCGAGCCGGTGCCGGTGGTGCCCAATGCGCACCACAGCACCCGCACCAAGGCGCGCAAGAAGGCCCTTGACATCCTGTTCGAGGCCGAGCTGCGCGACCGTGACCTGGTGACGACGCTCGACGAGTACATCGCCCTGGGCGAGCCCCCGGTGCGGGAGTTCACGTCGCAGATCATCCGCGGCATCGACGAGCACATGGGCGAGATCGACCAGCGGATCGCGGAATGCTGCAGCGCCGACTGGACCATGGAGCGGATGCCGCGTGTCGACCGCAACCTGGCCCGGATCGCCATCTGGGAGATCGACCACTCCGAGACCGCGGATGCCGCCGTCGTCAGCGAGGCCGTGGCCCTGGCCACCGAGTTCTCCACGGATGACTCCGCCGGTTTCCTCAACGGTCTGCTGGCCACTGCCATGCGGACCAAGCAGGCCTGAGGACTGAGGCCTGACACGCTCGGCCGTCGTGGTCAATGACCACGACGGCCGAGTTGTTTCCCGTCGGCCGACTCCTTCTCCGGTGGCCGAGCCTGTCGAGGACCGTCAGCGGGGTTCGACGGCCACCTTCACCCCGAGCTGGTCGGACACGGCCTGCACTGCCTGGTCCACGTCGGACAGTTCGAAGGCGTGGGTGACGATGCGATCGGCAGTGATGGCACCAGAGCCCAGCACCTGGACCGCCCGGTGCACGTCGCTGCGACGCGCATTGGAACCACCTGTGACCTGCAACTCCTTGTAGTGGATGATGTTCGGGTCCATCTCGGTGGTGCTGCCCTTGGGGAAGCCCGCGAAGTAGTTCACCCGGCCGCCGATGCCGGCCAGCTCCAGCGCCTGGGTGGCCAGGGGCAGGGCCCCGATCGCGACCACCACCACGTCAGCCCCCTGGCCGTCGGTCACCTCGTCGACCACGGCCTGCAGGTCCTGCGAGGTGGGATCGACGGCGTGCGTCGCTCCCAGCTCGAGGGCCAGCTCACGGCGGCCCGCCGAACGATTCGTGACGATGATCCGGCTGGCGCCCTGGGCCTTGGCCAGCTGGGTGTGCAGCAGGCCGATGGGGCCCGCTCCCAGCACCACCACGGTGTCACCGGGGCGCGTGGTGAACTGGCCCGCGCCGTTGAGGACGCAACTCAGGGGTTCGGCCAGGCAGAGGGTGCGAGCGGGCATCTCGGGCGTGAGGATGACATTGCCGTTGGCGACGGCCCGCGCGGGAACCAGCAGGTGCTCGGCGAGCCCGCCATCAATCGCGTAGCCGATCAGTTCCAGGTTTGCGCAGAAGTGTTCACGCCCGGCCAGGCAGGCGTGGCAGTGGTTGCAGCTGACCACGATGGAGACCGTCGCCTGGGCCCCCACCGGGTAGCCGTCGACGCCGTCGCCGACCGCCTCGATGCGTCCGGCGATCTCGTGGCCGAGCACGACTCCCGGGCGCACCCCCGCGGTCTTGGCGCCGCTGATCAGGCGAAGGTCCGTTCCGCAGAGGGTGGTTGCCTCGACCCGCAGCAGGACCTCGCCCGGGCCGGGTTCGGGCGTCGGCCTGGTGGTCAGGCCGAAGTCGTGGGGGGCGTTCAGGACGGCTGCGCGCATCAGATTTGCCATGGCCCAACCCTAGTCTTTGGCACTCCCACGAACTAGTGTGTTTTTCACACCGATCGTGTTAATTGGTTGATGACGTCCACCTCAAGGAGTACGCAATGACGCGTCTTGTGAACAATCCCGACGACTTCCCCGCGGAGGCCGTGGCCGGCTATGCCGATGCCTTCAGCACCTACGTCAAGCCCGTCTTCGGCGGCGTGGTCCGCTCCACGAAGACCCGCCAGGGCAAGGTTGCCCTCGTCGTGGGCGGCGGCTCCGGTCATTACCCGGCCTTCGCCGGGTGGGTGGGCCAAGGCTTCGCCGATGGCGCCGTCTGCGGCAACATCTTCTCCTCCCCATCGGGCGCGCAGGCCTACAGCGTCTGCAAGGCCGCCGACCGGGGCGCAGGCGTGCTGATCGGCTTCGGCAACTATGCCGGCGACGTGCTGCACTTCGGCCAGGCCGTCGAGCGCCTGAAGAACGACGGCATCGACGCCCGGACGCTCTTGGTCACCGACGACATCGCCTCCGCCACGCCGGAGGAGCACCTCAAGCGCCGCGGCATCGCCGGCGACCTTCCCACCTTCAAGATCACCGGCGCCGCCTGTGAGGCCGGCCTGGACATCGACGGCGTCGTCCGCGTCTTCGACAAGGCCAATGAGGCCACCCGTTCCTACGGCGTCGCCTTCGCCGGCTGCACACTGCCCGGTGCCGACCACCCGCTGTTCACCGTTCCCGAGGGGAAGATGGGCATCGGTCTGGGCATCCATGGCGAGCCCGGCGTCAGCGAGGCAGACCTGGGCAGCGCCGACGACATCGCCAGGCTGCTGGTTGACGGCCTGCTGGCCGATCGGCCCGCGGAACAGGGCCAGCGCGTGGTCGCCATCCTCAACGGCCTGGGCGCCAGCAAGTACGAGGAGATGTTCGTCGTGTGGCACGGCGTGCAGAAGTACCTGCGCGCGGCCGGCCTGGTGATCGCCCAGGGCGAGGTGGGTGAGTTCGTCACCAGCCTCGACATGGCTGGCATCAGTCTCACCCTGGTCTTCCTCGACGAGGAGCTGGAGAAGTTCTGGTTCGCCCCCTGTGACACCCCCGCCTATCGGCGTGGCTCCGTCGGGGACGTGGAACGCGACGACGAGGAGCTGGCCCAGCAGGCCGTCAAGGCGGCGGTCGAGCGCCCGGGCAGCCCGGAATCCCAGACATTGGCGGCTGCCGTGACCGACGGGCTCGAGGCCATCGCAGCCCTGCTGGCCAGCAAGGAGGCCGAGCTCGGAGACCTCGACGCGGTGGCCGGTGATGGGGACCATGGCATCGGCATGCACAAGGGCTCGGCCGCCGCGGCACGTACCGCGCGGGAGCTCCTGGCACAGCAGGCCGGTGCCCAGACCCTGCTCAGTGGCGCGGGAGCCGCCTGGTCCGATGCCGCGGGCGGCACCTCGGGTGCGCTGTGGGGTGCGCTGCTGACGGCCGTCGGTGGTGTGCTGGGTGATCAGGCCAAGGGCGACGAGCAGGCCGTCGGCAGGGCCCTGCAGGCCGGTCTGGATGCCGTCGTGCGGCTTGGTGGCGCCACCGTCGGCGACAAGACGATGGTCGACGCCCTCGCCCCGGCCGTCGACGCCTACCTGGCCGCCAGCGAGCCGGCGAAGGCGAAGCTGGATGCCCTCGCGGCCGCCCAGCGGGGCGCCGAGTCCACGAAGGACCTCGTCGCGAAGCTGGGCCGTGCCCGGCCGCTGGGGGAGCGCTCCCTGGGCACACCGGACCCTGGTGCGACCTCGCTGGTGATGGTCCTGGAGGAGCTGGCTGGCCGGTTCTGATCCCCTGCCCCAAGACTGAGAGCCAGGAGGAGCGGTTGGCACCTTCCAACTCCAACCACGTGCCCTCTGGGCTCTCAGTTTTGGCCGGCGGACCCCACGATCTGTAGGCCATGGGGCGGTCCTCCCGACAGCCCCACGTTGCCGCCCGTCCCATGCCGGGACAATGCGTCCCGATCCGTGCGTCGGTGCTGATAGGGTCTCCGACGATCACTCACCCGCAAGGCCTTGCCCGGCTCGGGCAGGGGAGGATGGCCATGACCTCGTCCCAGTTCGCCTCACAATCGTCGGTTCCCGCGATTCTGGTCCTGGAGGATGGCCGCTTTTTCCGCGGCACCTCCTTCGGAGCACAGGGCACCACATTCGGGGAGGCGGTGTTCTCCACCGGCATGAGCGGTTACCAGGAGACGCTCACCGATCCCAGCTACCACCGTCAGATCGTCGTCGCCACGGCGCCGCACGTCGGCAACACCGGGTGGAATGACGAGGATGACGAGTCGAGCCGCATCTGGGTGGCCGGCTACGTGGTACGCGATCCCGCTCGGGTCGCCTCCAACTGGCGCAGCCGCCGCAGCCTCGACGAGGAGCTGGTGAAGCAGGGAATCGTCGGCATCAGCCAGATCGACACCCGTGCCCTGACCCGGCACCTGCGCGAACGTGGTGCGATGCGGGTGGCCATCTCCACCGAGGTGCTGGACCCCGAGCGACTCAAGCAGCAGGTTCTCGAACAGCCCGGCATGGCGGGAGCCAACCTGGTGGATGACGTCACCACTTCCGAGGCCGTCGTGGTTCCGGCGCAGGGTGAGAAGAAGTGCGTCGTCGCGGCCGTGGACCTCGGCATCAAGGCCAACACGCCCCGCCGGATGTCCGCACGCGGCATCGAGGTGCACGTGCTGCCCGCGAACTCCACCATCGAGGACATCAGGGCCGTGAACCCCGACGGAGTCTTCTTCTCCAATGGACCCGGTGACCCGTCCACGGCCGAGCACGCCACGAACCTGCTGCGCGAGGTGCTGGCCGCGGGAATGCCCTACTTCGGCATCTGCTTCGGCAACCAGATCTTCGGCCGGGCCCTGGGCTTCGGCACCTACAAGCTCAAGTACGGGCACCGTGGCATCAACCAGCCGGTGATGGACCGCACCACCGGCAAGGTGGAGATCACCGCCCAGAACCATGGCTTCGCCGTCGACGCCCCGCTGGACCAGGCGACCGAGACGGACTTCGGTTCCGCGACGGTCAGCCACGTCTGCCTCAACGACGACGTCGTGGAGGGCCTGGAACTGCGCCGCCGGGACGAGAACGGCGACGACAAGCTCGTCGCCTTCAGCGTCCAGTACCACCCCGAGGCTGCCGCCGGCCCCCACGACGCCGACTACCTCTTCGACCGCTTCGTGCAGATCATGGTCGCTTCGCAGAACCAGGAAGGCAAGAACTGATGCCCAAGCGCACTGACATCACCTCGATCCTGGTCATCGGCTCCGGCCCGATCGTCATCGGCCAGGCCGCCGAGTTCGACTACTCCGGAACCCAGGCCTGCCGCGTGCTGCGCGAGGAGGGATACCGGGTGATCCTGGTGAACTCCAATCCCGCCACGATCATGACCGACCCGGAGTTCGCCGACGCCACCTACATCGAGCCGATCACCCCGCAGTACGTGGAGAAGGTGATTGCCAAGGAGCGCCCCGACGCGATCCTGCCCACCCTGGGTGGACAGACGGCGCTGAATGCCGCGATCGCCCTGCACGAGAACGGCATCCTCGAGAAGTACGGCGTGGAGATGATCGGCGCCAACTTCGACGCCATCCAGCGCGGCGAGAACCGCGAGATGTTCAAGGAGATCGTCGAGGCGCTCGACATGCCCGGCGGCGAGGCCGGCGTGGCGCGTTCCTACATCTGCCACAGCATGGACGAGGTGCTGGACGCGGCCGGCGAGCTCGGCTACCCCGTCGTCGTGCGCCCGTCCTTCACGATGGGTGGTCTTGGTTCCGGCTTCGCCCATGACGAGGACGAGCTGCGGCGCATCGCCGGCGCCGGCCTGGACGCCAGCCCCACCACCGAGGTGCTGATCGAGGAGTCCATCCTCGGGTGGAAGGAGTACGAGCTGGAGGTGATGCGTGACCGCAAGGACAATGTGGTCATCGTCTGCTCCATCGAGAACCTCGACCCGATGGGCACCCACACCGGTGACTCCATCACCGTGGCTCCGTCGATGACCCTGACCGACCGCGAGTACCAGTTCATGCGAGACGTCGGCATCGCCATCATCCGCGAGGTGGGCGTCGACACCGGTGGCTGCAACATCCAGTTCGCCATCAATCCCGTCGACGGCCGCATGGTGGTCATCGAGATGAACCCGCGCGTCTCCCGCTCGTCGGCGCTGGCGTCGAAGGCCACTGGCTTCCCGATCGCCAAGATTGCCGCCAAGGTGGCCGTCGGCTACACCCTGGACGAGATCGACAACGACATCACCGGCAGCACTCCGGCCAGCTTCGAGCCCACCCTCGACTACGTCGTGGTGAAGGTGCCCCGATTCGCCTTCGAGAAGTTCCCGACGGCCGACGACACCCTGACAACGCACATGAAGAGCGTGGGCGAGGCGATGGCCATCGGCCGCAACTTCACCGAGGCGCTGGGCAAGGCGCTGCGCTCGCTGGAGGACTCGAAGGCACCCTTCGTGCTGACGATGCCCACCCGCTCCAAGGAGGAGCTGCTGGACAGTGCCAGCCGTTCCCACGACGGGCGCCTGGGCGAGGTCTTCCAGGCCCTGATGGCGGGGGCCAGCGTCGAGGAGGTCTTCGACGCCACGAAGATCGACCCGTGGTTCATCGACCAGCTGGTGCTGCTGGTGGAGGTGGCTCGCGAGGTGGCCCAGGCCCCCGAGCTCACCCCTGACCTGCTGCGCACCGCCAAGCGTCATGGCTTCAGCGACGCCCAGATCGCCGCCGCCCGCAGCATGTCCACCGACGTGGTCCGGGGCGTGCGCTGGGCGCTGGGCATCCGCCCGGTCTACAAGACCGTGGACACCTGCGCCGCCGAGTTCGCCGCCCAGACGCCCTACCTCTACTCCTCCTACGACGAGGAGAGCGAGGTGCAGTCCCGCACCAAGCCGGCGGTGCTGATCCTGGGTTCCGGACCCAATCGCATCGGCCAGGGCATCGAGTTCGACTACTCCTGCGTGCACGCCGCCATGGCGCTGACCGAGGCCGGCTACGAGTCGGTGATGGTCAACTGCAACCCGGAGACCGTTTCGACGGACTATGACACCTCGGACCGCCTCTACTTCGAGCCGCTCACGCTGGAGGACGTGCTGGAGGTCTACCACGCCGAGTGCCAGGCCGGCCCGGTGGCGGGTGTGATCGTCCAGCTCGGCGGCCAGACCCCGCTGAAGCTGGCCCAGCAGCTGAAGGATGCCGGTGTGCCGACCGTCGGAACCAGCCCGGAGGCGATCCACCTCGCCGAGGAACGCGGCGCCTTCGAGGCCGTGCTGGCCGATGCCGGCCTGCGCGCCCCCGCCCACGGCATGGCGGTCAGTTTCGACCAGGCACGGACCGTCGCCAATGAGATCGGCTACCCGGTGCTGGTGCGTCCCAGCTATGTGCTGGGTGGCCGTGGCATGGAGATCGTCTACGACGAGGCGAGCCTGCAGCGCTACATCGCCAGCTCCACCCTGATCAGCGCCACGAGCCCCGTGCTGGTTGACCGCTTCCTGCTGGATGCGGTGGAGATCGACGTCGACGCCCTCTATGACGGCACCGAGCTGTACATGGGCGGCGTGATGGAGCACATCGAGGAGGCCGGCGTCCACTCCGGTGACTCCGCGTGCGCCCTGCCGCCCATCACCCTGGGCAGCGAGGTGATCGACCAGATCCGTATCTCCACCGAGGCCATCGCCAAGGGCGTCGGGGTGAGGGGATTGCTGAACATCCAGTTCGCCCTGGCCGGCGACGTGCTCTACGTGCTGGAGGCCAACCCGCGAGCCAGCCGCACCGTGCCCTTCGTCTCCAAGGCCACCGCGACCGGCCTGGCGAAGGCCGCCACGCTGATCATGATGGGTTCCAGCATCGCGGACCTGCGGGAGCAGGGAATCCTGCGCTCCGATGTCGACGGCGCGCACACCTGGCCCGGGGCACCGATGGCCGTGAAGGAGGCCGTGCTCCCCTTCAACCGGTTCCGCACCGCAGACGGGCACAATGTCGACACAATCCTCGGCCCGGAGATGCGTTCCACCGGTGAGGTGATGGGGCTGTCCCGCACCTTCGGTGAGGCCTTCGCCAAGGGCCAGATCGCGGCGGGGCAGTACCTGCCCACCTCCGGCAACTTCTTCGTCGCCATGGCCAACAAGGACAAGCGCCACTCGATCTTCCCGGTCAAGCGGCTGCACGACCTCGGCTTCAACATTCTCGCCACCCAGGGCACGGCCACGGTGCTGGGCCGTCAGGGGGTCACCACCACCGTCGTGCGCAAGCTGTCCGAGGGGCAGGGCCCGAATGGGGAGCCGACGATCGTCGACCTGATCCGCGAGGGCCAGGTGGACGCGGTCTTCAACACGCCGGGTCAGTCGTCCGGCTCCGAACGCGCCGACGGCTACGAGATCCGCGCCTCCTCGGTGGTCCACAATGCTCCCTGCATCACCACGGCACAGGGGCTGGCGGCAACCGTCCAGGCGGTGGAGGCACTCTGCGCCGAGGCGGCCGATCCCGAGGCCAACCCGATCGGCGTCAAGTCGCTGCAGGAATGGGCGGCCGATGTCGCGGAGGCGGTCGAGAAGACCATCGGCAAGGCCGGCAACTGATGGACGAGATGCTGACCCGGGCGCTGCTGCACGGCTATCGCCAGGTGGTGCGCCCGGGGCTCTTCCGGGCTCGGGGCGGCGATGCCGAGAAGATCCACGAGGACATGATCCGTGCGCTGGGCATCGCAGGAGGCCTGCCCGGTGGGGTACTGGGTGCCGGCAGCAGCGTGATGGGCACCGGCAAGGGCGTCGAACTCGCGGGGATCAGCTTTCCCGGGCGGGTGGGCGTCGCGGCGGGCCTCGACAAGAACGGTCTCGCTGCCCGGGCATGGGCAGGGCTCGGCTTCGGCTTCGCCGAGCTGGGCACCGTCACCGCGCAGGCCCAGCCAGGCAATCCCAAGCCCCGCGTCTTTCGTGCCAAGCAGTCCGACGCGGTCATCAACCGGATGGGCTTCAACAACGAGGGTGCGGCGGCCCTGGCCTCCCGGTTGGACGGTTGGGGAGTGCGACGCGGCAATGCGGCGCTCGGTATCCCGCTGGGCATCAGCCTGGGCAAGACCAAGGTGACGCCCCTTGAGGGGGCCGTCGAGGACTACCTGAGGAGCCTTCGTCTGCTGGCCGACAAGGCCGACTACATCGCCATCAACATCTCCAGCCCGAACACGCCCGGACTGCGCAGCCTGCAGGACGGTGACGCCCTGCGTGAGCTGACGCGGGCCCTGGTGGCCGAGGCCAAGGTCCTGAATCCGAGCAATCCGGTGCCCATCTTCGTGAAGGTTGCCCCGGACCTGACCTGGGATGCCCTGTACGAGGTGATCGGCACTTGTGAGCTGGCCGGTGTGGCGGGCCTGATCGCCACCAACACCACCCTGGACCGCAAGGGCCTCAAGGGGGACGACGTGAGGCTGGCGGACGAGGCGGGGGGACTGTCCGGGGCGCCGCTGACCGTGCGTTCACGTGCCATGGTCGCCCGGATCGTCCAGCACTCGTCGCTGCCCGTGATGGGAGTCGGCGGGATCATGACACCGGCGGATGCCCAGGCGATGTTCGATGCCGGTGCTTCCCTGGTGCAGGTCTACACCGGTTTCATCTACAACGGCCCCGCACTGGTGCGCGGCATCAACGCGCTGCCCCACAACTGACCCAGCCACGGTGGCCTAGCCAGCCGAGGCCCTGAAGGAGCGACCAATGTCCAACTACGCAGAACGACTCAGGGCCCTGACCGCCCAGCGCGGCGCACTGTGCGTCGGAATCGACCCGCATCCGCAGATCCTCGAGGCATGGGGTCTGGCCGATGACGTCAAGGGGCTGGAGGCCTGTGCCCGGACCATGGTGGCGGCGTTGGGGGAGAAGGCCGCGGTCTTCAAGCCACAGTCGGCCTTCTACGAGGTGTACGGCTCCGAGGGCATTGCCGTGCTGGAGCGAGTGCTGGACGACATCCGGCAGGCGGGCGCGTTGAGCATCCTCGACGTGAAGCGCGGCGACATCGGCTCCACCATGGCCGGCTATGCCCGTGCCTACCTGGCCGAGGACTCGTCATTGCGCGCCGACGCGATCACGTTGAGCCCCTACCTGGGCTTCGAGTCGCTGCGTCCCGCGATCGACCTGGCCCACCAGACGGGCCGCGGGATCTACCTGCTCGCCCGCACCAGCAATCCCGAGGGCGGCGACGTGCAGCTGGCCCGCACCGAGCGGGGAACCAGTGTCAGCCAGCTGATGGTGGACGCCGCCGCTGCCGAGAACGAGCGGTCCGGGCAGTACGCGCTGGGGCTGGTCGTGGGCGGCACCCATGCGGACCCCGGCTGCGACGTCAGCGCCTTCAACGGCTCCATCCTGGTGCCCGGTATCGGGGCCCAGGGGGGCACCATCGAAGGCCTCCGGGGGATCTTCGGCGACGCGGTGGACCGGCTGCTCCCGTCGGCCAGCCGCCAGATCATGCAGGGCGGGCCATCGGCGCAGGGGCTGCAGGACGCCTTGGCCGGCCTGGTGGGCCGCTGACGGGGCAGGGCGAAATTGCTCACATCTGCGGTCAAAAGGGCTGCGGCAAGCGGTTATCCATTGTAGTTTGGGTCTCGACCGGACAGAGGGGCATGTTCGGCATCACTTGATTGGAGACTCGTCGTGGCAATTCCCACACTGTCACCGGAACAGTTGCAGGCTGCGCGTGAGGCCGCCACGCAGGCGCGTCGCGCGCGGGCTGACCTGAAGGAGAAGGTCCGTTCCGGAACGTTGAGTCTTGGCCAGGCGCTGGACATCGCCGCCAAGGATGACGTCCTCGCCCACGTCAAGGTCGTCGACCTGTTGAAGGCGATGCCCAGGGTCGGTGAGAAGCGGGCCGCGGAGATCATGGAGCGCCTCGAGATTGCGGCCAACCGCCGCGTGCGTGGCCTCGGCAGGCACCAGGTGGCGGGGCTGAAGGCGGAGTTCGAGTAATCTGCATCAATCCCCACCCGACGACGGGCGGAGCAGACGAACAGAAGGAGAGGCTCGCGGCGTGACCGAGCAGAAGGATCCCTCGGCCACGCCGCGGGTCAGCGTCATCAGTGGCCCGACTGCGGTCGGCAAGGGCACAGTGGTGAACCGGCTCAAGGAGCTGCATCCCGAGGTCTTCGTGTCGATCTCCGTCACCACCCGTGCGCCACGCGCCGGTGAAGTGGACGGCGTGCACTACCACTTCATCGACGATGCGGGGTTCGACCGTCTGACGGCGCACGAGGGCCTGTTGGAGTGGGCGGTCGTGCACGGCAAGCACCGGTACGGCACACCGCGGGGGCCGGTGGAGGAGGCGGTGTCGCAGGGACGCGTCGTCGTCCTGGAGATCGACCTGCAGGGTGCTCGCCAGGTGCGACAGACCTATCCCGAGGCACAGCAGATCTTCCTCGAGCCCCCGAGCTGGGAGGAGTTGGTGCGTCGTCTGGTGGGCCGTGGCACGGAGAACGCCGAGCAGCGGGAGCGTCGTCTGGTCACCGCCAAGGAGGAACTGGCGCGCGTGGGCGAGTTCGACCACGTGGTGATCAATCACGAGATCGATCAAACCGTGGAGGATTTGGTAGGCTTGCTGGGCTTGTGATCTTTGGATGCGTCTGCGCGTCCGCAAAGACCATTCCCCGGAGCCGGCAGGTGCCCGGGACCACCGCACGATCGAACGAAGGTTCACCTTGACCACAAACATTCCCGAGGGCGTCACCAACCCCCCGATCGACGAGCTGCTCGACAAGGTCGACTCCAAGTACCGCCTGGTGCTGTTCGCCGCCAAGCGTGCCCGTCAGATCAATGCCTACTACTCGCAGCTGGGCGAGGGCCTGCTGGAGAACGTCGGCCCGCTGGTCGAGACCGGTGTGCAGGAGAAGCCGCTGAGCATCGCCATGCGTGAGATCCAGGCCGATGTGCTGGAATGCCTCGAGATCGACCCCGAGGCCGAGGCTGCCGCTCGCGTCGCCGCTGCCGCTGACCCTGACTTCAGCCTCGTCGCCGATCCCTTCGGCGACATCGACCCGGCCTGATCCCAGGACCAGGCATGGCCGAAACCGATGCCACCGCCCGCCGTGTGGTCCTCGGCGTGGCCGGTGGCATCGCTGCGTACAAGGCCTGTGAGGTCTTGCGGCGCCTGCGGGAGGCCGGCTGCGAGGTCACCGTCGTGCCCACGGCCAATGCGCTGAACTTCGTCGGCCAGACCACTTGGGAGGCGTTGAGCGGCAAGGCCGTGGCCACCGACGTCTGGAGTGACATCACCGAGGTGCCACATGTGCGGCTCGGCCAGCAGGCGGACCTCGTGATGGTGGTGCCCGCCACGGCGGACCTGCTCTCCCGGGCCGCGACGGGCCGGGCGGATGACCTGCTGACCAATGTGCTGCTGACCGCGCACTGCCCGGTGGTGATGTTCCCGGCGATGCACACCGAGATGTGGCAGCACGCGGCCACCGTCGCCAATGTCGCGACGCTGCGCAGCCGGGGCGTCGTGGTCAAGGACCCTGACTCCGGGCGGCTGACCGGCGCCGACTCGGGCCCGGGTCGTCTTCCGGAGCCCGCCGAGATTGCCGAGATCGCCCTGCAACTGCTGTCCGCCGGACGCGATGCCGCGGCGCAGGCGGCGGCACGGGATCTGGCCGGACGGCATGTGGTCGTCTCCGCCGGTGGCACCCATGAGGCGCTGGACCCGGTGCGCTTCCTGGGGAACTCCTCCTCGGGCCTGATGGGTGTGGCCATCGCCCGTGAAGCGGCCCTGCGCGGGGCCAGGGTCACGCTGGTGGCGGCCAACATGCAGGCCACTCCTCCCAGCGGGGTCGAGGTGCGTCGCGTCGTCTCCACCGGTGACCTGGCCCGGGTGATGGCGGAGCTGGCCCCGCGGGCCAATGGCATCGTGATGGCCGCCGCGCCGGCGGACTTCACTCCCGAGCAGCAGGCCGATTCCAAGATCAAGAAGGACGGCGACGGAGGCCTGACGCTGCACCTGCTGCAGACCACCGACGTGCTGGCCACCCTGTGCCGGGACCGCGCTGCCGATCCCTCCCGGGCAGGTCAGGTTGTCGTCGGATTTGCCGCCGAGACCGCCCCGGACCGCGACGAGCTGGTGCGGATCGGCACCGCGAAACTGGCCCGCAAGGGCTGCGACCTGCTGGTGCTCAATGACGTGTCCGGGGGCAAGGTCTTCGGCCAGTCGAGCACCCACATCACGGTGATCGACGCCCAAGGTGCCGTCGCGGAGGTCTCCGGCAGCAAGTCCGGGGCCGCCAGGGCGATCGTCGACGCGCTCAGCGGACGCTTGATCGAGGCCGTCTAGATGTTGGTGGCAGGGACGTTCATGACAGTTTGCGGGTTGACGTGAAGGGAGGACCCCCGTTGGGTTGTGGCTTGTCGAAGGTCACAGATGAACAACGGAGGTCCTCATGGCCCACTCCAAAGCCCGTCTGAACGTCAACGGTCGGCGTCTGCTGGTCCAGCGCGTCCACGAGCAAGGCTGGAAGGTCGCCCACGCCGCCAAGGCGATGGGAATCTCACGCCAGTGCGCACACCACTGGCTCAAGCGCTACGACCAGCACGGCGAACCAGGTCTGCATGACCGCTCCAGCCGACCCCGAACCATGCCCCGGCGCACCAACCACCAGGTCGAGGTCCGGGTCCTGGCGCACCGCGCGCTGCACCGGCAGGGCCCAACCCACACCAGCGCCGCGACCGGTGTTCCCGCGCGCACCGTCTCGGCGATCTGGAAGCGTCATCACATGCCCCCGTTGGCCCACCTCGATCCGATCACCGGAGCAGTGATCCGCGGCAGCCAGGCCACCACCCGCCGCTACGAACGCGAACACCCCGGTGAGTTGATCCACCTCGATGTCAAGAAGATCGGCAAGATCCCCGACGGTGGAGGCTGGCGAAGCCGCGGACGGGCCGCGACCAGCGCCGAGAGGAACAAGCGGGCAAAGATCGGCTACGACTACGTCCACGCAGCGGTCGACGACCACACCCGGCTGGCCTACATCGAGATCCACGACGACGAGAAGGGACCCACCTGCGCTGGTTTCCTCACCCGCGCCGCGGCCTTCTTCGCAGACCACGGCATCACCCGTATCGAGCGGGTGATCACCGACAATGCCTTCGCCTACCGCAACAGCAGCGACTTCATCGCCGCGGTCGAAGCCCTCGACGCGAAACAGAAGTTCATCAAGCCCCACTGCCCCTGGCAAAACGGCAAGGTCGAGCGCCTCAACCGGACCCTGGCAACCGAATGGGCCTACCGACAGCCCTTCACCAGCAACCAAGCACGCCGCGACGCCCTTGCCGACTGGCTCACGTTCTACAACACTGAACGAGGCCACAGCGCCCTCGGCGGGAAAGCTCCCATCACCCGAGTGTCATGAACCTGTCTGCCACCAACACCTGATATGGGTGTGGGTTTTGTCAAGAGGGCAGGACGAGGCGCCGCCGGGCTGGATGCCTGGCGGCGCCTCTCCTGTGTTGACCTGAAGTGGATGTGGTCAGGGGTTTCGCGTGTCTATACGACGGCGATGTCAGTCTGATATTCGCGGGTTGGTTACCGCAGGACGGTGCTTTCGGCTCGGAACGTCACGCGTGTCTAGGATCGAGCGTCGCCGCCGGTCAGGGCGGCTGCTCATAGGTGTTTCGCGGGTCGTTCCGGTCGCTGCGTCACCCCATGACCGGCCGGTCTTCAGGTCAAGTTTGTGGGCCTCGACGTCAGTCGTCGAGGACGGCGAGGGACCAGCACCACCCGGCGAGTTCGCGGGCGATCGCGGCGTTGGCGATGTTGTTGGCCTTCTTGCGGGCTTTGAACTGGTTCCAGCGATGGTTCAACCGCCGGTTGCCCAGGTCACCGCGGGCCCGGGCAGCCGGGGACGCAAGATCCCAACGGTCACGGATCGTCTTGCCGGGAACGTAGCGGTGCTGGTGGTGCCAAGCGGCCTCGACCAGCAGCCGCCGGGCATGACCGTTGCCGGTCTTCGTGATCGGACCGAGTGAGCGTGACTGGCCGGATGAGTTCTCGGACGGGACGAGGCCGACGAAAGATCCGATGGAGTTCCCGGTGAACCGGGTCCAGTCGCCGATCTCGACCGCCAGACCGAACCCTGTCAGCGTCGAGATCCCCCGCAGACAGCCGAGCCGGTGGATGGTGTTGGTCCAAGGACTGTCGGCAGCCATGGCGGTGATGCGCTCGTCGAGACGATCACGGCGCGCCGTGATCGTGACAACACTGTCGTAGGCCTCATCGAAGGCGGCCTGGACCAAGGGCGAGTCGAAGTGCTGGCGTTTGAGCCAGGCGTCATGCGCGTTGCTCCAGGTCTGCCCGCCCGAATAGACGATCCCGTGACGCAGCAGCAGCTTCGACAACCGATGCCTGGCACGCATCA
The DNA here is from genome assembly GCF_003752415.1 of Luteococcus japonicus. Lineage (NCBI taxonomy): Bacteria > Bacillati > Actinomycetota > Actinomycetes > Propionibacteriales > Propionibacteriaceae > Luteococcus > Luteococcus japonicus. Next base: position 679,909 of record NZ_RKHG01000001.1, on the reverse strand, counting down.
AGTCACTACGGCAGTCCTCGCGGGTCCTCACCAGGTCACGAGCAGCCTCGGTCAGCTCATCAGGAACCGCGACCGCAGTGAACGCGTCCAGCCGGAGCAGCATCGAGAGGTGTTCAGCGTCGATCGCATCAGTCTTCACCCTCGATCCGGCTGGCCTCTGGAGCTTGGACGGCGCGGCGACCACCGTTCGGATGTCATTGCCCAGCAGGGTCCGGGCCAGACCGTAACCGGTCGGGCCAGCCTCATAGATCGCCGCGGCCGGGCCGGGCAGGGCCTTGATCCAGGCCGTCACTTCCACAGGGTCGGGGCAGAGTCGGGCTTTGAAGATCTCGCCGGTCTGGACGTCCATCGCATGCGCCACCACGGAGCGGGCATGCACATCCAGACCAACACTCGTACGCTCGGTAAACAACCGGGGCCTCCCACGTATGTCGGAAAGGCCAGACAGGCCCACCCTGTCCGGCAACCCACGAATCGTTGCGCGGCGAGGCCCCGGCCTGCCAGAGCTCTCACCCCTGAATCGGGGTCACCCATACCGTCTAGACTGGGCCCTGCCCCGCACGTCAGGGCCGTGGCTGGGCATGTGGCCCGGCGCACCAACACGCAACAGGGCCGGGCTTGTCGCCCGGACGGAATGGAGATTTTCCCATGAGCAGGCTCTTCACCTCGGAGTCCGTCACCGAAGGACACCCCGACAAGGTCGCAGACGCCATCAGCGATGCCGTCCTCGACGCGATGCTGGAACAGGACAGGGGCTCCCGCGTCGCGGTCGAGACCCTCGTCACCACCGGCCTGGTGGTGGTTGCCGGAGAGGTGACCACCGAGGCCTATGCCGACATCAGCGGCCTGGCCCGCCAGACCGTGCTGGACATCGGCTACGACTCGTCCGACAAGGGCTTCGACGGCCGCTCCTGTGGTGTCAGCGTCGCCATCGGTTCGCAGTCGCCCGACATCGCCCAGGGCGTCGACAAGGCCTACGAGAACCGCGAGGGCTCCGGCGACGCGTTGGACCTCCAGGGCGCCGGCGACCAGGGCTTGATGTTCGGCTATGCGTGCAGCGAGACCCCGAGCTTCATGCCGCTGCCGATCGACCTGGCCCACCGCCTGTCCGAGCGACTGACGACGGTGCGCAAGGACGGGATCCTGGACTACCTGCGTCCCGACGGCAAGACCCAGGTCACCATCGACTACGACGATGCCGGGCGTCCCGTCGGCGTGGACACCGTCGTGGTCTCCACCCAGCACGCCGAGGGCATCAGCATCGAGAAGACCATCACGCCGGACCTGGTCCAGCACGTCATCACTCCGGTGCTGGCCAGCTATGACCTGCGCACCGACGGGATGAAGACCTTCGTGAACCCCACCGGCAAGTTCGTCATCGGTGGCCCGATGGGCGATGCGGGTGTGACCGGCCGCAAGATCATCGTCGACACCTACGGCGGCATGGCCCGTCATGGTGGTGGTGCCTTCAGCGGGAAGGATCCGTCGAAGGTGGACCGTTCCGCCGCCTACGCCATGCGGTGGGTCGCCAAGAACGTGGTCGCCGCCGAGCTTGCCGACAAGTGCGAGGTGCAGATTGCCTACGCCATCGGCAAGGCGCAGCCGGTTGGCTTCTACGTCGACACCTTCGGCACCGGCAAGGTCTCCGAGGACCAGATCCGAGACGCCGTGCTGGACGTCTTCGACCTGCGCCCCGCCGCGATCGTGCGTGACCTGGACCTGTTGAACGTGAAGTACTCGGCCTTCACCGCCTACGGCCACTTCGGCCGGCAGCTGCCCGGCATGAGCTGGGAGAAGCTGGACCGCGTCGACGCCCTGAAGGATGCGATCCGCTGACCCGTGCCATCCGGAGGGCCCCGCACCTGGTGTGGGGCCCTCTTGCCACGTGCCCCGGATGGCGCGGCGTGCAAGCCCCGGCGCAGGGTCGCGTCGACAGGGGCATGGTTTCCGGGCCTGTCGAGGGGTCCAGTTCACCCCGGTCCCCGGGCGTGTCGAGGGGCCTTCGACCGTGTGAGGCGGGGCCACTACGATCGGCCCCATGGCCTTTCGTGTCGAGAGCATCAGTCGCCATCCGGTGAGGTCCATGGGCGGTGAACAGCTCAAGGCCGCCAAGCTGGATGAGCGTGGCATGGCTGGCGACCGTTGGTTCGCGGTGCGCGATGCCGAGGGTTTCCTGGCCTCGGGCAAGGTCACCCGTCGCTTTCGTCGACGCGACGAGGTCGTCGACTTCCAGGCCCGTACCGAGGGTTTCAGTGTCGAGGTGAGCGGGGATGGCCAGAGGTGGTTGGCAGGTAGCGAGCTGCTCGATTCCCACCTGTCCGAGCGGATGGGGACGCCGGTACAGGTGCTGCCCGAGGCGGATGTCCCGCACCAGGCCGGTGGGCAGGTCTCGCTGATCGGCACGGCGACCCTGGTCTGGTGCGCCGAACGGTGGGGAGTCGACGCCGATCCACGTCGCTTGCGCGTCAATCTGGTGATCGAGACCAGCAAACCCTTCGTCGAAGAATGCTTGATCGGACGTGAACTCATCTATCCGCTGACCCGGCTGCACCTGGGCGAGAGGATTCCGCGCTGCCGAACCACCGACCTCGCCCAGGACGGGGCTGTCGGCGACGCCAGCTGGTTGAAGGCCCTGGGCGGAGAGCGCGAGGGCTGTCTGGGCGTCTACGCGACGGTGGTCACGCCGGGCTCCGTGATGGTGGGGGACCAGGGAAAGCTGGCGCGCTGACCCCTTCTCAGCGTCGCAACTTCTGCAGGACGTGGATGCGTCGGGCGATCCGCTTCAACGGCAGGGCCAGGGCAGACCCCACCAGCAGTCCCAGCGCGATCGCGGTGATCAGGGTGATCACCCCGACGACGGCCTCCACCTGCCCCGTGCCCAGGCCGAAGGTGGTGATCCCCATCAACCCCAGCGTGCCGGGTACCAGGAGCCAGAAGCTCGGCAGGAAGGTGATCAGGCGCGGGACATTGGTGCGCGTCGCCTCGATGGCCGTCGACAGGAAGCTCGCCACGACGGCGCCCCCGAAGGCGGCCACCGGCAACGACTCCCCGTGCAGCTGGCCCAACATCTGCGTGGTGAAGGTGGCAGTCAGAACCAGGCTGATCCAGCCCACCATCCGCCACGGGACGGATTCGGAAAGGGTGATCCCCAACGTGATCAGGGCCAGCCCCACCGGCAGGCTCCACAGCCCCATCTGGTCCAGGCGCACATTGGTGAAGGCCTCGGGGGGAATCCCCAGCAGCACCCCGGCACCCACCACCCCCAGCGCGAACAGCAACAGCTGCACGATCCCGTGGGAGAAGCGAGCGGTCCCGGAGACCACGGCACCCGTCGCCAGCTCGGCGATGCCGGTGCTGAGCAGGGAACCCGGAAGCAGCACGGCAATGGGGCACACCATGGTACGCAGCGGACCGTCCACCAGCCCCGCCTGCCACGTGCCCAGGATGGCCAGGGACACCACGAAGGCCGCGACGGTGGGCAGCAGCGACGCCAACAACGCATGCCGGGCCGACGCGAGCATCAACCAGCTGACCGCGAGCGAACAGGCACCGGCCAGCAGCACATTGGCCCAGGCCGGCTGCATGATCATGCAGATCCCCATGCTGACCACGAACAGCCCGCCGACGAAGCCGGGCGTCCCGTACAGGTGCGGCAGCTCACGCGCCTGCCGCAACGCCTCCACGCCCTCCTCAACGCCCAGCCTTCCGGCCAGCAGGTCCCGTCGGACTCTTCCGACGTGCAGGGACTGGTCCAGCCTGAGACCACCCTCGATCCGCTCCAGTGTGGCGGGCTCCCCGGAACCCAGTGCCACGGTGAGGCCCGTCGGGTTGCCCATCACCTGCACCTGCGGATGACCCAGATGGGCACCCAACCGGCGCACCTCCAACTCGGCGTCGGTGACCGTCGCGCCGCCCGCGATGAGGGAGGCTCCGACGTAGGCCAGCAGTCGTCGGGTAGCGGTCTGGTGGGCGGCTGACTCGGGTTGCACAGCGACACCATAGTGCGCGCGCACGCCAGCACGACCAATGCTGTCGGACCCACCGCCTACCATCGGGAGGGTGATCGACCTACCCGTGGCCCGCTGCGCACTCGACCTGCCGCTGCCGCACCTCGACCGCCTCTTCGACTACGAGGTGCGTGAGGCCGACGACGAGCTGGCGGTGCCGGGTTCGCGCGTGCGGGTTCGCTTCGCGGGGAAGCTGCGTGACGGATTCGTCGTCGAACGGCTGGCCACCAGCGACGCCGGGGTGAAGCTGGCCTGTCTGGAGAAGGTGATCAGCCCCGAACCCGTCCTCCACCCGGAACAGGTGGCGCTTCTGCGCACCGTCGCCGACCACTATGCCGGCACCTTCAGTGACCTGATGCGGTTGGCCGTTCCCCCGCGCCACGCCGCCACGGAGAAGGCAGCACGCAAGCCGTGGCCGGCACCGGAGCTTGAGGAGCCCGTGTCGGGGCCGCTGGCCGGGTATCCCCACGGGCAGGACTTCCTGGATTCCCTGGCCGACGGCCGAAGCCTGCGGGCGCACTGGCAGGTGGCGCCGACCATCGCGCATTCACCGTGGCAGGGGCTGGTCCAGGCCGCCGTGGCGACGCTGCGCTCGGGGCGAGGGGTGCTGCTCCTGGTGCCCGACGTCAAGGATCTGGAGGCCTTGCACGAGGCACTGTCCACGGCGCTGGGGGCGGGGGCGGTCGCAGTGCTGCACGCGGACCTCGGCCCGGCGGCCCGCTATCGCAACTACCTGGCGATCAGCCGGGGCGAGGCCCGCGTCGTGGTGGGCACCCGGGCGGCTGTCTTCGCGCCCGTGAAGGACCTGGGCCTGCTGGCGCTGTGGGACGACGGTGATGACCTGTACTCCGAATCCCGCGCTCCCTACTTCCACGCGCGAGATGTCGCCGCCATCCGGGCCACCCAGGCCCGGTCTGCCCTGCTCCTCGCATCGCGGGGCCGCAGCTGTGAGGTGCAGCAGTGGATCGAGCGGGGCTGGCTCGCACCGCTGGCGCTGCCGGGGTCCCAGGCGCGTCGGGAGGCGCCGGCAGTCAGGGTTGCCGGGGACTCGGACAAGGCGATGGAGCGCGATCCGCTGGCCACCAGCGTCAGATTGCCCAACCTGGTCTTCGAGACCATCCGCAAGGGGCTGTCCCAGGGGCCAGTCCTGGTGCAGGTGCCCCGTTCCGGCTACCTGGTGGCGCTCAGCTGCCAGACCTGCCGCACCGCGGTGCGCTGCCCGGACTGCCACGGGCCAGTGCACGGCCGGCGTCGCGACGGAGAGCGCCAGCTCTCGTGCGCCTGGTGTGCCCGCTTGGTGACCGGCTGGCGCTGCCAGATTTGTGGCGACACCAGGCTGCGGGCTCCCGTTGTCGGATCCGTGCGAACCACCGAGGAGCTCGGGCGGGCCTTCCCCGGGACGACGGTGGTCGACTCCTCGGGTGACCACGTGCGCGAGACCGTGGGTGACCAGCCGGCACTGGTGATCGCCACCCCCGGCGCGGAGCCCGTGGCCGACGGTGGCTACGCGGCGGCGGTGCTGCTGGACGCGGCCATGCAGTTGTCCCGGCCCGACCTCCGGGTCGCCGAGGAGGCCCTGCGACGTTGGCTCAACGTGCTGGGCCTGGTCCGCCCGGGAGGTGACGGGGGGAGTGTTGCCGTCGTCGGCCCCAGTGAGGAGCGCACCATCCAGGCCCTGGTCAGGGTGGATCCCGCGGGCTTCGCGTCGCGGGAACTGGCTGACCGGCTCGAGGCGCGCTTCCCCCCGGCGGTGAAGTTCATCACCCTGGAGGGCATTCCCGCAGCGCTGGACGAGATGCTGGCCGTGGCAGAGCTTCCGGAGGTCGTCGACGTGCTGGGCCCAGTGCCCGCCGGGATGGTGGGAGACAGTGAGGTGAGTCGGCTCACCCTGCGCGCCCCCTTGGCCCAGGGCAAGGACCTGACACGTGCCGTCAAGGCGGCCAGCGGTGTCCGTTCGGCCCGCAAGGCCGAGGGCAGTGTGAGGGTCCGGGTCGACCCGGCAGCCCTGCAATAGCCGCCGGGGCGGGATCCTGTGCCGGACCCGGTAGATTTGCCGGGTGAGAATCGTCTTCGCCGGAACCCCGGAGCCCGCAGTACCCAGCCTCGAGGCACTCGTCGCGGCCGGTCACGAGGTGGTCGGCGTCGTGACGCGCCCCGATGCGCCCGCCGGCCGGGGCAAGAAGCTCACTGCCTCCCCGGTGGCCCGACGCGCCGAGGAGCTGGGGCTCGAGGTGGTCAAGCCCACCCATCCGCGCGATGAGGGCTTCGTCACCTGGCTGACCGCCAAGGCACCCGAGGCCTGCCCCGTGGTGGCCTACGGCGCGCTGGTCCCGGACCATGTGCTCGCCATCCCCACCCATGGCTGGATTAACCTGCACTTCTCGGTGCTGCCCGCCTGGCGCGGAGCCGCACCGGTGCAGCGCAGCATCATGGCGGGCCAGGAGATGACCGGCGCCACCACCTTCGAACTCGTCGCGGAGCTGGACGCGGGCCCGGTCTACCGGACGCTGGAGGAGTCGATCGGCGAGCTCGACACGTCGGCGGAGCTGCTGGACCGGCTGGCCCACCGCGGGGCGGAACTGCTGGTGCAGACCCTCCAGGACGTCGAGGCCGGGGTGGCCCCCACGGCGCAGGGGGAGGAGGGCATCACGCTGGCCCCCAAGCTCACCGTCGATCAGACCCGGGTCAGCTGGCAGCAGCCGGCCGCATCCATCGCGGCGCTGGTCCGGGGCGCCAACCCCAATCCCGGCGCCTGGACCACGCTCGAGGGGCAACGCTTCAAACTGTGGTTGGCACGCCCGGCCCAGCTGACGGCCGATGTCGAAGCCCTCGAGCCCGGGACCCTGCACGCCACCCGCAAGGAGGTCTTCGTCGGGACCGGTGACGGTGTGCTGGAGTTGCTGCGGGTACAGGCCTTCGGCAAGAAGGAGATGGCCGCCGCCGACTGGGCGCGCGGCATGCACCAGTTGCCGTCCGGCTTCGACACCGACACCGAGGAGCAGGCACGATGAACCAGCGAGACCGCCGCGACCGTTCCCAGCGCGAGGGCTTCCTGCCGGATCGCGCCCCGGAGCGCTTCATCGACCTGGCGCGGATGGCGGCCTTCGACACCCTGCGCGACGTGCACGCGTCGGGCGCCTATGCGAACCTGGCGCTGGCCGAGCAGGCCCGCGCCCATGACCTGACCAGCCAGGAAGCCGCGCTGTGCACGGAGCTGGTCAACGGCACCTGCCGGTGGGAAGGAACCTATGACCGGATCCTCGAGGCGGCCGGTGGACGCTCGCTGGACAGCCTGCAGCCGGCCATCGTCGACGTGCTGCGGTTGGGCACGCACCAGCTGCTGAACATGCGGACCCCCACCCATGCGGCCGTGTCGACGTCGGTGGACCTGGCCGGCATCGCCCTGGGCGAGCGGACGACCGGGGTGGTCAACGCCATCATCCGCAAGGTCTCGAAGAAGGACTTCGAGCAGTGGTTGGACGAGCTGACCGAAGGCATGGGGGAGCGCGGTGCCCTGAGCCTCAGGACGGGCCATCCCCGGTGGATCGTCGACGCCTGGGCCACTGCCCTGGCCGGCAGCCCTGACGGCGATCTGCCCGACGGTGAGTTGCGGGCGGCGCTGGAAGCCGACAATGTGGCGCCGGTCCCGACCTTGGTGGTTCGCCCCGGCCTGTGCGATCGGGAGGAACTGCTCGCCGACGGCGGCCGCGCCACGAGCTTCTCGCCCTTCGGCGTGGTGCGGGAGGGAAACCCGTCAGATCTTGCCGCGGTGCGGCAACGACGTGCCGCCGTGCAGGATGAGGGTTCGCAACTGGTGGCACTTGCCCTGACCCGGGTGGAGGCCGAGTCCGGCCGCTGGTTGGACCTGTGCGCGGGACCGGGCGGCAAGGCTGCCCTGCTGACGGGCGTGGCCCGGGCCGATGGCTCGACATTGCTGGCCAACGAGGCCCACGAGCACCGGGCGGACCTGGTCCGCAAGTCACTGATGGCCTACCCGCAGAACCTGTGGGAGGTCGTCGTCGGCGACGGCACGAAGCCGCAGTGGGAACAGAACACTTTCACCCGTGTGATGGCGGACGTCCCGTGTTCCGGCCTGGGCTCGTTGCGTCGTCGGCCGGAGTCACGCTGGCGCCGTACCCAGCAGGAGGTCGGTGAGCTCTTCCAGCTCCAGTGCGACCTGCTGGACCAGGCGATTGCCTCCGCGGCGCCAGGCGGCGTGATTGCCTATGTCACTTGTTCCCCGCACCGGGCGGAGACCAGCACCATCGTGCAGACGATTGCCGACCAGCGGGTGGAGATCCTCGATGCCGCCAGTTTCCTGCCGGAGGTGCCCGACTGCCGCGCGGCGACGGACCCGCGTTTCGTCCAGTTGTGGCCGCACCGGCACGGCACCGACGCAATGTTCTTGGCCCTGCTGCGCCGCCTCTGACGCGCCGAGTCTCTCGAGATCGGCCTCGGGCCACCCGGTCAGGTAATACAGTGAATGAGAGACCAGCCTCAGCTCGGCCGAGTTCGCGGACCGCCTCGGAACAGCGATCCGGCGGCGAGGTCTTGTCCTGTCACGGATCAGAGACCACCTCGGAGTCCAAGGTCTGTCGACTTCCTGGGAGCCCGCCCCCGTGAGGACGAAACTGGACATGTCCTCAAGTCGGTCACACCGGACTTGAGGCTGCAGGTGACATTCGAGTGCCCGATGCCCAAGCGATTTCGACTGTTGAGCGAATTGCCGGGCGAGGACGAGCCCACGGTGCAGGAAGATGCCGTGATGGTGGGTGCCGACACGGTCCAGGCCGTGTTGCGCGATGCTGGCGCGGGTCTGCACCTCATCGGCTGGGACTGGGAGTGACATCGCGTGACTGTCCTCCCGAGTGAGCCCAGCTGAGGGCATGAGCAGTCCTGCCGGGACCGAGTTCCAGAAGCGGCTGGGCGCTGCCATCCAGCAACGCGGACTGAGTCTGGCGCGCATCCGGGACAGGTTGGGTCAGCAGGGGATGGCCGTGTCAATCGCCACCTTGATCCACTGGACCAGCGGCCGCTCCCGGCCCACCCGCGCCAGCTCCCTGGAGATCATGCGGGCCCTGGAGATCATGCGGGCCCGGGAGATCATGCTCGGTACCGAACCGGGCTGGCTGGTCGCCGAGATACCGGGCCCGTCACATGCACATCCCTTGTCGGATGTGATGCAACGCAAGGAGTTGCTGGCCGCCGCCGTCGAGGAGCACGGACTGCGAACCTCGGCCGACTGGCGGACCCTGTCCGTGCGCCACAGTGCCTGCATCGACGCCGCAGGATGCGAGCTGGACACCCCCGTGAGTCGCGGAGATCAGGTGCTGGTGGGAGAGCGGATCGGCCTCTTCGGAACGCGACACAGCACCTTCGGGGTGGCCCACGCCCTGAAGGCGAATGGGCATGCACAGCATCACCCGGGACTGACCGCTCCCGTGATGGTGAAGCCGCGCTCCCGCAGCCGCTGCGCATAGGGCAGTCCGAGTGCCGCCGCGGGGGTACTGACTCCCGTCGTCAATCCCTGCCCGGCGGCCAGTGCCAAGGCGGCCTCGCCGATCATCACCGCGGTGCCCTCATAGCCCGGGTCCCGCTCGTCGGCGACGGTGGCGACCACCCGCTGCCCTCCGGTGGTGTCCGCGTGGACCTCGATGGTGAAGTGGCCGTTGGCCCGGGATTCCTCGCTCGGGCCCTGCCCGGGCGCTGGCAGCAGGCGGTCCGCCACCTGGCGAAGCCCCGGAGTCGCCAGACTGATGACGAAGGCCGGCAGGGCCGCCCCGATCCCCAGCGCCTTCACCAGGCCCTTGGCGCCCTTGCCGGTGTCCTGGGCCTCGCGGTAGCGGAAGCCGCGCCCGTAGGCCCAGCCGAGCAGGGCATTGCTGCGCCGGACCACCTGCTCGTTGTAGCGGGCCATGAAGAAGGGCGCGGCGAATGCGCGGGTGTCCCCGGAGGTCTCCAGCCAGATCACCGAATTGCGACGGCCACGGGGTTCGGGTTCTGCGTCGCGGTCCGGGCTCAGGGCATAGGGGTCCGACGAGGAGCGGCCAGGGGTGCGCACGCCGTGACGCGAGGCGTCGATCTGGGTACGCAGGGCGTCGATGGTTCCACCGGACATGCCACCGGAGAAGCTGCGCAGGTGCATCGTGGTGCCCAACAGTTCGCCGGCGCCCGCCTCCCTGGCGGTGGTGGCGGCCACCAGCACCCCGAGGTCCGAGGGCACCGAGTCGAAGCCGCATGCGGTGACCAGCGTGGCGCCGCTGGACCGGGCAGGCCGGTCGAAGGCGTCGATCACGTCGCGGGCGAAGAGCACCTCCCCGTTGAGGTCGACGTAGTGGGTCCCGGCGGCGGCGCAGGCACCAGCCGTCGCCATCCCGTACTTCACGTAGGGGCCGACGGTGGAGACCACCACTGTCGTGCGGGCGGCCATGCGTGACAGGGCCTGCGCGTCGAAGGCATCGGCGACCACGACGGGAAGCTGCGGGTGGCCGAGCCCCTGTGCCGCCTGCCGCAGCCGGGAGTCGTCGCGGCCCGCCAGCGCCAGCCGGGTGCCCTCGGGTGCGCTGCGCAGCAGTTCCGCGGCGATCAACCGGCCGACATAGCCCGTGGCGCCGAAGACGATGATGTCGAAGTCACGATCCATGCGGCCCAGCCTAGGCCAGCGCGCCGCACCGCCCACGGGGCTCGATACGCTGTGGCCATGGCCATGCGAATCACCCCGTCCATCCTCAATGCCGACCTGTCCAACCTGTCCGGGGAGATCTCCCGGATCCCCAGCGCCGATGGCGTGCACCTGGACGTGATGGACAACCATTTCGTGCCGAACATGACCTTCGGTTTGCCGGTGGTGGAGTGCATCCGCAAGAACACCGATGCCTTCCTGGACATCCACCTGATGATTGCGCAGGCCGACCGGTGGGCGCCCGCCTTCGCGGAGGCCGGAGCCGAGTCGGTCACCTTCCACGTCGAGGCGGCCGACGCCCCGATCCGGCTGGCCCGGGAGATCCGCGCGCGGGGCGCCCGGGCGTCGATGGCGCTGAAGCCGGCGACCCCGATCGAGCCCTATGCGGACATGATGCCCGAACTGGACATGGTGCTGCTGATGACCGTCGAGCCCGGTTTCGGCGGGCAGAAGTTCCTGGACCTGGTGCTGCCGAAGATTGAGCGCACCCGCGAGCTGGTCAAGAAGACCGGTCAGGAGATCTGGATCCAGGTGGACGGGGGCGTCTCCTTGGAGACCATCGAGCGCTGCGCCGCCGCCGGGGCCGACACCTTCGTCGCCGGGTCCGCCGTCTACTCGGCGGCAGATCCGGACAAGATGGTCAACGACCTGCGCGGCAAGGCCGTCGCGGCCTGTCAGCACTGATGGGCAGTTCCGTGCTGTTGGCCAGCGTGATGCTCGTGCTGGGCTCGCTGGCGGCCGGCATCAGCCTGCAGGCCGGCAGCCGCCGTCTCAAACCCGGCTCTGTGCTGGGGATCCGCACTCCTTCGACGAGCCGTTCCGACGAGGCCTGGCACAGCGCACAGGCCGCCGCCTCCCGCTGGTTGGGGCGCGCGGCCAGCGTGCTGGTGGTGGGTGGTCTGGTGCTGCTTGCCATGATCGGGGCCGGAGCCACGGTGGTGGGCGTGAACCTGGTGGCCGTTCCCTTGTTCGTGTGTGTCGTCTGGTGCTTCGTCAAGGCTGTCGCCGCTGCGGAGAAGGCGGCGGCGACAGCCGAGGGCTGAGCCCTGGACAGGCCCAGGGTCAGAGGGCTTCCAGCTCCGCGACGTCCTGGGCGGACAGCACCACATCGGCGGCGCCCATGTTCTCCTCGAGGTGCGCCAGCTTGCTGGTGCCCGGGATGAGCAGCACATTCGGGGCGTGGTGCAGCAGCCAGGCCAGCCCCACCTGCGCCGGGGAGTGCCCCAGGCGCTCGGCGACGCGGACCACGGCAGGGTCCTCGTCGACGCGCGGGAACCAGCCGAAGGCCGAACCCAGCGGGAAGTACGGCACATAGGCGACCCCCTTGTCCCGGCAGAGTTCCAGAGTTGCCTCGTCGCCCCTGGAGCGCAGGTTGTAGGCATTCTGCACCTGCACCGCGCCGGCCTCGATGCCCTGCGCGGCCTGCTCGGCGGTGACCGTCGAGACACCGAAGTGCTCGATGACACCCTCGTCGACGAGACGTCGCATCGCGTCGAGCTGCTCGTCGAGGGGGACCGGCTGGTAGCCGGCGGGGGCGTGGTCGTCCTTGGGCATCACGCGCAGGTTCATCACGTGCAGCCGGTCGAGGCCCAGCGTCTCAAGGTTCTCGTGGGTGTCACGGATCAGGTCCTCGGGGGACTGGGAGGGCAGCCAGGCGCCGGCCTCGTCGCGGTGGGCCCCGACCTTGCTGACCAGCACGAGGTCCTCGGCGTAGGGGTGGAGGGCCTCACGGAGCAGTTGGTTGCTGACGTGGGGGCCGTAGAATTCGCTGGTGTCGACGTGGTTCACGCCCAGCTCCAGGGCACGGCGCAGCACCGCAAGGGCCTGGTCGCGGTCGGCCGGTTGCCCCATCACCCCGGGCCCGCACAGCTGCATCGCCCCGAAGCCCATGCGGTCAACATGCTGGCCGCCCATCTCGAATGTCTTGTCCATGGGGGAATCGTGGCATGTCGGCGGCGTCTGGGTGCACATCGCCACCGCTGGACGGAACTGGTCATGCCCATATGGGTGGCGTGATGGTTCGACGCGGTGCCGACCCGACGTGCAGCATCGGTGACTGTCTGGCGGCGGCGCTCGCCAACCCACTGCTCGGCGCCTTCGTCGGCTTCGTGCTCTCGGCCGTACCGGCGTGGTGGTTCAGACTTCGCTGGTTCTGGATGCCGCTGATGCTGGTGCTGGGATTCGCGACCTTGTTCACCTGGCCGTGGCTGATCTGGGGTGGCATCCTGCTCACCGCAGCCACGCCGCTGCTCACCGCGTGGCTGGCCCGCACCCGGACAGAGGGGGTGCCTCAGCGGCCCTCGTTGCGGCGCCGCAGGTAGCGCTGGAACTCCGCGGCAATCGAGTCCCCCGTCGCAGCTGGCAGGTCCTCCTCGTCCTGGGCGGCCTCCAGGCGCCGGATGTACTCGGCGACGTCGGGGTCCTCACTGGCCAGTTCGTCGACGCCGCGCTCCCAGGCCTGCGCCAGTTCCGGCAGCTCCCCGAGGGCCAGGGGAGTGTCCAGCAGGTCCTCGATCCGCACCAGCAGCGCCAGCGTTGCCTTCGGATTGGGCGAGTCGCTGACATAGTGCGGTACCTGAGCCCACAGCGACACGACGGGCATCCCGGCCCGTCGCAGCCCGTCAGCCAGGATCCCGACGATGCCGGTGGGGCCCTCGTAGTTCGACGGTTCCAGGCCGAGTGTGGTGGCCAGCCGGACGTCATTGGCGGTGCCGGTGACCGGGAGCGGCCTCGAATGGGGCGAATCGGTGAGCATCGCGCCCAGCACCACCACCATCGCCGGGTCCACCGTGCGGATGGCGCTGACCAGGGCCGAGGTGAAGGAGCGCCACTTGAGGTTCGGCTCGGGGCCGCTGACCAGGACCACGTCGCGCTCCGGCAGGTGGGCCACGGCGATCTGCACCGCCGGCCACTCGATGTCGCGTTCGGTGGACTCGGTGATGCTGACCCGCGGCCGATTCATCTGGAAGTCGTAGTACTCCTCGCCGTCGATCTCGAAGACGACGTCGGTGTCATAGCTGAGCCCGATGTGGTCGATGGCGCTGGTCGCGGCATCCGAGGCGTCGTTCCAGCCCTCGAAGGCCATGATGACCACGGGATTGCGAAGGTTCGTCAGGGACCCATCCATGCGGGCAACCCTAGTCCGTCGCGGAAATGCCCCGCGACGCGGAATTTCGCACTGCGCGAAGCGGGTCGCCACAGCGCGACTCTGGATCATCCGGTGCGAAATGATGGTCGGCGTGGCGGGACCGCTGGCAAGCAGCCCGCCACTGTCCATGTTCTCCCACAGACAGGTTTGCCCGTGCAGGAATCCGTGACGACGACCATCAGCCGCAAGGACAAGGCAGCGGCTCGCGCCGAGAGACGCAGGCTGGCGGCCATGCGCGGCAGACGACGGCTCAGGATGGACGATGTCACGGTCGTCGATGAATCGGCACTGAAGAAGGCAGTCTGGGGCAGCGTCGTCGGCAACTTCATGGAGTGGTACGACGTGGGCGTCTACGGCTACCTGGCCGTGATCCTGGGCCGCGTCTTCCTGCCGGATGCCAGCGGCACCATCCAGAACCTGTTCAGCCTGGGCGTCTTCGCCGTGACCTTCGTCGCCCGTCCGTTGGGCGGCATCATCCTCGGCCAGCTGGGCGACCGGCTGGGCCGAAAGCAGGTGCTGGCCTTCACCCTGCTGATGATGGCGGCGGCCACCTTCCTGATCGGCATCCTGCCCACCTACGGCATGATCGGGGCCCTCGCCCCGGCGCTGCTGATCGTGCTGAAGCTGGCGCAGGGCTTCTCCACCGGCGGCGAGTACGCCGGCGCGACCACCTTCATCACCGAGTACGCCCCGGACAAGCGCCGTGGCTTCTACTCGTCCCTGCTGGACCTGGGTTCCTACCTGGGTTTCGCGGCCGGTGCCGGATTCGTCGGCGCCCTGCAGGTGATGACCTCCGAGGGCTTCATGTACTCGTGGGGATGGCGCATCCCCTTCCTCGTCTCACTGCCGCTGGGCATGGTCGCGCTGTGGTTCCGGACCCACATCGAGGACACCCCGGCCTTCGTGGAGGCCCAGGCCGCCGCGCAGGAGGAGCAGGACGGGAATGGCGCCACGACCCCAGTGACCCGGCTGGGTGATGTGGAGGACGCCATCATCGCCACCGAGAACGGACCCCTCGGGCTGGGAGCACTGGTCAAGACCTACTGGCGCGAGCTGGGCATCGTCTTCGTGCTGGTGGCGGCGGCGAACACCATCGCCTATGCGCTCACCAGCTACATGCCCACCTACCTCACCACGACGCTCGGCTACGACGCGGTGCACGGCAACCTGCTGACCCTGCCCGTGCTGGTGGTGCTGGCGCTGCTGGTGCCGGTCAGTGGCTGGCTGGGGGACCGGATCGGCCGTCGGCATGTCGCCGTGATGGCCGCCCTGGCCGGCGTGCTGACCGCCGTGCCCGCCTTCCTGCTGATGGGTCACGGGCAGGTCTGGTCGACGGTCCTCGGGCTGCTGCTACTGGTGGTCCCCGTCTTCCTGTGGGTGGGCAACCAGTCCTCGTCGCTGCCCGCGATGTTCCCGACCCATTCCCGCTACGGCGGCATGGGGATCTCCTACAACCTCGCCGTGGCAGCCTTCGGCGGTACCGCGGGCTTGATCATGGAGGCCCTGGTGGCATCCACCGGCGACCGACTGGCGCCCGCCTACTGGATCATCGCGGTCGAGCTGCTGGGCCTGCTGGCCGCCACCCAGTTGCGCGAGTCCGCCCGGCAGCCGCTGCTCGGCTCGATGCCGACGGTGGCCAGCGAGGACGAGGCACAGGAACTCGTCGCCCAGCAGGAGGAGAACCCGGACCTGGACGTGGAAGAGCTCTTCGCCACCGCACCGGTCAGCGTGATCGCCCAGGAGCCGAGCGCCCAGGAGGCTGCCGTCGAGGTGAGCGTGGCGGAGCAGGCAGAGCAGGACGCCCGCGAGGCGCTGCGCCGTGCCGAGGCTGCCACGGCAGAGGCACGACGTGCCGAGGAACTGGCCCGTGCCCGAGAGGAGGCTGTGCAAGTGTGAGGATCGTGCTTCCATGGGAGGCATGCGAGGAGCAATCATTCATGCAGCAGGGGACGTCCGCTTCGAGGAACGACAGGACCCGACCATCCAGGAACCGACCGATGCGGTGATCCGCACCGTCGCCGCGTGCGTCTGCGGCTCGGACCTGTGGCGTTACCGCGGCATCGCCGAGGTGAAGAAGCCGACACCGATCGGCCACGAGTACGTCGGCATCGTCGAGGCCGTCGGCGCCGAGGTGACCACCGTGAAGGTGGGCGACTTCGTCGTCGGCGGTTTCACCTATTCGGACAACACCTGCGCGTGCTGCCGCAGGGGTGCCCATGCGAACTGCCTCAACGGCGGCGGCTACGACGGCTGCCAGGCGGAGAAGATCCGCATCCCGCAGGCCGACGGCACCCTGCTGGCCACCCCCGGACAGCCCGACGAGGACCTCGTCCCGCACCTCCTGGCGCTGTCCGACGTGATGTGCACCGGCTGGCATGCCGCCGTGAGCGGGGGAGTCGGCCGGGGCACGACCGTCGCGGTGGTGGGAGACGGCGCCGTGGGCCTCTCCGCGGTGCTGGCGTCGGTGCAGCTGGGTGCGGAGCGCGTCATCGCGATGAGCCGCCACGCAGACCGCCAGAAGATCGCGAAGGAGTTCGGTGCCACCGACATCGTTGCCGAGCGCGGCGAGGACGGGGTGAAGAAGATCCGGGAGATGACCGACGGGATCGGCGCAGACGTGGTGCTGGAGTGCGTCGGCACCGAGGATGCCCGCGTGCAGGCCGTCGAGGCCGTGCGTCCCGGCGGGATGGTCGGCGTCGTGGGTGTGCCCCACGGCGGTGTGGACGTGGAGCAGATGTTCTGGAAGAACAAGGGGATCCATGGCGGCGTCGCGCCTGTCCGCGCCTACCTCGAGCAGTTGCTGCAGCTCGTCTGGGAGCGCAGGATCCAGCCCGGCAAGGTCTTCGACCTGGAACTGCCACTGTCCGAGGTGGCCGAGGCCTACAAGGCGATGGACGAGCGCCGCGCGACGAAGGTGCTGCTGCGCCCCTGAGTCGGCCGGACCCGAGCACCGGCCGTCCGCAGACTGGCGGTGGCCGGTGACTTTGGTCACACCACCATAGGGTGGTCGGTATGACTTCCACACCTGCACTGCGTGACCTGCTGCACCATCGCATCCTCGTGGCCGACGGGGCGATGGGCACCATGCTGCAGGCCGTGGACCTGTCCATGGACGACTTCGAGAACCTCGAGGGCTGCAATGAGGTGCTCTCGGTCACGCGTCCCGACGTCATCGCGTCCATTCATCGCGCCTATTTCGAGGCCGGTGCGGACATGGTGGAGACCAATACCTTCGGCACCAACCTGGCCGCGCTGGGGGAGTACGGGATCAGTGACCGGATCGAGGAACTGGCCGAAGCCAGCGCCCGGATCGCCAGGCGGGTGGCCGACGAGTTCACCACTGCCGACAAGCCACGCTTCGTGCTCGGATCCATCGGGCCCGGCACCAAGCTGCCCACGCTGGGCCACATCACCTTCGCCCAGATCCGCGATGCCTACCAGCGCCAGGTGACGGCCATGATCGCCGGCGGCATCGACGCGGTTCAGATCGAGACCTGCCAGGACCTCCTCCAGGCCAAGGCGGCGATCATCGCCACCAAGCGCGCCCGGGCAGCCGCCGGCATCGACCTGCCGATCTTCGTCAACATCACCGTCGAGACCACCGGAACCATGCTGCTGGGCAGCGAGATCGGCGCCGCCCTGACGGCCATCGAACCGCTCGGGGTCGACGTGATCGGGATGAACTGCGCCACCGGACCGGCCGAGATGAGCGAGCACCTGCGCCACCTCGCCAAGCACTCCCGCGCCGGCGTCGGGTGCATGCCCAATGCCGGCCTGCCGGTGCTCGGCCCCGACGGTGCGAGCTACCCGCTGGATCCCCAGGGCCTGTCCACGGCGCTGGACCGATTCGCCACCGACTACGGGCTGAGTGTGGTCGGCGGCTGCTGCGGCACCACCCCGGAGCACATCCGGCTGCTCGACCAGACCGTAGGCGGCCGCGAAGTGGCCGCGCGCACTCCCGAGCACGTGCACGGCGTCAGCTCGCTCTACTCCGAGGTGCCCCTCGCCCAGGACGCCAGCTACCTCAGCATCGGCGAACGCACCAATGCCAATGGCTCGAAGGCCTTCCGCGAGGCGATGCTGGCCGGGAACATCGACGAGTGCGTCGAGATCGCCAAGGCGCAGATCCGTGACGGCGCCCACCTGCTGGACCTGTGCACCGACTACGTTGGCCGCGACGGTGCCGCGGACATGCGGCAGCTGGCCAGCCGGTTCACCACCGCTGTCACCCTGCCGATCATGCTGGACTCCACCGAGCCCGAGGTGATCGAGGCCGGGCTGGAGACGCTGGCCGGTCGCTGCGTGATCAACTCGGTCAACTTCGAGGACGGCGACGGCCCCACCAGCCGCTACGCCCGGATCATGCCCGTCGTGCAGGAGCACGGTGCCGCCGTGGTCGCCCTGACCATCGACGAGGAGGGCCAGGCCCGCACCGCCGAGTGGAAGGTGCGCGTCGCCAGCCGGCTGATCGACGACCTGACAGAGAACTGGGGCCTGGAGGTGGGCGACATCCTCGTCGACTGCCTCACCTTCCCGATCGCCACCGGTCAGGAGGAGACCCGCCGCGACGGTCTGGAGACCATCGACGCCATCCGTGAGCTCAAGCGGCGATACCCGGGCGTGCGCACCACCTTGGGTGTGTCCAACATCTCCTTCGGACTCAATCCCGCCGCCAGGATCGTGCTGAACTCGGTCTTCCTGCACGAGTGCGTCGAGGCCGGTCTGGACTCCGCCATCGTGCACGCCGCCAAGATCATGCCGATGGACCGGATCCCCGACGAACAACGCGAGGTGGCGCTGGACCTGGTGCACGACCGTCGTCGGCCCGCCACCGACGACGAGCCCGGCTACGACCCACTGACCCGTTACCTGGGACTCTTCGAGGGCGTCAAGGCCGCCGACATGCGCGCCACCCGTGCGGCGGAGCTGGCGGCCCTGCCGCTGGCCGAACGCCTGCAGCGCCGCATCATCGACGGCGAATCGAAGGGCCTGGAGGCCGACCTCGACGAGGCGCTGCAGACCAAGAAGGCCCTCGACATCATCAACGAGGACCTGCTGGCCGGCATGAAGGTGGTCGGCGACCTGTTCGGATCCGGCCAGATGCAGCTGCCCTTCGTGCTGCAGTCGGCCGAGGTGATGAAGACCGCCGTCGCCTACCTGGAACCGCATCTGGAGGTCACCGACGACAGCTCAGGCAAGGGCACCATCGTGCTGGCCACCGTCAAGGGGGACGTGCACGACATCGGCAAGAACCTCGTCGACATCATCGTGTCCAACAACGGCTACTCCGTTGTGAACCTGGGCATCAAGCAGCCGATCAGCGCCATCGTCGAGGCGGCCGAGGCCAACAAGGCCGACGCGATCGGGATGAGCGGGTTGCTGGTCAAGTCCACCATGGTGATGAAGGACAACCTGGCCGAGCTGGACCAGCTGGGGCTGGGTGGCAAGTACCCGGTGATGCTGGGCGGCGCCGCGCTGACCCGCGCCTTCGTCGAGCACGACCTGAACGAGCAGTTCACCGGTGAGGTGCGCTACGCCAAGGACGCCTTCGAGGGACTGGCGCTGATGGACGCGGTGATGGCCGTCAAGCGGGGCGAACCCGGCGCCAAACTTCCCGACATCAAGCCGCGACGCATCCCCAAGGGACCCGCCGTGGAGATCGCCGAACCCGAACTGGGGGTCCGCTCCGACGTGGCGCGCCCAACCCCCGAGGGCGGAGTCGACGTCCCCACCCCGCCCTTCTGGGGCACGCGGGTGGTCAAGGGCATCCAGCTGGCCGAGGTGGTCGAATGGCTCGACGAGCGCGCCACCTTCCTGGGCCAGTGGGGTCTGAAGCCCGGCCGTGGCGATGACGGTGCCTCCTACGAGGAGCTCGTGGAGAGCGAGGGACGCCCGCGGCTGCGGATGTGGCTGGACCGCGTCAAGGCCGATTCGCTGGCCGAGTTCGCCGTGGTGCACGGATACTTCCCGTGCTACTCCGTCGACGAGACCCTCGTCGTGCTCGATCCAGAGGACCACGCCAAGGAGGTGGCCCGCTTCACCTTCCCGCGCCAGCGACGCGACCGTCGCCTCTGCCTGGCGGACTTCTTCCGGGACAAGCAGGAGTTCGACGACTTTGGCCCCGACGTGCTGCCGATGCAGCTGGTCACCATGGGTTCGGCCGTGGCCCGCGAGACGGCGAAGCTCTTCGAGGCCAACTCCTACCGTGACTACCTCGAACTGCACGGCCTGAGCGTTCAGCTGACCGAGGCGCTGGCGGAGATGTGGCACGCCCGGACCCGTGAGGAGCTGGGCTACGCGGCGACGAATTCCAACGTCGACCGGGCCATCCAGAAGCAGGACTACCGCGGTTCGCGCTACTCCTTCGGCTACCCGGCCTGCCCGGAGCTGACCGACCGCACCAAGCTCGTCGAGTTGCTGGAGCCGTGGCGGATCGGCGTCGAGCTGAGTGAGGAGCTGCAGCTGCACCCGGAGCAGTCCACGGACGCCATCGTCGTGCACCATGCGGAGGCGAAGTACTTCAACGCGAAGTGATCTCGACAGGCTCGGTCACCGGATTCGCCCCGTTGTCCGAGCCTGTCGAGGGAGGGGCCGAGTTCGTTCCTCGAGCGTGTCGAGGGGCCGTAGGCTGGCGGCATGCTCACACTGACCAGCCCGGCCTTCCGCGACGGTGAACCGATCCCGAAGCTGCACCTGGGGCCGGGGCACGGCCGCGACGTCTCGCCGGCGCTCTACTGGAGTGGGGCGCCGGCCGGGACCAAGGGATTCGCCCTGACCCTGACCGACGAGGACGCACCGGGCTACCAGCACTGGCTCGTCGTGTTGCCCGGCGTCGTGGACCAGACCCCAGAGGGCACCCTCCCGCCGGGATCCGTAGAGGGCAAGGGCACCCGGGCCCAGGGCTATGAGGGGCCGTGCCCGCCGTCGGGGCTGCACCACTACGTCTTCACGATCGCTGCACTGGACGTCTTCCCGAACCTGCGCAAGGGCTTCGGCGTCGACGAGCTGACCGATGCCATTGCCGGCCATGTGCTCGCCAGCGCGACCCTCGGTGGGACCTACCAGCCGAAGCTCGGTCTGCGCGGGCTGGCGAGGAAGTTTCGCGGCTGAGGTGAGGCCTCGACAGGCTCGGCCGTGGTTCCGATGGCCGAGCCTGTCGTTCTTCGGTCCCCGAGCCTGTCGAGGGGTCAGCGTCCGCAGAACTGGGTCGTCGGACCATTCCACGCCAGCACCTGCGGTGAGCCGGTGCAGATCACGCTGGTGATGCGCACCGCCTGGCCCTTCTCGGCCGTCGCGGCCGGTGCCTGGCCGTAGATGCGGGCCTCGGCACCCAGCAGGCTGTTCAGGAAGCCTGGCATAGTGGAGGCCTCGAGGCGGGTGTCCGCCGGATCCAGTCCATTGGCCTTCGCGGCCTCGCGGTAGGCCTCATCGCGGCCCAGCACCTCGTCGACCAGACCCTTCTTCTTGGCGGTCTCGGGATCGAAGATGTGGGCGCCCAGGTCATTGCGGATGGTGGCTTCGGGGATCTTGCGGTGCTGCGCGACCCAGCTGGTGAAGCCCGCATACTCGGCGGCCAGGCCGTCGGTCCACACCTTGCGTTCTTCCGGCGTCATGGCGCGGTAGGGATTGCCGAAGTCCTTGCCCTTGCCCTGCGAGATGTACTCGCTGGTGATGCCACCAGTGGTGGTCACGCCGCCGCCCAACAGGCCACCGTCAACGGCCTTGACGTCCTTGTACTGCTGGAAGGGTCCGCTGATCACGCCGATGGAGCCCACCAGGGTCCCGTGGTCCGCGATGATCTTGTCCGCGGGGGCCATGGCGAACATGCCGCCCGAGGCACTCATGCCCTCGACGACGGCAACCACCTTGTGGCCGGTGCGCTCCTTGTACCGGATGACGGCTTCGCCGATGGCCCGCGAACCGTTGATGGTGCCGCCGGGCGTGTCCATCCGCAGCACCAGGCCGTCGGCGTCCTCCTTGGTCATCTGGTCGATGGTGTCGGCCACCTCGTAGCCGTAGGTGGCCTGGGTCAGCCCCATGCCCTGGTCTCCGCCGGCCATGATCGCGCCGCGCACGTCGATGGCGCGCAGCGTCTTGCTGGCGTCGTCAGAGCCCCAGACGGTCTCGTAGCTGGTGCCGTCCGCGCTGGGTGTCGTGGCGCCGTCCACCAGGGCACCGATCCCGGCGAAGGTGGCCATCGTCAGGAGGCTGCCGACCACCGACAGTCCCAGCAGTACCGTCCCGGCGCCCAGAGCGCCGCCGAAGCCGTAGCCAAAGCCCCGCTTGAAGGTGCCCTGCGACGGGGCGACGACGGGTGAGAATCCCACGGGTGCGATTCCCACGGATGAGGGGCGAGGTGTCTGGGACGGGGCAACTGGTGGCGGCCAGCCGGCCTCCGGCCGAGGCGCGGGGGCGGACCCGCTGGGCTGGTCGTTCGACGGGGTCTTCGGCGAAAGCTCGTCGGTCATGGGATTCCCTTCGCGTGGTGGGTGATGCCTTCCATCGTCGCGTGCCCGGCGTGCATTCCGCAGGCACTTCGGGGTGTGTCTGGGCAACTGGCTTGCGCGCGGTGCCGCGCTGTGGGTCGGCTCTGGAAGAATGGGTGCATCATGACCAATTCCTTCACTGCAGCCCGCCCCGCAGCCGTCCTGTGGGACTTCGACAGCACTCTGGTAGACACCGAACCCATCTGGATGCGCTGCGAGGTCCAGACCGCGCAGCACTTCGGCCTGGCGTGGAGCGAGGCAGACTCGCAGGCGATCGTCGGGATGTCCGTGTGGGGTCTGGCCGACCTGATGGCCGAGCGCCTGGGCCGCGACGACGTCACCGCCGACGACCTGCGGGTGGACCTGGAGCGTCGGGCCGTGGAGTCCATGGCGCAGGAAGGGGAGAAGCTCTTCCTGCCCGGCGCCCACGAACTGCTCACCGAGATGCGCCAGCAGCAGGTGCGTATCGCGCTGGTCAGTTCCACCCCGCGCTACATCCTGGAGGCGATCCTCGCGAGCCTGCCGGAGCTCGGTTTCGAGGCCATCGTCGGTGGCGACGAGGTGGAGAACAACAAGCCCGCACCCGACGGGTACGTCAAGGCGGCCGAGTTGTTGGGTGTCGACGTCACCAAGTGTCTGGTGCTGGAGGACTCGCCGACGGGTGCCGACGCGGGCCAGGCCTCGGGTGCCGTGGTGGTGGCCATCCCGTCGACGATCCCGGTTCCCGAGGCCCGCCGTCGCATGGTGATCGACTCCCTCGAAGGCGTCACCTGCACGCTGCTCTTCCAGCTCTACCGCCGCTGTATCGGCCGCCCGGCCAAGATGGAGACTCCGGCCATCCCCGTCAGCGACGGCCTGTCCGGTGTGCGCTCGGGCCCGCTGCAGGCGGGGGAGCGGGTGACCCTGACGGACAACAAGGGCCGCCGCCACTCCGTGCAGCTGACCCCGGGCAAGAACTTTCACACCACCAAGGGGCACATCGCCCACGAGGCGATGATCGGTCAGCCCGAGGGCATCACGGTGGCCGCCAGCTCCGGCACCGTCTTCCTGGTCCTGCGGCCGTTGATGAGTGACTACATGGTCTCCATGCCCCGCGAGGCGGCCGTCATCTACCCCAAGGATGCCGCCCAGATCCTCATGTGGGGAGACATCTTCCCCGGCGCGCGCGTGCTGGAGGCGGGCGTCGGGTCGGGCGCGCTGAGCATCGCGATGCTGCGCGCCATCGGCCCCGAGGGCAAGCTGAACTCCTACGAACGTCGCCAGGAATTCGCAGACGTCGCCAAGGCCAATGTGGAGAACTTCCTGGGGCAGCCGCACCCGGGGTGGACGCTTACCGTGGGTGACCTGGTGGAGAGCCTGCGCGACGAGCCCGTCGACCGTGCCGTGCTGGACATGTTGGCGCCCTGGGAGTGCATCGACGCAGTGGGTGACGTGCTGGTCCCCGGCGGTGTGCTCACCTGCTACGTCGCCACTGCCACCCAGCTGGGGCGGGTCGCCGACACCCTGCGTACGCATGGTGGCTGGACCGAGCCGCATGCCACCGAGACCACCACACGCGACTGGCACGCCGAAGGCCTGGCGATCCGTCCGGGGCATGGTTCGACGGGGCACACCGGATTCCTGATCCATTCGCGCCGGCTGGCACCCGGCGTCGAGGCCCCGATGCGCAAGCGTCGTCCTGCGCCCGGCGCCTATGGCCCGGACTACCACGGCCCGCGGCCGAAGAACATTCCGATGAGCAACCAGGAGGTACCCGACAGCGGCGTGGACTCCCCCGGGGAGGAGTGACCATGGCGGGCTTCGAGCAGCAGTTCACCCCGGGCAATGGCTACAACCACCGGCTGGAGATGGCCGAGCGCAGGATGAACGACGCGCGTGCGGATGCGCGCAACCTGGCGGCCAGCAACGAGAGGCTGAACAAGACGCTGCGCGAGGCCCGAACCAAGCTGGTCACGCTCAAGGCCGAGGTGGATGCCCTGGCGAGGCCGCCGCTGAACCGGGCACTCGTGATCGCGGTCCATGAGGCCGACGAGGCGTCGGAGCGGCCGGCGACGCTGGAGGTCAGCGCCTTGGGCCGCATCATGCGGGTGGCCTGCCTGCCGGAGGTGCACGAGTCCGTCAGCGCCGGTGACTGGGTGCTGCTCAACGAGTCCAGCGTCGCCGTCTGGCGCACCGGGCCCTTGCTGTCGGGGGACCTGTCCACCGTCGTCGAGGCCGGCCCCGGTGGGGTCATCGTCCAGGGCTCGGGTGGCGACGAGGTGCTGCTCACGCCCGTTCCGAGCATGCTGGACGCGTTGCCCGAAGCGGGCGACTCCGTCCTGGTGGATCGTCGCGCCGGCTTGGCATTGGCCACCGTCGCTCGTAGCCGCGTGGAGGAGCTGGTGCTGGAGGAGGTGCCTGACGTCTCCTATGCCGACATCGGCGGGCTGGGCGAGCAGATCGGCCAGATCCGCGACGCCGTCGAGCTGCCCTTCCGGCACCGCGACGCCTACCGCCGCTACGGCCTGACAGCCCCGAAGGGGATCCTGCTCTACGGCCCGCCCGGCTGCGGCAAGACCATGATCGCCAAGGCCGTCGCCAACTCGCTGGGCGCCGGCATCGACGGGCGGGGCGGATCCTACTTCCTGAACATCAAGGGCCCCGAGTTGCTCAACAAGTACGTGGGGGAGTCCGAACGCCAGATCCGGGCCATCTTCGCCCGCGCCCGCGAGCACGCCAGCGAGGGCAAGCCGGTCATCGTCTTCTTCGACGAGATGGACTCACTTTTCCGCACCCGTGGTTCCGGCGTCAGCTCGGACGTGGAGAACACCATCGTTCCCCAGCTGCTCAGCGAGATCGACGGCGTCGAGGGGATTGACAACGTGATCATCATCGGCGCCTCGAACCGGGAGGACATGATCGACCCGGCGATCCTGCGTCCCGGCCGGCTGGACGTGAAGATCAAGCTGGACCGCCCCACCCGGGACGGTGCCGCCGAGATCTTCGCGAAGTACCTCACGGGGGCCGTGCCGCTGCATCCCGACGCGGAGTCCGTCGGTCAGCTGGTGGAGCTGGCCTGCGAGGAGGTCTATTCCCGGCGTGAGGAGAACCGCTTCCTGGAGGTCACCTACGCCAGCGGGGAGCGTGAGGTGCTCATGTTCGGGGACTTCGCCTCGGGGGCCATGATCCGCAACATCGTGGACCGCGCCAAGAAGGCCGCCATCAAGGACGAGCTGGCTGGTGGTCCCGGCGGTGTCTCATGTGCGGGGATCATCGAGGCCTGCAGGGCGGAGTTCGTGGAGAACGAGGACCTGCCCAACACCACCAACCCGGATGACTGGGCCAGGATCAGTGGGCGTCGAGGGGAGCGGATCGTGTTCATTCGCACCCTGGTGGGGGACAGTCGTGGCCAGACCCTGGACTGAGGGCGAGCCTGTGACGCATCGGCGCACTGGGCTGCTGGCCGCAGTGTCGTTGGCCGCGGTGCTCCTGATCCTCCTGCAAGTCTTCTGGGTCGTGACCCGGCAGGGAGATCGTCAGCGCGATCGATGTCTTGAGGCGGCGTCGGTGGCCAGCAACCAGGTGGAACTGACCATGCGCTCTGAAGCGTGGCGAAATCGTGTGGTCTGTCACTGGTCGGATCCGAGCAATCCTGCCGATGCCACCGAGGTCGAGGTGGCCAATCTCTCCCTGCGCTGAAGAGGGACCCGGGTTCAGATCCCGACGAGCTTCTTTCGCAGCAGCAGGCGCCAGCCCACCAGGAAGATCCCGGTCACGACGAGGGTGACGATGATGAAGCCGGTCTGGGTGCCGCCGCCGGCCGCCGCGCGCAATCCGAGGCCGCCCAGGGCGGTGCACAGCCAGACGAAGACGCCCGCGGCGAGCGTCCCGACGGGGCGATGACGCCACAGCAGGATCAGCCATGCGACGGCGCAGGCCACCAGGAAGGGCCAGACCACCGGCGCCAGACGGCTCACCAGGCTCTCGGAGTGGCTGAGCACCCCGATGATCGAGAAGAGCACCACGAGGGCAAGGTCAAGGGCCAGGGCAACTTGCTTCGTCATGCCATCACCATATCCGCGCCAGCCCGGGGACCGGCGACCAATCCTTGCGAGAGTTGCGCATGGAGCCCCTCCACCGGGGTGGTGGCCCGCTGCACAAGCGTGGCGCGGCGTTGGGAGGGCGACGAACGCGCAACTCTCGCGGGGATCGCCGGACCGGACCGGGGCTAGGGTCAGGATGTGAGCATCCTGGGGCTGGAGACCGAGTACGGCGTCTTCGTGGCGGGCGCCGCAGTGCAACCCGACCCGATCGGCCTGTCCGAGGCAGTGATCCGCAGCGTCGAGGCCCCTGGCACCAGCTTCGACTTCGCCGATGAACAGCCCTTGGTCGATGCCCGGGGAAGCGTGCTGCCACGGCACATTGCCCACCCAGACCTGCTCACCGACGAGGTGCGCCACATCAACCAGATGCTGGCCAATGGAGGCCGCAGCTATGTGGACCACGCCCACCCGGAATGGTCCGGCCCGGAGGTCTCCACCGCCCGCGAAGCGCTGGTCTGGGACCGAGCGGGTGACCGCTTGCACCGCGAGGCCGCGGAACGTGCCAGTGAGCGGACCGGGCTGACCATCCACCTGGTCAAGAACACCACAGACAACAAGGGCCGCAGCTACGGCTGTCACGAGAACTACCTGCTGCCGCGCGAGGCCCCCTTCGGGAGGATCGCGGAGCAGTTCGTCGGATTCCTTGCCAGCCGTGTCGTAGTCACCGGTGCTGGACGGGTCGGGCTGGGGCAGCGCGGGGAACGGCCCGGTTTCCAGACCAGCCAACGGGCGGACTTCTTCGAGCGACTCGTCGGCCTGGAGACCACCGTCAACCGGCCGATGGTCAACACCCGCGACGAACCGCATGCCGATGATGCTACCCACCGTCGGTTGCACGTCATCACGGGCGACGCGAACCTGTGCCAGGTGGCGACCCTCGTGAAGGTGGGCTCCGCCCAGCTGGCGCTGCGGGCGATCGTCGCCGGACAGCGGCTGCCGCAGCCCGTCGATCCGCTGACGGCGATGCGTGCCTGGAGCCGGGACCCCAGTTGTGGCGTGACCCAGCCATGTGATGACGGCATCGAACGCACCGCCGTCCAACTGCAGCGCCTGTGGTGGCAGGCCGCTTCCACCCAGCAGGGCCGGCCCGGGGCGATCGCCGACGCCGCCGACGTGCTGCGCCACTGGGACGGGATCCTGACAGACCTCGCGACCGATCCGATGCGCTGCGCTGACCGGGTCGACTGGGTGGCGAAACTGCGACTGCTGGAAGGACTGCGCGCCCGACACGGCTGCGGGTGGGGAGACGAGCGCTTGACGGCCCTGGACCTTCGTCTCGCGGATCACCGCTCCGGACTCTTCGACCGTCTGGAGGCCAGTGGAGCCCTGCAGACCCTGGTGGATGGCGCCGAAGTGACCGACGCCACCACCGCACCGCCGCCCAGCACCCGGGCCTGGCTGCGCGGCACCCTGGTGGGGCGGTTCTCGTCACACGTGGTGGCCGCCAACTGGGACCGGATCACCTTCGACATCCCACGCGGACACCGCACCCTGCATCTGGTCTCGCCGCTGGACGGGACACGCGACCAGTGGCAGGAGGGGATTGACCGCGTCCATGAGATGGACGGCCTGCTCGCCTGGGGAGACTCGATAGGCTGGACGACGCAGCCCACCGTGGGCTGATGGCTTTGTGTGAAAGAGGCGTGACGTGAGCGAGCAGCAGCGGGCCAACAGGGCCCGCACCGGCCACGAGCAGGACGAGCAGCCAGACGTCCAGCAGGCCGCAACCACCGGCTCCGACGAGGGCTTCGACGCCTTGCTGGACGAGATCGACGGGCTGCTGGAGAACAACGCCGCCGAGTATGTGCGCAGCTTCGTGCAGAAGGGCGGCCAGTGAGCCTGGTGCCCACCACGGGAGAGTTGGGCCCCGTGGTGGTGATCGGCGCCGGCCTGATCGGTGCCTCCATCGGCATGGCCCTCACGGCAGCCGGGGAGCGAGTGCACCTTGTCGACGCCTCCAATGTGCACGCCGTCGTGGCTTCCGGGCTGGGCGCGGGGCTGATCGACTTCCCGCAGACCGAGACCATCCGCCTGGTCGTCGTCGCCACGCCTCCGTCGGCAGTGGTGCAGGAAGTGCTGGAGGCCCTCGAGCTGTCGCCCCAGGCCGTGGTCACCGACGTCTCCTCGGTCAAGGGACGCGTGCTGGACAAGCTGCGCGCCACCGGAGCCGACATCAGCCGCTATGTCGGCTCCCACCCCATGGCCGGGTCCCAGTTCGCCGGCCCCCTGACCGCGAGCGGTGAACTCTTCGTGGACCGGACCTGGGTGGTCTGCCCTCGTCTGGACAATGCCCCCGAGCACGTCGAGCGGGTGCGTCAGCTGGCCCGCACCTGTGGAGCGCGACTCGTGGAGATGGAGGCCGCCGACCACGACGAGGCTGTGGCCCGCGTCAGCCATGTCCCGCAGTTGATGAGCAGCCTGACCGCCGGAAACCTGCGCGACGTCCCCGACCGTCACCTGCAGCTGGCCGGCCAGGGGGTGCGCGACGTCACGCGCATCGCCGCCTCGGATCCGGTGCTGTGGCGCCAGATCATCCAGGCCAACTCCTCGGCCATCCGTCTTGAGCTGGAGGGCATTCGCCGCGACCTGGACGAGCTGTTCGTGGTGCTGGATGACCCCACGGGCCTGGAGGGATTCATGGCCAGGGGTCGCGAGGGTGCGAGGACACTTCCCGGTAAGCACGGCAGCATTCCCGTTGAGTGGGAGGCCGTCGTCATCGAGATTCCCGACACCCCCGGCGCGCTGGCGCACCTGTTCGCGGACATCGGTTCCGAGGGGGTCAATGTCGAGGACCTCTCGATCGAGCACGGCAGCACCCGCGAGGTGGGCTACCTCTCGGTTCAGGTCTCACCCAGCCAGGCCAAGCACCTGCGTGAGGTGATGGTGGAGAAGGGCTGGAGGCTGCGCGTCGTCTGAGTCCTTCGTCGGCCGAGCTTGTCCAGGCCCGTCGCCTTCGAGTGGATAGGCTGTCGGGGTGACCGACAGCCTGCTCATCGCCATCGACGGACCCAGTGGTTCCGGCAAGTCCAGCACCTCCCGCGGGGTGGCCCAGCGCCTCGGCCTGGCCTACCTCGACACCGGCTCGCTCTACCGTGCGGCTGCCATCTGCTTCCTTGAGTCCGGTCTGGACGTCGCCCAGACGGAGCAGATCGCCGCGCTCGTCACCAGCGCGGCGATCACGCCGGGAACCGACCCCCTGCACCCTTCGACGATGCTCGACGGGCGTGATGTCACGGCCGAGATCCGCGAACCTCGGGTCAGCGAGAAGGTGTCCGTGGTGGCCACCAACCTGGCCGTGCGGGAATGGCTGAACGAGCAGTTCCGGACCATCATCGCCGCCGCGGACCGGCGGATCGTCGTGGAGGGACGTGACATCACCACCGTTGTCGCTCCCGACGCGGACCTGCGGGTGCTGCTGGTGGCGGACCCGGCGGCGCGGATCGCCCGTCGTCAGGCCGAACTGGGGGGTTCCGTGAATGCGGACCAGGTGACGGACCAGGTGGTGCGTCGGGACCGCGACGACGCGACGGTGAGCCAGTTCGAGGAGCCCGCGGAGGGCGTGGAGCTGGTGGACTCCACCCACATGGGCCTCGACGAGGTGATCGAGACGATCTGCGGCATGGTTCCCGGCCATGCCTGATGGGACGAACGCGGCAATGGTGTCCCTGCCAGACACCAGCATGCTGCGCACCGGGGCACCGTTGGCTGACCGGCTGCGACCGCCGCTCAATTGGCTGATTCGCCGGGTCTGGCGCGTGCGTGACCACCACCTCGACCGGGTTCCCACCGACGGGCCGGTGATCTTCGCCATCAATCACGTCGGGCTGTTGGACGGTCCGATGGCCGTGGCACTGATTCCTGACAGCCAGGCAATGGGGCTCTTCACAGATGAGGGTGTAGGTCGGTAGCGGGACCCGGGTGGTGACAGGGATCGAGGTCCTTGGATGATGGAAGTTCCTACACAGCCATCGCCAAAGACCTCGACATGGACAACGCTACCTTCACGACCCCTGACCTGGCCACGTTCTGCCGTCTCGATGACCTCGGCCTGGCCGTCACCGGTCAGCACCTCACCGGCAAGCGCGCCGTCCTGGCGTGTCGCCCGGTCCAGCCTGATCACTGGTGCCACCGCTGCGGCTGCCACGGCCAGCCGCGTGACAGTGTCGTGCGAGAGTTTGCGCACATCCCGTTCGGCTGGCGCCCCACCACCCTCCAGGTTCGGCTGCGCCGCTACCAGTGCACCGGCTGCGGGCATGTCTGGCGCCAGGACCTCACCCGCGCAGCGTCGCCGCGTTCCTGCTTGTCACGAGGTGCATTGCGATGGGCGCTGGAAGCGCTGGTGGTCAACCACCTGTCCATGACGCGCATCGCGGCCGCGCTCGGGGTGGCGTGGAACACCGCCAACGACGCCGTCCTCGCCGAAGGCCAGCGGATGCTCATCGACTCCCCCGGCCGCCTCGATGGCGTGACCGTCGTGGGCGTCGACGAGCACGTGTGGCGCCACACCCGCCGCGGCGACAAGTACGTCACCGTGGTCATCGACCTGACCCCCGTCAGCACCGGGACCGGAGCGTCTCGGTTGTTGGCGATGGTCGAGGGGCGTTCGAAGCAGGCGTTCAAGACGTGGCTCGCCGAGCAGCCCCAGACCTGGAGAGACGGAGTGAAGATCGTCGCGATGGACGGGTTCACCGGCTTCAAGACCGCCGCCGCCGAAGAACTGCCGAAAGCTGCCACGGTGATGGATCCCTTCCATGTCATCCGGCTCGCTGGGGATGCTCTGGATGTGTGCCGCAGGCGGGTCCAGGTCTCGCTGCACGGCAGTCGGGGGCGCAAGCACCATCCGCTCTACCAAGCACGGCGAACGCTACACACCGGCGCTGATCTACTCACTGACAAGCAACAACGCCGCCTGAATGCCCTGTTCGCTGATGACCGGCACGTTGAGGTCGAGGCCACTTGGGGCGTCTACCAGGCCATGATCACGGCCTACCGCACCAAGGCCCGCAGCGACGGCAAGAAGGCCCTGGCCAGACTGATCGACTCGATCGGATCAGCGGTTCCCACCCGCCTGGTCGAGGTCTGCAAGCTCGGCCGCACCCTGGCCAAGCGCCGGGCCGACATCCTCGCGTTCTTCGACCACACCGGCTCGAGCAACGGCCCCACCGAGGCGATCAACGGCCGGCTCGAACACCTCCGAGGCACCGCCCTGGGCTTCCGCAACCTCACCCACTACATCGCCAGGTCCCTGCTCGAGGCCGGGGGGTTCAGACCCCAACTACACCCTCGATTGTGAAGAGCCGGCAATGGCCAAGATGGAATTGTGGAAGAACAAGGCATTGGGCCGTCTGCTGACGGCACTCGGCCAGATTCCCGTGGACCGGTGGCAGACCGACACCGGGGCGATCCGGCAGTGCATCGCGCTACTGCGAGACGGTCACCGGCTGGTGATCTTCCCGGAAAGTCACCGAGGCAAGGGGGACTTCGAGAACTTCAAGCGGGGCACCGCCTACCTGGCGATGGTCACCGGCGCTCCCGTGGTTCCCGTCGCCCTGGTGGGCACCGCCGTCGGTGGGACGGGGCTGAAGAGCATTCCAGGGCCGGGACAGTTCATTGACGTCGTGTACGGTAGGGCAATTGCCGTGGAAGCCCAGGAGTGGCCCCGCACGGCCGGTGAGGTCACCGAGCTCACCGAACGTCTGCGCACGATCTGCGCGCAGCACGTCCAGCAGGCCCGCCGTGAATGTGGGCCTGGAACTGCACCCTGAGGAAGATCGCATGACCGAAAATTCTGACTTCTCGACGGCCGAATTCGCCGACTTCGAGGCCGAGGTGGCCTCGGAGGAACTGCTGATGAAGCCCGTGCTGGCCGTCGTCGGCCGCCCGAATGTGGGCAAGTCGACGCTTGTGAACCGTATCCTGGGCCGCCGTGAGGCCGTCGTCCAGGACACCCCGGGCGTGACCCGGGACCGCGTCAGCTACGACGCCAACTGGAACGGCCGCGAGTTCGTGGTGGTCGACACCGGCGGCTGGGTGAGCGATGCCAAGGGCCTTGCCCACCAGATCGCCGAGCAGGCGGAGCTGGCGATCGGTGCCGCCGATGCGGTGCTCTTCGTGGTGGACTCCCAGGTGGGCATCACCGACGAGGACGAGGCCGTGGTCCGCGTGCTGCGTCGCAGCAAGAAGCCCGTCGTACTCGCCGCCAACAAGGTGGATGACCAGCGCACCGAGGCCGAGGCCACCAGCATGTGGAACCTGGGCCTGGGGCAGCCGTGGGCGATCTCCGCCATCCACGGCCGCGGCACGGGCGACCTGCTGGACGCGGTACTGGAGGCACTGCCCGAAGCCCCCCAGGAGCGCTACTCCGAGGTGGGTGGCCCGCGCCGCGTCGCCATCGTCGGCAAGCCGAATGTCGGCAAGTCCTCCCTGTTGAACAAGCTGTCCGGCCAGCAGCGCGCCGTCGTGTCCGACATGTCGGGCACCACCGTGGACCCCGTCGACGAGCTGTGCGAGGTGGGCGGACAGATGTACCGGCTGATCGACACCGCCGGCATCCGCAAGCGCGTCAAGGAGGCCAGCGGCCACGAGTACTACGCCAGCCTGCGCACTCAGGGCGCCATCGAGCGCGCCGAGGTGTGCGTCGTGGTGATCGACGCCTCCGAGCCGCTGACCGAGCAGGACCTGCGCATCCTGTCCAATGTGGAGGACACCGGCAAGGCGCTGGTGATCGCCTTCAACAAGTGGGACCTGACCGACGAGGAGCGTCGCAAGTACCTCGATCGTGAGATCGAGCGAGACCTGGTGGCCTTCAGGTGGGCTCCGACGGTCAACATCTCCGCGCTGACGGGGCGCAATGTGGACAAACTGAGCAAGGCCGTCGAGGAGGCACTGGCGGGTTGGGAGACCCGTATCTCCACGGGCAAGCTGAACGCCTTCCTGGGGCGCGTGGCCGCCGCCCACCCGCACCCACTGCGGGGCGGAAAGCAGCCGCGGATCCTGTTCGGCACCCAGGCGCAGAACTGCCCGCCGACCTTCGTGCTGTTCACCTCCGGCCAGCTGGACCAGGGCTACGAGCGGTTCGTGGAGCGCCGCCTGCGCGAGGACTTCGGCTTCACCGGCTCCCCGGTGCACGTCGAGGTGCGTGCCCGCGAGAAGCGCGGCAAGAAGTAGCTGGCTGCGCCCCACACATGGGCTGAGCCTGTCGAAGCCAGTGGCCGCCACCCTTGGGGTGGCGGCCACTGTCATGTCCGACTCGTCTGGTTCTCAGGTTGGCCGAGACGAAGGCCAGGCCCGTGACCCAGGCCGGCAGGGAACGACCGGACTGGAAGTAGTCCGCGGCGTCGGCGACCTGACGCTTGGCCAACCAGCCCACGCCCAGGACGAAGGCGAAGTAGACCACCAGGATCAGGTAGTCGACGGCCTTCGCGTCGATCAGTCTCTCCAGCAGCATTGCTGCACCTTTCGTTGGCTTCGCCCTGCGGCTGCGCTGGGACCCGGCTCATGGTCCGACCACTGGCCTTTGCCGTGTGGACTGGGGTTGGCTCTTCAATCATTCAGTGATTGACGTGGATTGCCCTCGGATTGGCGTAGCCGACGGCAATCCGGTACTGTTCTTTCTCGGGTCGGAAACGACCTGGACGGGCTGTAGCGCAGCTTGGTAGCGCACTTGACTGGGGGTCAAGGGGTCGCAGGTTCAAATCCTGTCAGCCCGACGTCCTGAGGGGCTTGTCAGAGCTAGTTTGCTCTGACAAGCCCCTTCTTCGTGCCCTATACGTGCCCTATTGAGATTACAGGACCCGGTTCGCACCTGCATTCGACGCCTGCGTTCCCCTCTTGCGACTAGGCGTTTCTCCGCGGTTCGTGACTTGTGTTTCCCCTGCCGCGACCAGCGTCTGCGAGGTCTCCTGACCAGGTCGCGTGGGCACTAATCTGTGCCGAGGTTGTTGGGTGGGCATGAATGCAGAGCAGCGCATGGTTGATGTGGAGAGTGTGCAGTCGGCCGCTCGTCGGCTTGGTGTCTGCCCACGGACAGTGCGGCGAATGATTGCCGACGGCCGACTACCGAGCTACCGGATTGGGGATCGACTGATCCGCGTCCAGCGGGCAGACGTGGACGCCTTGGTTTGGCGTGCGTCATGAGTTGCACCAGGGCGAACCTGGGATCGCGAGCTGTTCAGGGGACGGCTGTTCGCTGACAATTTTGGTCATTTCTGGGGTGGCTTGATTCTTCTGTGCCAGTAGGGATCCCGTCGGCTGGTGGGCCTTGAGCATGACCTGGAAGTGTCGATGGGCACTGGCGGTCGGACCACTCGATGACGCAGTATGGGTCCCACTCGGGGGAGTGATGAATTGCTTGCTGCCCCAGTGTCGGGTCGGTGAGCACCACGACATCCGGCTCGGCTTGTGGCAATGACGCTGCAGACGAGAGGGGGCCCTCGTGAGGACGAGTGCCAAGAAGTTGATTGCAAGCACAGCACTGGCGTTCGCCCTGGCTGCGTGCTCGGGAACGCCCGGACAGGTGCCGAGGACGAGTTCCAGCGCGACCACCGAGCCTCCCTCGAACGCGGGCTCAAGCACGCCGTCGCCTGCGGCGAGTCAGACCTCGAGCGCCGGCCCATCCACGGGCGCGACGCCACCCGCGAACGCAAGCGCCGCGGACGCCGCGGTGCATCGTTACGTCGAGGTGACCACTCACATCGCGTCCGATCCGAAGTCCGACATGGACCAGCTGCAGACCGTCGCTCGAGCGTCCGCGCTGCGGCAGTGGCAGTACGACATCTCCCAGTTCCGCGCGCAGAAGCAGCACCTGACGGGCATGTCGACCTTGGCCCTGGTGAAGGCGACACCGGGATCGGATGCACGTGAATGGAAGCTGCGCTACTGCCTCGACGTGTCCGGGACGGACCTGGTTGATGCCACCGGCAAGTCTGTGCGGGGCAAGGGCCCGAAGCGCGTGACAAGCGACATGGACGTCGTCCAGGACGGCGCGGATGGCAGCTGGTACGTGACCGAGGACAAGGTCACCGGGACATGCTGAGGAGGTGCGTTCTGGCCCTTCTCGGAGGCACCGGCTCAGTCTGATGGCACTGCCGGCTTGGGCAGATGGAACCGTCAGCTGCGGATCGGACCAGCGCTACAGCCCCTACTCGGGATCCTGTGCTGTCACGCTCTCGCTCTCAGGCACGCCCGCTGGGCCGGCGGGGAGAACGAAGACTTCCACCCACCTGGGAAAGAGCAACTCGTCCAGTCCAGGTAAGGCGGCGTGTGCAAGCCGGTCGGGTTCCCCGGTCCCGTGCACCAGCAGCGCCGGCTACTGGTCCAACGAGCGGCAGTGCTACGTGAAACCGGCCACGCCTCCACCTCCCGCGGGTCATCCGCTCTGGGAAGGGCACACGGATGGGGCGGTCTACATGTGCACCACTGGTGTTGAGGCTGGCGGGCACGTCCACTCGTTCTGGTCGGCGGCGCAGCCGGCTGGCGTGGCGGCGCCGCCGGATCCTGCGGTGTTGGCGAAGCAATTGGTGGCGCAGATGAATTTGCGGGCGATTGATGTGGGGATGGCTCCGGAGGATCGTCCCGGTGTGGTGGGGACGGTGGGGTTGCCGGTGTGGATGTGGGTTGAGAATCCGTCGGCGCAGACGTTTGGCCCGCAGACCCGCAGCTTGAGCGAGCGGGGCGTGACGGTGTCGGCCACGGCGAAGGTGAAGCGGGTGGTGTGGCAGATGGGCGACGGCCAGGCCGTGACGTGCACGACGGCGGGGTCGGTGTTCGGGCCTGGGGATGGCGGAAAGTCGTCGCCGGATTGTGGCCATACATATTCGCAGCGGGGGGCGTACACGATCAGGGCGACGTCCTTCTGGGCTGTTGATTGGACGGCGTCGGGCGGGCAGACGGGGAGTATCGCGATGGATTTCACGACGGATCGGGTGCTTGAGGTGGGCGAGGTCCAGGTGATCGGGCGATGACCGCGACGCAGACGGCTGGTGTGGAGGCGCCGCAGGCTGCGGCCAGGGTGACGCCCGCAGCGGCGGGGGTGCGGATGCGGCGGCGTCCTGCGTTGGTGGCGGTGTCGGTGGCGCTGGTGGTGCTGGGGGCGTTGTTGTCGGTGTGGACGTACTCGAGCCTGGGTTCGGCGCAGCCGGTGGTGGGGGTGCGGCAAGACGTGGCGCGGGGGTCGGTGATCTCGGCGTCGGACCTGGAGGTGGTCCGGGTGGGGGTTGATCCGGCGTTGGCGACGGTGCCAGCGGACGGGTTGGAGGCCTTGGTGGGTCAGCGTGCTGCGGTGGATCTGCAGGCGGGGCAGTTGATGGTGCCGCCCGGGGTCACGCAGGATGTGGCGCCGCACAAGGGGATGTCGGTGGTGGGCTTGGCATTGGCTCCGGGCCAGTTGCCGTCGCAGCCGCTGTGGGTGGGCGATCGGGTGCGGGTGGTGTCGACGCCTGGCCAGCAGGGCGATGTGGTGGCCCAGGACGTTCGGGTGTTCACGGCGTCGGTGGTGCAGGTCGATGCTGCGGATGTGTCGGGGCGGATCAGTGTGAGTGTGGAGGTGGCTGAGCAGCAGGCGCCGGAGCTGGCGGCTCGCTCGGCCAGCGGCAAGGTGGCCCTCGTGGTCGATGCGCGGGAGGGCTGATGGCTCTGGTGGTGTTGGCCTCGGCTTCGGGTGCTCCGGGCGTGACGACGACGGCGTTGGGGTTGGCGATGCGGTGGCCGCGTCCGGTGGTGTTGGTGGATGCCGACCCGGTGGGTGGTTCGCCGGTGTTGGCGGGGTTGTTCCAGGGTGCGGTGGCGCATCCGGATGCGATGGTGCAGCTGGTACTGGCGCAGCGTGAGGGCCGGCTGGGTGAGGCGTTGCCGACATCGCTGCTGGTGCTCGAAGGCACGAACGCGTCGGTGCTGGTGGGGCCCCGGTCACACGTGCAGGCGGGCAGTCTGCGGGAGTTGTGGCGTCCGTTGGCCTCCGAGCTGCGAGCGCTGGAGGCGTCGGGGCAGGACGTGATCATCGACGCGGGACGGTTGGGGATGGCCCATTCAGCGACGGCGTTGGTGGAGTCGGCTGATCTGGCGCTGTTGGTCTGTGGCAGTGGGCTGCCGGAGTTGTCGGCTGCCCGGCAGTGGGGGCTGGCCTGGGCGGAGGCGGCTGCTGCGGGCACGGGTGCCGGGACGGTGGGCTGCGTGGTGGTGGGCCCGGGCCGTCCCTACGGACTGCGGGAGGTGGCCAAGGCGGTGGGGCTGCCCGGCTTCGGGAGCGTGTGTTGGGATCCGCGGGCTGCGGCCAGTGTGAGTCGTGGGGAGAAGGTCTCGGGCCGGGCGTTGGGTCGGTGGCATCGCTCGCTGGACGCGCTGGGAACGGCGATCCGTTCGGCAGCGAGCGCGCAGGATCCGTCGACGGTGCTGGAGGAGGCGTGATGAACGAGCGGGTCGATGAGCGGGAGCTGGAGGCTTCGGATCTGTCGAGGTTGCCTTTGTTCCAGACGGACTCACCGGTCGCGTCGGCGGGGCGTCGGCGGTCGACGTTCTCGCTGGTGCGGGGTTCGGCGTCGGTGGAGCGGATCCGTGCCGCTGCGGCACCGGCCAACCTGCGCCCCGCGACGCCCCCAGCAACCGTGGCCGACACGGTGCCCGACGGTGCCGGAGGGTCGGGCCGGTGCTGCGGTGGAGGGGGAGTTGGATTGGGAGTTGGTGCGCGCGTTGCGGGTGGCTGCGTCGGGGCAGTTGATGCGGGCGTTGGAGGGGTCGTCGGCGACGTCGGTGGCCGAGCAGCACCGGCTGGGGCGGCGGATCATTGCTGATCTGGTGGTCGAGGAGGTGGCGCAGCAGGCTCGTGCGGGTGTGCGGACGTTGTCGCCGTCGGGTGAGCAGCGGGTGGCGCAGGCGGTCTTCGATGCGTTGTTCCGGCTCGGCAGGTTGCAGCCGTTGGTTGATGACGAGCGGGTGGAGAACATCATCATCCAGGGCTGTGATGTGGTGTGGCTGGAGTATGCCGATGGTCGGGTGGTGGCGGGTCCTGCGGTGGCCGACAGT
Source organism: Luteococcus japonicus (assembly GCF_003752415.1). Classification (NCBI taxonomy): domain Bacteria; kingdom Bacillati; phylum Actinomycetota; class Actinomycetes; order Propionibacteriales; family Propionibacteriaceae; genus Luteococcus; species Luteococcus japonicus. Next base: position 641,486 of record NZ_RKHG01000001.1, on the reverse strand, counting down.
GACCAGGAGTTGATCGACTTCCTGGTCTTCGTGGCGTCTCGGTCGGAGGCGAATGCGCGGCAGTTCAGTGAGGCGGAGCCTCGGCTGCACCTGCGGCTGGATGGTGGGGCGCGGTTGGCGGCGACGGCGTGGGTGACGCCTCGACCGTCGGTGGTGATCCGTCGTCACCGGTTGCAGCAGGTGACCTTGGACGACCTGGTGGGGCTGGGGTCGTTGTCGGCGACGGCGGCGTCGTTCCTGCGGGCGGCGGTGCGGTCGCGTCGTTCGATCGTGGTGGCGGGGGCGCAGGGTGCGGGCAAGACGACGATGGTGCGCGCGTTGTGTGCCGAGATCGGCCCGGATGAGGCGATCGGCACCTTCGAGACCGAGTACGAGCTGCACCTGCACGAGATGCGGGAGCGGCATCCGATCGTCCACGCGTGGGAGGCCCGGCCGGGTGGGGAGATGACGGCCTCGGGGCGTCGGGCGGGGGAGTTCAGCATCGATGACGCCTTGTACGACTCGTACCGGTTCAACCTGTCGCGCCAGATCGTGGGTGAGGTGCGGGGTCGTGAGGTGCTGGCGATGCTGGAGGCGATGCAGTCGGGGACGGGATCGTTGTCGACGACGCATGCCCGTAGTTGTGAGGACACGGTCAACAAGCTGGTGACGTGTGCGATGAAGGCCGGCGCCCATGTGACCTACGACTATGCGGTGCGGGCGTTGGCGCAGTCGTTGGACGTGATCGTGCACGTCGATGCCCGCACCAGTGAGCGGGGCAAGCAGCGCTGGACCTCGCAGATCTGTGTGTTGGGGCCGGGGGAGAAGGCCAAGGGCTATGCGCTGGTGCCGGTGTTCGGGTGCGAGTCGGGGTCGAGGACGATACGGGCGGTGCCGGGCCTGCCGGAGGAGTACGACGACCTGGCCCGTTTCGGGTTCGATCTGGACGGCTACCGGGCTGAGAGCCAGGCAGGTGTGCTGTGACGCTGCTGGTGCCCGCCGTCGCGGGGGCGATGATCGTCGCCGGTCTGCTGGGTGTGGTGTGGGGGCTGCGGCCGTCGCCGGTTGCCACGGGACGTCCGCGACGGGGCCGCACCCTGCGGCGGTGGTCGCGGCGTGCCCGGCTGGCAGTCGGTGTCGGGCTGGTGGCTGGTGTGGTGGTGGCGCTCGTGTCGGGCTGGTTGATCGCGGTCGTGGTGGTGCCGTTGGCGGTGGCGGGGTTGCCGGCGTTGGTGTCGGCCCCTCCAGCGGCGGCGCGGATCGAGCGGTTGGAGGCGATGGAGGAGTGGACCCGGTCGCTGTCGGGGATCATGACGGTGGGTGCGGGGTTGGAGCAGGCGTTGATCGCGACGTTGCGGTCGGCGCCGGAGCCGATCCGTCCGGAGGTGTCGCGGCTGGTGGCCCGGCTGCGGGCGCGGTGGTCGACTTCGGAGGCGTTGCGGTTGTTCGCCGACGAGCTGGACGACCCGACCGGGGACCTGGTGGCGGCCAACCTGCTGTTGGCAGCGCGCCGGCGTGGTCCGGGTGTGGCGGCGGTGTTGGAGAGCCTGGCCGAGTCGGTGGCGGCTGATGTGCGGGCCCGCAGGCAGGTGGAGGCCGACCGTGCCAAGCCGCGGGCGACGGCCCGGTGGGTGACGGTCATCACCGTGTGCGCGCTGACGGTGTTGGCGATGTCGGGAAGCTACGTCGCCCCGTACAAGACACCGATCGGACAAGTGGTGCTGGCGGTCCTGCTCGGGGTCTATGTGGCGGTGTTGGTGTGGATGCGGCGCATGGCTGCCGGGGACGCGATCCCACGGTTCCTGGGGGCATCGGTGGCGAAGGAGCAGGTGCGATGAGCACGACGGGTCTGCAGCTGGCGCTGCTGGGCGGGTTGAGCATCGGCGCCGGGGTCTCGGCCTTGGTGTGGCGGTTGGCGCCGGTGCAGGTCGATGCCCACGACGCGGTCGTCCGGTTGTCAGCCCAGTCCACCCAGACACCTGCCACGGGTGGGGGTCAGGTTCGGGCGGTCGGTGGTGTCGAGCGTCTGGGGCGGTGGGCGATGCGCACGCTGCCAGCTGGGTGGTGGGGTGTGGTGCCCACCCAGCAGTTGGCGTTGTTGCGGATCAGCCAGGCGCGGTTCTTCGGGGAGAAGGTGGCCTTCGCGATGTTGGGGATGATGGCGCCGGCGCTGCTGTCGAGCCTGTTCGCGGTGATGGGGTTGCCGCTGCCGGTGGTGGTACCGGTGATGGCGAGCCTGGCAGCGGGGGTGGTGTTCTTCTTCATCCCGAACTGGAATGTGGTCGACGATGCGGGCCGGGCCCGCACGGAGTTCAACCGCGCCTTGGGCGCCTACATCGAACTGATTGCGTTGGAGCGCAACTCCGGTTCGGGGACCCGGCAGGCGATGGAGGCTGCCGCCGAGGTGGGCGATTCGTGGGTCTTCGTCCGGTTGCGGGAGGAGTTGGCCTTCTCGCGGTGGACGGGTGAGCCGCCGTGGGAGGCTCTGCGGCGACTGTCCCACGAGCTCGGTCTGGCCGAGCTGGCTGACCTGGCCGACATCCTGCGACTGTCGGGTGAGGAGGGCAGCCAGATCTACAGCCAGCTGCGGGCCCGTTCCGCGTCGATGCGCTCGGCGCTGTTGAGCCAGGACCTGACCCACGCCAACGCGGTCGGCGAGAAGCTGACCATCCCCATGAGCGCGCTGGGCATCACGTTCATCACCATCCTCATCGTCCCGGCCTTGTTGAGGGTGGTCGGCATCACCTGACACCACACACCCCTCCGCGCCACCCATCACGGGTGGCTCCCCCCGAGTTGTGCATTCCCCTGTGACAGATCTGGGGTCACCAGGGCCGTCCTGGTGGCTTGTTGGAATCGACGAAAGGAACACGACGATGCAGCACATTCTGGGAATCTGGTTGACGCTGGGCTACCGGGTGGAGACCCTGCTGGGGCACCAGCAGCAGGTGCTGGCCCGGCGGCGGGACGAGCGGGGCTCGATCACGATCGAGCAGGCGCTGTGGGCGGTCGCGATCATCGCGCTGGTCGGCATCGTGGTGGCCGCCATCACCGCATTCGTCAAGAAGGAAGTCGGCAAGATCAAGTGACCCGGGGTCGTCGGGGCCGGGTGCCGCGGCGAGACGAGCGCGGCTCGGCCACCCTCGAGATGGTCGTGCTGATGCCGGCACTGTTGCTGCTGGTCATCGTCGGCGTCCAGGCGGCCCTCTACTACTACGCCGCGTCCATCGCCTCGGCCGCAGCGCAGGACGCTGCCCGGGCCGCTGCCAGCGCCAAGGACCACGACTGGCAGGCCACCGGGACGCAACGTGCCCAGACGGCGTTGGAGCAGTCCCACGGCGGCCTCGAACACGCCCAGGTCACCGTCACCGGGGACGTCACCGGCCCCCACGCCACGGTCACCGGTCGATGCCTGGCCCTCGTCCCGGGGCTGGAGTTGCCGGTGATCCGGTCGGCGTCGATGACGTGGGAGGAACTCACATGAGCCGCAGCGGACGGGGTGAGCGGGGTTCGGCCACTTTGGAGGCCGTCCTGGTGGTGCCGGCCTTCTGCCTGTTCCTCGGCCTGGTCATCGCCTTGGGGCGCATCGAGGTGGCCCGGCAGCACGTCGATGCCGCCGCGGCCGAAGCGGCTCGCAGCGGCTCGCTGGCACGGGATGCGGCCAGCGCCACCAGCCGCGCCACCACCGCCGCCCAGGCGACGCTGACCAGCCACCAGCTCGACTGCCAACCGGCGCGCGTCGAGGTCGATGTCGCCGGCTTCGCGGTTCCCGTCGGTACCCCGGCCAGCCTGCAGGCCACCGTGACGTGTCAGGTGAACCTGTCCGACATCGCGTTGCCCGGGCTGCCCGGCAGCATCACCATCACCCGACAGGCCAGCTCACCGCTGGACGTGTTCCGGGTCCGACGATGACCGCGACAGCACGCCGCACCAAGCCGGTGCGCGATGAGCGGGGCTCCATCAGCACCTGGGCTGTGCTGGCCAGCCTGTGCATGATGCTGGTCCTCGGCCTGGGCGTCGACCTGGCCGGGCATGTCGCGGCCGAGCAGCGTGCCCGGCAGGTCGCCTTCGAAGCCGCCCGTACCGGCGGCCAACAGGTCGAACTCGACGCGCTGGCCACCACCGGCACCCTCACCCCCGACCCCGCCCGGGTGAGCGCCGCCGCCGACGGCTACCTCACCGCCGCCGGATACACCGGGACCACCACCGTCGGCGCGACCACCGTGTCGGTGACGGCCACCGGTGACTACGAGTGCCGTTTCCTCACCCTGCTCGGCATCGACTGGCTCCCCGTCACGGGAACCGGTCAGGTCGAGATCAACCGCGTCCTCGACGGGAGACCACGATGACCACCCTCCGACGCCGACTCCAAGGCCTGGCGGCCCTGCTCGCCCTCCTGGCCCTGATGGTCGGCCTTCCCGCAGCACTGGTGGCCACCGTCGGCAACCCCCTGCCCGGCAGCATCCCGACCCCCGGCCAATGGTGGCAGGCCCTGACCGCGCCGGACGACGGCACCCTCGCCCTGACCGTCATCGGCCTGCTGGGCTGGCTCGTCTGGGCCTACCTCGCCGTGCTGATCCTGCTCGAAACCGTCGCGCGCCTGCGCGGCCGCACCGCTCCGATGCTGCCCGGCTGGCACGCGCCCCAGCTCGGCATCCGACGCCTGGTCGCCACCGCCGCCCTCGTCCTGGTCACCGCACCCCTGCTCGGCACCCCGACCGCCTCGGCCGAACCCAGTCCCACTCCACCCGCAGCCACCGCCACGACGCAGACTGCTGCGGGTACCTCTGCCGTAGCGACGCCCGCCGGCACGGGTGTGCGGGTGCACGTCGTCACGGAGGGGGAGAGCCTGTCGAGCATCGCCGCCGACGAGCTCCACGACGCCGACCGGTGGCCCGAACTCGCCCAGGCATCCCGCCGCACCGTCCAGCCCGACGGGGCACACCTCACGGACCCCAACATCATCCACCCCGGCTGGCGCATCACCATCCCCGCCGGTACCACCCAGCCACAGACCGAGCGGCAGGCTCGCACGGTCGTCGTGCGCGACGGCGACACTCTGGCGCAGCTCGCCCAGGCACACCTCGGCGACCCTGAACGCTGGCCCGAGATCTACCAGGCCTCCCGCACCACACCCGAGCCCGACGGAGCACGCCTCACCGACCCCGACATCATCCTGCCCGGCTGGACCCTCACCATCCCTGGCCAGACGGCCTCCGAACCCGAGAAGAAGCCGCAGGTCGCGTCCCGGACCCCCAAGCCCACCGACACGCCCCGCACCACCCCAAGCCAGACCTCGACCCCGGCACCGGCGCCCAGCCCGTCATCGGCCGCGAGCACAGCGAGCCCGCACAGCACCGCCACCACCCCAGCTGCCGCACCGGTAAACGACGAGGTGGAAGCGCACGACGGTGTCTCGGCATCGTGGCTGCTCACCGGGCTCGCGTCGGGCGGTGGCCTGCTGGCCGCCTCGGCGCTCGTGGTGCTGCGCCGCCGACGCGTCGTGCAGGCCTCCCACCGCCGTCCGGGCCGCCAGATCACCCTGCCCCCACCCGAACTCGCCCCCGTCGAGCAGACGCTGGTTGCCGCCGGGACACCGGTCACGGTCGACCTCGCCAACCTCGACGCCCACCTGCGCCACCTCGCCGCCGACGCCCTGGTCGCAGGCCACCGGGTGCCGCACGTGGCCGCCGTGCGCGTCACCACCGACCAGATCGAGGTCCACCTCGCCGAGGCCACCGACTCCATGCCCAGTGCGTGGTCCGCCATCGACGACAGCGGCCGCTGCTGGGCCACACCCCTGCACCCGAACCTCGGTGCGATCGAGGCGCCCGCGCCCTACCCGCTGCTCGTCACGGCAGGAACCGACCACGACCAGGCCGTGTGGCTGGTCAACCTCGAACAACTCGGCGTGCTGCACCTCACCGGCGACGCGGACTACGCCCACGACTTCGCCCGCTACGCCGCCGCCGAGATCGCCGTCAACCCCTGGTCGCGTGGCGTGCGCGCCACCTGCCTCGACGCCGGCGTCGAAGCCATCGACATGAACCCCAACCGCCTCCACCAACCCACTGCGGCGGTCCGCGCCATCGAGACCATCACCGACGACGCACGACGCACGACGCACCATCCACCGCCTCTCGGCCGAGGACGCGGCCGTGGAGGACAAGCGCTGCCGCGCCACCGACGGCGAGGCCTGGCTCCCGCAAGCACTCATCACCACCGACGCCCACACCACCGAAGCCAGCGACCTGATCAGCATGATCATCGACCACCCGTCTCAGACCGGGGCAGCATTAGTCGTGGTGGGGGAGAGCAGCGCCGAGTCTGATGCGGCTCGGCTGGTGTACACCGCCCACGGTCAGGCGCGACTCGAACCAGCCGGACTGGCCCTCATCCCCGCCGGTCTCACCCCGGACGAGGCCCTCGGCTGCGCGGCCCTTCTCGCCCAGGCCGATACCCTCACCGACGAACCCGTTCCACCTGCCGGCGACACCGGCTGGCGGGAACTGACCGACGCCGCCGGATCCATCGCGACGCACAGCCCGTCCACGACCGTCGAAGACGAGGTACGACCCGATCATGACGACGCGATCGGCCACACCACGACAGCCGCGTTGCCGCCGACCGTCGATGACGACGCCGAATGGGCCCGTCTCCTGTCTGAACCCGACGAGACTGTTGCCCAGCGACTGCGTGAGCTCGACCCCACCCTCGACGCCGACCTGGCCGACTGGCACGATCCCGACACACGCCGCCCCAAGCTGAGCCTGCTCGGACCGGTCAAGGTGACCGCCCGCGGCAAGGCCATCGCCAAACGCAAGCCCTACTACACCGAGATGCTCGCCTACATCGCACTGCGCGAGCACGGCGCCACCCCCGACGAAGTCGCGGACGCCATGAACGTGTCCGCACAGACGGTGCGAACCGGCATCACGACCATCCGCGAATGGCTTGGCACCAACCAGAGCACCGGCGAGCGCTACCTGCCCGACGCGACGAACACCCCCGCCGCCCTCGACAGGGGCGTGCCCGTTTACCAAGTACCTGACTTGCTCGTCGACATCGACCTCATGCGCCGACTCCGCGCCCGCGCCCAAGCAGCAGGGGAGGACGGCATCGACGATCTCGAAGCCGCCTTGGGCTTGGCTCAAGGGCGTCCGTTCGACCAGCTGCGCCCTGGAGGTTGGGGCTGGCTCGCGCACACCGGCCTCGAGCACCACATCACCGTCTCGATCGTCGACATCGCCCACACCCTCAGCAGCCACCACCTCGCCAAGAACAACACCGCCCAAGCACGAGCCGGGGCAGAAGCAGCGCTGCGGGCTGTCCCGGAGGACACCATCACGCGACTCGACCTGGCGGCAGCCGCCATTGCCGAAGGCCGACTCGACGAATCAGACAGACTCAGGGAGGAAGTACTCACCATGCTCGACGACGAGGAACTGCCCGCCGACCTGAGTCCACGCAGTCTCCGAGTCGTCACCGGAGCCACACGGGAATCGGGTGCGTGACATTACTCTTCCGCCGAAAGTCGGGCGTTGGGTCGGGGGGAACGCATGTGGACGCCCTAGGCTCGGTGCATGGGAAACACGCGGATCACGGCCATCGACGGGACGCACTGCCTCAGCTTCGATTGCGGCGGCCTGCCCGTCGACGAAGCCATCATCACCCGTGGCCATGAGCCCAATGGCTACTTCTGGGAAGGGATCGCTAGCTTCGCGGCCGCCGACATCGTTGACGCTGTGGAGCTGGACAGCGAGGGCGACATGTTCTCGGCAACCGGGACCCAATCGGACCTGGAACGGCTGCAGGCTGTGATGGAGCCGCTGACCCAGGATGAGAAGGCGCTCGAAGAGGTCATGCGTCGAGCCGAGGCGGACGGGTTCGAGTTCGAGGACTGACCGAGCGACCGGACTGCCCATGGGAGACGTCCCCATCTGTCGCTCTGCGCGGCGTCGGAGACGCACGCTACTGCCGCTGGGCTCGCGCAAGGTGGGTCCACTTCTGGCCGTCAGCCAGGGGCCAAGTGGGTTGACATAGCCATACCGAAGAGCACCCGTCTCGAAGATGTGCATGAGAAGCCCATCCCCCTACTTTCGCAAGCGTTCGAACTATCTTCCGCGAAGGTGAGGGATTCTGTTGGTGGGACGACATATGACGGCGTGAACGCCGTCAGGCGCTCACGCCTTCAGGAGGAACTTTTGAAACCACACGCGCAGGGCAGGGAACCGGTCGCGGCCGACTCTCTACAACCGCGCGCCTACATGTCGTGTCAACGACGGCCGAAAAGTGAGCAGGAATCGACGCCTTGGGTTCTAGCCAACGTCGCAATTCGGGGATGTTTCGGAGGTTAGCAGGAGGCGAAACAGGTCGGCTGGGCAACGTCCCCCGAGGACTGCTCTGGGGCGGTGGTTGATCTCGTTCTCGACGGCCCGGAGGTGCTCGGGACTGAACCGGCGCAGGTCGACGCCCTTGGGGAAGTAGTCTCGCAGCAACCCGTTCGTGTTCTCGTTGCTGCCGCGCTGCCACGGGCTGTGGGAGTCGCAGAAGTAGACGTTGATCCCGAGGTCGGCTGCGATGCTGAGATGGCGGGCCATCTCGGTGCCCTGGTCCCAAGTGATCGATCGCAACAGGGTGGGTGGCAGGTCTGCCATCCGGTCGATGATTGCTCGGTGCAGCGTGTCGCTGTCCTGCCCGGCGAGGTGGACTAGATGCAGGGTTCGTGTTTGACGCTCGACCAGGGTCCCGATCGCGGAGGTGACGCCGCGGCCGATGATCAAGTCGCCTTCCCAGTTGCCGGGTTGGCTCCGGTCCAGTGGGTCGAAGCCTCGTTCGTGGATCGACAGCATCGGCTGCTCGAACCGAGGACGGCGGCGATGGATCCGCACCTGGGCTCTGCGGGCGGTGCGGCCCGTGCGCGGTGGTGTCGCCCGGAAGGGGGCCAGCGGTGTTGGGCGTTGCCAGCGCGAGTTCGGCTCGTAGATGGCCTGGTAGATGCTCTCGTGATACAACCACATCTCCGGCCGGTCCGGGAACGTCGCGTGGAGCCAGTCGCTGATCTGTGCCGGGCTCCACCGGCGCTGCAGCTTCTCCGCGACCAGGTCACCCAGGAAGGCGTTGGTCTCCAGCCGGCGCGGGTGGACACGGGTGCGTCGGGCGACCGCGAGACGCTGGGCCCGGTAGGGCTGGTACTCGAGGCGGTGACCCTCCCCGGCGCTGCTGTTGCGCTGCAGCTCACGGCAGATCGTCGACGGCGAGCGCCCCAACTGTCTGGCGATGGCCAGCTGCGTATGGCCGGCCAGGTGGAGGTCGGCGATGAGGAGGCGTTCCTCTTGCGACAGGTAGCGGCTGCTGACCTCGCGGACGGCGAGGCGTTCGAGGGGCTTCTTGAACCCGACGACTTCACCGTTGCGATAGATCTTCGCTCCGTGCATCCATGAGTTCGCGGACGTTCGAGACACGCCAACTTCTCGAGCCGCACCCCGGATGCTCCAACCACGGTCGATCAGATCCATGAACTGTCGCCGCTGCGAGGACAACGGCCGTCGCCCTGGGCCCTTCTTGGTCCTTCGAGTACTGCTCACAACTGCTCCTGTCATGTGACAAGGATTGCGACGACCACTCGAAACCACCCGCCTGAAAACTGAGCAGGTCCGGGCGCCGTCCGACTGAGATCACAGGCCAAAAGCGCCTCCTTGGACAAGGATCACGACGCCCAAGATGATCAGGACGAGTGGGAACAGGATGTGTTCGGACTTCTCGAGGGCCTCGTCGATGCCCGGCCGGGTGGCCACGAACTTCGCAATGGCCACGAGGACTGCGACGAACAGCAGGAAGACTGCGCAGTAGGTCAGGATGCTGGCTGGACTGACACTGAGGAAGACGGGGACGTAGACACCGATGTTGTCCCCGCCATTGGCGAAGGTCACAGCCGCGACGGTCAACGGCGCGACCTTCTTGCGGTCATCGAGCTCGTCATCGTCCTCGCCCTGCCATGCCTCCCATGCGGCGCGAAGCCCCAAGAGCAGGGGGATCAGACCGAAGTAGGGGATGGCGGATTCCGGCAGGGCCAGGCTCGCGCCCCAAGTAGTCAGGAGAGCCGCGCCAAGGATGCCCAGGAATCCCAGGTACTGACCCACGACGATGCGTCGCGTGGTTCCTGCGCGGCCAGCGCCACGAGCGAAGAACAGCGACAACACGATGACGTCGTCGATGTTGGTCGCGACGAACAGGCCGACGGCCTGGATCATGGTGGCCAACATCAGCGGACCTCCTGGCCGGCGCTATCGCTGCAGGCCGGATCGAGACAGGGTGCGGCGTCGTTCACGGCCAGTGTCACCTCGACCAGCGAAGTGAGAGCGTCGCGCAGGTGATGATCGGCGATGTCGTAGCGGACCTTGCGCCCCTGCATCTCGGCCACGACAATGCCGCAGTCACGCAGGCAGGCCAGATGGTTCGACACGTTCGACCGGGTCAGGTCCAGACTCTGGGCGAGTTCGGCGGGATACGAGGGCGCATCCAGCAGGCTCAACAGGATGCGCGCTCTGGTGGGGTCAGCCAGGGCCCGTCCGATGCGGTTCAGGGCGTCAAGACGCGAAGCAATGGTCAGCATGTGCTGAATAGTACAGCAGAAGCTGACGTGTTGATGGGTGAGCCCTGGCGCGAGGTGGGGTGCCCCCAGCCACGCATCTTCTTCTCTGCCCCTAGTTGTTGCGGTCTTTGGTGAGGAGTTCTCGGCGGGCGCGGGTGCGGTAGGACTCGCCTGACAGGGCGAGGACTTCGGCGTGGTGGACGAGGCGGTCGATCATGGCGGCAGCGATGACGTCGTCGGAGAAGGTTTCGCCCCAGCGGCCGAAGGGCAGGTTGCTGGTGACGATGAGGGAGCCTTGTTCGTAGCGGGATGCGACGAGTTGGAAGAACAGGTTGGCTGCGTCGGCGTCGAAGGGCAGGTAGCCGACCTCGTCGACGATGACCAGGCGGTACCGCTGGATCTTCTTGGTTCGGCGTCGAGTTGCCCTGCCTGGTGGGCGGTCTGGAGTCGGCTGATCCAGGCGCTGGCGGTGTCGAACAGGACGCTGTGGCCGTTTTGCGCGGCCTTGATCCCCAGGCCGATCGCGAGGTGGGTCTTGCCGATGCCGGGCGGCCCGAGCAGGACCACGTTCTCGGCCTTCGACACGTAGGTGGAGGTGGCGAGGTGGGCGAGCAGGTCGCGGCGTAGGGACGGGAGGTGGTCGTAGTTGAAGTCCTCGAGGGTCTTCATGGCTGGGAAGTGGGCGGTGCGGATCCGCATCATGGTGCCGGCGGCTTCCCGGTCGGCGGCCTGGCGTTCGAGGACGGCGGCGAGGTATTGCTCGTGGGACCAGCCCAGGTCGCGGGCCTGGTCGGCGATCTCGGACCAGGTCTTGGCGATGGTGGGCATCTTGAGCACGCGGGTGAGGAAGGCGAGCTGGGAGGCGATGCGTTCCCCGTCCTGACTGGTAGACGCTGTGAAGCCCGTGGTGGTGGGCTGGGTGTTCGGGGCGGTGGTCTTGGTGGTCATGAGGCTCCTTGGTGGGTGTGGAAGTCGACGCCGAACAGGGCGTCGTAGTCGGGCAGGGCGCGGATCGCGACGGCGTGTCCGTCGTCGTGGGTGCGGGTGGCCGGGGAGTGGCGGGTGCGCTGGTTGTAGGCGTGGCGCTGGTTGTAGGCGTGGCGCAGGTCGTGGGCGATGCGCTGGTGGGCGGGGTCGGTGATGGTCTGGCCCGTGGCCCAGCAGCGGGTGTGGAGCCCGACCAGGGCGTCGTCACACAGGATGCGGACCTGGTCGCCGGTGGTGGTCGCGGTCACGAACCGGCCGATCGCGCGCGGGTCCGCGGAGTAGTCGTTGCCGTCGAGGCGGATGTAGTAGTCCCGGGCGAGCCGGACCCGGTGGTGCAGGCCAACGACAGGCGGCAAGGGTGGCAGGTCGAGCATCGCGGCCCGGTCGGTGTTCCAGCGCTCGGCGGGGCTGGCGCCCAGGGCGCGGATGCGGCGCTGGTTGGCGTGGGTGGTGAGCCAGTCAGTGACCTGGGTGTTGAAGTCGGCGGGGCTGGTGAAGACCCGGCCGGGCAGGAAGGACGTTGCGAGGTAACCGTTGCGTCGTTCGACCAGGCCCTTGAACTCGGGGTCGCGGGGCGGGGCGAGGTGGAGGCGGACGCCGAGGGTGCCGGTGAACGCGGCGGCCTCGGCCGAGGGTTTGCCGGTGCCGCCGATCGCGGCTTCCCGGTCCCACACGAGTGTCTTGGGGACGCGCCCCCACTGGGTAAGGATGTGCCACATGCCGGTCAGGATGTCGCCGGCCTTGCGGGAACAGATCATCACCGCGCTGGTGTGGCGGGAGTAGCCGCAGGTCATGGTCAGCACCGGCAGGATCCGTTCGGTGCCATGCCCAACGGGGATCGGTGTGGCGGGGAACCACAGGTCGCACTGGGCGAGTTCGCCGGGCTGGTAGGTGATCCGGTCGGCGGGGTCCGGTGGCTGGAAGTACGGCCGCAGGATGCGGATGCGGTCCTTGAGGATCGTCATGGAGTGGCGCCAACCGATGCGTTCGGCAATCACCGTCGCCGGCATCGTCGGGTACTGCGCCAAGAGCTGACGAATCTGTGTCTCGAACGGGTCGACCAAGGACCCGGTGGGTGGGCGGTGGTACTGGGGTGGCCGCTCGGACTTGAGAGCGGCGGAGACGGTGTTGCGGGAGATGCCCAGGTGGCGGGCGATGGCGGCCTTAGATAGGCCTTCAGCACGGTGCAGCCGACGGATCTCGGCCCAATCCTCCAAAGTGATCACCCCTGACAGGTTCCTCCGGGCTGCTCAGTTTTTGCCCGTCGATTCCTGCATAGGTTTCACCCGTCGTCGACACCCGCCTGTGTGCAGCGATCGTCGACCGCCTCACCTACAACGCCATCATCGAGACCGGAACCAACTCCTATCGCCTCGCCCACACGCGAGCTCGCCAGACTCTGTGACTCGACGGGTCATGGCGTGGCCATCGAGAGCAGTGCACGGCAGAGAGGCGGCCGAACCGAGTGCCGGTCGACTTCTGGTGGGTTTCCGTGCCACTGCGGGTACTGCACAGGTCCGGGGCATCGATGGTCCGGACGGGGGAGGTGGGTGACAGCCGGTGTTCGCGGTGGATCTTGATCATTTCTTCACACTGTCTTGCTCGTGGCTCGACATGCCGCCTGGAGGCTTGGCGGCATGACGACGAATGAATCCTCATCCCTGGCTCGTGGGTCCCTCGCATTCCTGGGAATTGCCAGCGTGGCCGCGGTCGGGCTGGCCCTGGCCGTGCCCGACCTGACTGCTGGCTCGGGCATGGCTGGCATGGCGATGACCCACTACATGGAACTTCTCGCGGTGCGGCAACCGTGGAACCTGCTGTTGTTCATGGCCCTCCCGGTCATCCTGGCCGAGACCTTGGCGATCACGGAACTGGTCATGCTGCTGGGGCGCCGCAATGACCGGCCCGCAGCCCCGTGGGTGGCGAGGCTCAGTCGGGCTGCTGGCCTGCTCGCCGGTCCCGTGTGGGTCTTCATCGGGACGCACCTGATGGTCCACGCGGTGGTGCCCTTGACCATGAATGGGGGATGGCGCGGCCCGGCTGATGTCATCGCGGTCCTCAGCTACCTGGTCGGTGGCCTGCCCATGCTCGTGATCAGTCTCCTCGAGGCGGGGGTCCTGGGCCGCAGTAGTGAGA